>CAZDGB010000026.1:0-35631 GCA_964504645.1 uncultured Planctomycetaceae bacterium | reverse complement strand
GCTGCTCGGCTGGGACACCGACCAGTTCCCGACCGACATCTACCTCACGACGCAGATCATGCTCGTGATCCTGAAGCAGAAGGGCCTGACCCCCGGCGGCGTGAACTTCGACGCCAAGGTCCGCCGCGAAAGCTTCGAGCCGATCGACCTGTTCTACGCCCACATCGGGGCGATGGACGCCTTCGCCCGCGGCGCGAAAATCGCCGCCGCGATCCGCAAGGACGGCGCGCTCAGCAACTTCGTCAAGCAGCGCTACAGCAGTTATGACGCCGGTATCGGCGCCGAGATCGAAAGCGGCAAGGCGACGTTCGAATCGCTGTCGGAGTACGTGATCAAGAAAGGCCAGATCGCGCCGAATCAATCGGGACGGCAGGAACTACTCGAAAATATTGTGAACGAGTATTTGTGAGGAGACGAGTTCGCGAAGCGCAAGCGATCGTTGCGCTTCGCGGCGCAGTCGATGTGAAATCTCATGATTCGCGCCGCGTACATCCACGTCCCGTTCTGCCGGCACCGTTGCGGGTACTGCGACTTCACGCTCGTCGCAGGACGAGACGACCTCATCGAACGCTACCTGTCGTGCCTCGCACGCGAAATCTCGCTAACAGAATCGCAACCGGTGATGACGCTCTTTCTTGGCGGCGGCACGCCGACGCATCCGCCGGCAACGCAACTGCGACAACTACTGACGCTGCTGCGGAACTCTTTTTCATTGGCGAGTGATGCCGAGTTCTCGCTCGAAGCCAACCCGCTCGATCTGACCGACGAGAAAATCGACCTGCTCGCCGAGTTCGGCATCAACCGCGTCAGTCTCGGCGTGCAGTCGTTCGATGCGAATGCGTTACAGCTTTTGGAACGCGATCATCGGCCCACGGACATCGCCGACGTCATGCAGCGGTTACGCCGTAAAATCGACAACATCTCGCTCGATCTCATCTTCGGCGTGCCGGGGCAAACGCTCGCCTCGTGGCGAGACACGGTGCGACAGGCGATTCAACTCTCCCCCACTCACGTTTCGACCTACGGATTGACGTGGGAAGAGGGGACCGCGTTTTTCACGAGGCGCAGCCGCGGCGAGTTGCGGGAGATTCCCGACGATCTGGAACGCGATCAATACGCCATCGCGATGGACGAACTCGCCGACGCCGGTTACGAACACTACGAAATTTCCAACTTCGCCAAGCCCGGTTACCGTTGCCGGCACAATCTCGTCTACTGGCACGGCGACGAGTATCTCGCGTTCGGCCCCGGCGCGGCGCGATACGTGCAAGGCCGGCGCGAGACGAACGTCCGCAGCGTCCTCGGGTGGATGGAACGCCTCGAACGGGGCGAATCGACCGTCGCCGATGCCGAGCGGCTCGATGCCGATCACCGCGCCCGCGAGTTGCTTTATCTCGGTCTCCGTCTGATCGAAGGCGTCGAGTTCACGGAATTTCAGCAACGCACCGGACGCGAACTGCGCGACTTCGCCCGCGACGCGATCGGGAAAACGATTTCGTCTGGCTGGATCGAAGCGACCGATACGCATCTGCGGTTCACGCGGGAGGGCCGCTTCCTCGCGGATCGCGTCGTTGCGGAGTTTTTGTGAACGCGGTTATCATCGGGGCCATGTCGCACAACATGACCGACGCGTCGCTGGCCGAATCGATTTACCGTCGTCTGGAATCTGTCCTGCGCGATGCCGAGACGCAATTGAAGCCGCTCGAAATCGAACCGTTCCGCGGGCGATTGTTCGAACTCTTCGTGACGGCCCACGGCGCGGGCTACACGGCAGAGAACTCCGAGCCGGACCTGTCGGCGGACGGCGTGTGCCGCGAGCTGTCGCTGCGGTGGGGCCTGACGATGGCGGCCCGCGACGCGGTCGCCCAGCAGTCGCGTTTGCCGGCCGATCAGCTCGCAAAGATGCGGCTGTTGTGGTCGCTGCTGCGGATGTGGATGGAGTGGACCTACGCCTGGAACCGCTGGGACGAGTTCCATCGAAAGTAATGAATATCTACGACACTTCTGCGAAGCGTCGCTAAAGGGGCCATCGTAATGTTGAATCGACGCGAATTCGTTTCCACGCTCGGCACCGGGTTGGCGGCCGCGGCGCTGCCGCAGAATCTGCTGTTCGCCGCGGACGACAAGCCGCGGAAAAAGATGGCGATGATCTGCACGCATTGGACGATGCAGTCGCACGCCCAGCACATGGGGGACCGGTTCCTCACCGGCTATCCGATCAACGGCGGCTGGCATCATCCCCCGCTCGACTTCGCCTCGCTCTACGTCGATCAGAAACCGGAAGGCGATCAATCGGCCTTGCGCGCCGAGGAATACGGCTTCAAGATCTATCCGACGATCGCCGAGGCCGTGTGCCTCGGTGGCGACAAGCTGGCCGTCGACGCCGTGCTGATCATCGGCGAGCACGGGAAGTACGAGCTCAGCGAATACGGCCAGATCAAGTATCCGCGCTACGAGTTCTTCACGGCCGTCACCGACGTTTACAAGAAGTCCGGCAAGACCGCGCCGATCTTCAACGACAAGCATCTCTCCTGGAATTTCGACTGGGCCAAGGAAATGGTCGCGCTGTCGAAAGACATGAAGTTCCCGTTCCTCGCTGGGTCGTCGCTGCCGATGACGTGGCGGATGCCCGATATCGAACTACCGCTCGGTTCCGAACTGGACGAGATTCTCGTCGTCGCCAACGGCAACGTCGACATTTATGACTTCCATGCGCTCGAGACGCTGCAATGCGTCGCCGAGCGCCGCAAGGGGGGCGAAACGGGCGTGAAGTTTCTCCAGGCGACGCGCGGCGACGGCGTGTGGAAGATGCTCGAATCCGGCTCGTGGGACAAAGGAGGCTGGGATCCGAAACTGTTTGAAGCCTGCCTGTCTCGCAGCCAGACGCTCGGCCAGGCGCGGAAGGGCTTCGGGCACCGCTATCCCGATCTGGCCGACGTGAAGCAACTCGTCGCCGAACCGGTCGCCTATCGCTTCCAGTACAACGACGGCCTGAAGGCGACGATGCTGCTGATGAACGGTCTCGTGAAAGACTTCAACTGCGCCGCGCAGATGAGGGGAGAGAAATCGCCCTGGGCGACGCTGTTCTATCTGCCGCCGCAGACGAACGTCGTCTATTCCGCCGCGCTGATGTCCAAGGCCGAGGAAATGTTCCTCACCGGCCAGGCCCCCTACCCCATCGAGCGCACGCTGCTGACGAGCGGCCTCGTCAGCGCCGGCATGGAATCGCTGCACAAGGACGGCAAAAAACTCGACACGCCGCACTTAGCCGTCCGCTATCAAGCGCCGAAAGAGCCACAATTCTGGCGTCGTTGAACGGACAGTAAGACGCCTCTCGAAGGCGCGAAGACTTCCCTATAGCAGCTTGTTTCAAGGAAAGCGGGAACGCGGGGCTGCGCCGCGCGGACGATGCGGAAGCGCGCGGATCGGAAGGAAGAAGTCGTCTTATCCGCGTTCCTCCGCGGGCTTCGAGCCAGCATCCTTCCGCGTTCCGCCCTGCATCTTTGCGAGAGACGGCTTCTCTTCAAATCGAAACTGGTTCGCGGGCTGGCCGCACGCGGTTGGTTTCGATTTCGGGCGACTTGATTAAAAACGGCCCGAGCGCCAAATAATCGAGCTTGCCGAGCTGGAACGCCCGGATGGCGTCGCTCGGCGAACAGACGATCGGCTCTTCGTGCATGTTGAAGCTGGTGTTGATCACGCTCGGGATGCCAGTCAGCTTCCTGTATTCGGACAGGATCTTGTAGTAGCCGGGGTTCGATTCCGCCGTCACCAGTTGCGGCCGCGCGGTCCCGTCAACGTGCACGGCGGCCGGGCAGTTCTGTTTCATGAAATCGGTGCAGTCGAACGTCACCGTCATGAACATCGCGGCGAATTCAGCCCCGTCGATGTTCTTGTAGCAACGGTGCCGGTCCTCGAAGAGCGTCACCGGGGCGAACGGCATGAACTCCGTGCGGCCGAGCCGGTGGTTGAGCCATTGGTTCACTTCCGGATCGCAAGCCGGATACAGAATCGAACGGTTCCCCAGCGCCCGCGGGCCGTATTCCATCCGGCCGCCGAAGCGGGCGATGACGAAATCGTCGGCGATCAATTTCGCCAGTTGCACTTCGATGTCGTCGGGCCGCTCGTAGGAAATCTCGGCCGATTTCATCGCGGCGAGAATCTGTTCCTCGGTGTACTCCGGACCGAGATACGCGCTGGTCAGCGGATACGGTTTGCTCCCGGTGCGAACGGCCTTCAACATCGCCGCGCCGGTGCCGCAGCCGCCGTCGCCCATATCTTGATGAACGTAAATCCGTTTGACGCCGGGGATCTCGAAGACGCGTTGGTTCATCTTCACGTTCGCCGCCACGCCGCCGGATAGGCAGATGGCATCAACGCCCGTCTGCTTCACGAAATGCGCGACGTAACGGCAGACGACGTCCTCCAACACCTTTTGATACGCCGCAGCGACGTCGATCTTCGGGAACTGCGACGCGAGATTCCGCGCCAGGTACATGTCCGCCGCGCGGCGAATCTTGAAGCTCCCGTCGGGTTGCCATTCGAAGAGACTGTGCAGCACGGGGCTGAGAATCTCGGGATCGCCGTACGCCGCGAGGCCGACGATCTTGCCGGCATGCCGGTCGGGGTTGAACCCCAGGCCCGACGTCACGGCTTCGTAAAACGTGCCGAGCGACGACGGCGTTTCGATGCCGCTCAATCGCTGGAAGCCGCTGCCGTCGGCGAGCGTCACCGTGCCCGACAGGCCGGAGCCGTAGCCATCCAGCGTGACGACGAGCGCCCGGTCGAAGCCGCTGAAATAGAACGCATTGGCGACATGTGTCAGATGGTGCTCCACCCATTCGAGTTTTTTCTCCAGGCCGAACTCTTTCAGCCCGGCGAGCAGTTCGTCCTGATATTGCCGATGAGCGGCGGAGGCGTTCGTCACCCATTGGTCGAATTGCCGCTGGTGGATCGTATCGGCAAGCCAGCCGTCGCCGGAGAACCAGCGATAGCCGAGTTGCTTCCACGCCGGCTTCGCCATCGTGTCCATCGCCGACTTGAGGCCGTGCACGTCGAAGCTGCGCGGCGTCACCCGGCCATGCGCCGCGGCGATCAGCGAATTCAACGATTCCTTGCGCGGCGACCGGTTGAACGCGAAATCACTCGCCAGGTTCTTGCTCATCAACTGGGCTTCTTTGTCGGCGTCCAGAAACGCATACACGACATGGTCGATCTGCTGCGGCGTGATCTGCGCCAATTCGAGGATTTTCTGGATCGCGCGGCGGGGAAACCCGGCGTGCTGCTTCTTGCGGCTGAATCGCTCTTCGGCAATCGCCCACGTCACGCGGCCGTCCTCGACCAGCGTGGCGGTCGCATCCTTGTCGAGCGGAGAAATGCCGAGAATTTTCATGGGCGATTGGTGGGTTGTGGGTTGGAGATTGGGGGTGGGGTTGATTCGCTGCGATCTCTTCTAGTCCCCTCGCCCCCGCCTCGGGGGAGAGGGGGCGAGCGCTTCAACGCGCTTACATATGCTGTTGGAGCCGTCTTCGATTTCAGATCCAAAAGACCGGCTAAAGCCGGGACTCCAACGAATTCGCACCAATGTTCATCATCTCTCTCGACTCTCGACTCGCAAAGTGATCGCGAAACTCCGACATCGTCATCGGCGTGGCTCGCAGTTCCTGGGTCGCGACGCGAAACATCGTCGTGAGCTGGCGTCGAAACCGGGCGACATCCTCTTCCGTGCGGACGAACGGCGTGCAGCCCGCCAGCACCGACGGGCTATGCAGCGTGACGTTCAACACCGCCGGCGGGTGCGCGGCAATCCGCCGCATCAACGTCACGCAATCCGATTCCCCGGCGAGTTCCGGCGACAACACGATGTGCTTCAGCACGCCGAGGCGATCCAGAATGCCGCGCAGCCGGAATGTTCGCAACGGTCGCCGCCCCGTCCTCTGAAAGAATTCATTGTACGATTCAAACGGCCACCGATTGAAACCGGACGTACAGGGAACCTCGAGCAAAGCCCGCCGATCGCATCGGCGGGTCCCGCCGATACCATCGGCGGGCGTTTCGATCCAATACGGCCGCCAGCGCGCCGTGCGGTAATCCGGGCCGCCGTCGCCGGTGAAATCGCAGAACGGCATCACGCTCGTATCGACGGTGTAACCGAGCGACGACAGAAACGGCGCGAGCGCGACGTCAAAGCCGTAGCGTCCCGCTTTGAACGTCCGCGGCGTATGTCCGAACGACTGCCGGATCGCGTCGGTCAGCACGGCGACTTTTTCCTGCTGCAAATCGGCCGGCAAGTTCGACAGATACGTGTTGCGGACCGTAAGTTCCTCGCGGATCGGCGGGTTCAACCACGGATGCGGATGCGCCCCGATCTCACACGCCCCGCGGTCGTGCGGGCCGCGCAGCGCGGCGATCGATTCCGGCGTCGTCGCGAACGGATAGTCGATCACATAGGTCGGCTTCACGCCGAACGATTCACACAGTTCCTGGAACCAGCCAAGATGCGCCGCGTGCTTCATCGACCACGCCTGCGACACACCGACGCCGGCCCAGTCAAATTCTTCTTCGGTGTCGACAGTAACCAGGAGAGCAAGCGACATCAGGTCGAAATTCCGGCGATAGTTCGCGCTGCAAAACCGACGAAACTACCTGCCGAGCCGAAGAATGTCGATCTTCCCGGAGTATTATGAGCCGGAATTGATGAATGGGTCCGATTCTTGTTCAGGCGATGATCGGATCCGAATTGACCGGCTTTGGGTGGTGATCTCCAATCCACCGCGGATTGTTGAGGCAAGGTGCTTGCTACGGCGAATCATCAAAGTCGTCGGACGAATACTTCCGACCGGGGCCGCGACTGATCGTGAATGTCTTATCGACGCCGTACCACGCTTCTAGCGTGTTCCATTCCCAGCGGTAGATTCGTGTCAAAATCCGGCTTCTTTGCGACAGCCAAAGCGCAGGCTCGCAGAGGTCAAAAGCATCTATATTTGCGTGGATATGGCCGAAAAAAATGATTGGCGGGGCTGCCAGCAAGTAGCACGGTGGCATCATGCCCGCGATGACGCACCACACCCACCACTTCCACCGCCAGACGGCGAACACGGAAGGCTGCGGTGCGTCTGACATAATTCGGCGCTATCCGATGTCGGTTTTGATTAACAGCCGCTCGATTAGAAGCAAAGTCGCGAGGACACCGCCAAGCCAGATAGCCAGCGACGCCAGCAGCACCCATCGCGGCCAATGCCACGGCAGCCACCACTGCTCGTCAGGCTTCTCGTCCATGCTGCCAGTATAGCGGATTTCCGGCGGGGTCTGGCTTTCCCCGATTGACGCCCACCGCGCCGGGCGGGAGACTAGGGAGCATGGGTGCGACACGAAAGTGGCGAATCGAGACAACAACGCCGCACACGGTGCGCGCCCAATACTCAATTCACCACACCCGCATGATTCTCTACGTTGACGATCAGCGGATTTCGGTTGATCACGTCGCTGGTGACCATCACTTTGATGACGAGTGCGACTACGCCTTTGCGATTGATGGCGTACCGTGCAAGGTCAGCCTCAACATCAATAAGGCGTGCCAACTTTGGGTTAACGGGAAACTTCAGCCCGACCCTGAATCTGCGTAGAGTCAGCCCGCATTGATCGGCATCCATAGTCTCAGATACCACGCATAGGGGGCTTGCAGACGCGGGACGAATACCACGAGCAATTTGATCGGCATGAAAAAGTACCCTGCCGCCATCTCGACAGAAGGGGAAAGATACTCGTGTTCGACCAGGCAGACGTATGGTCCCATGCTTAAAGGATAACCCACCAACATCAGCACTCCGGCCGCGCTCCATGCCCAGCGTGGCCAGTTCCAAATGGCTAAAATTGAACGGCGGGAAATAGAATTCTCGTCCATGTCGCCAGTCTACCAGATTCCCGGCGGAGCGAGGAATCTGGTGTTGATGACGGGTGGGGCACCCGCCTCAAGCCTCGCGCCTGTTCAACCCCGGTGCGACTTCCACGTCACCATCGCGCTCTGCAACTGCTCGCTCCACACGCGGTTGAGGTCGTCCGCGGACGGCATGTGGCCGGCTTTGATTTCGCCGAAGTACCAGCAGCACGCTTGGCCCAGCGAATAGGTGTAGGCGAACGCCATCGCCGCGTTCGCCGTCTGGCCGAGAAACGGGATGAACTTCAGCGGGGCTCGGATGGCGAATCGCGCGAGCAGCCGTCCGCCCACCGCGCCGGCCATTTTCATGAGGAGGTCGGTCTCCATCCGTTGGCCATAGAGTTCGGCGAGCCGATAGACCAGATGCGATTGCAGCCCCATCACGACGGGGATGTCGACCCACGGCGTGGGAACCGCCGCCGCCGTCGCCGCGAGACTGCTGTACGTGACGATCAGCGGCATCGCCTGCCGGACGGTAAGGCTCTGCAACGAACGCCGCACATCGCCCAGCGACAGAAACGCCTGCCGGTACGCCGCCGGCAACGCGGAGACGAGCGCCTCGTCCAGCCGCGTGCCGCCGTAGTTGGGTTCGTCGAAGCCCTCTTCCATCGGCGTGAAGTCGATCGGCACGATCCGATCGACCAGCCCGGCGAACCGCCGCGTCTGCTCGTCGAGCGAACGCCGCAAATCGGCCGGCAACGACTCCGGCCACGGAGCTCCGTTTCCGAACGGATCGGGCGTCGGATGCTGTTCCGTGGGATAGGCGTCGTGCAGGCAGGTCAGCGCGAGGACGACGTGACGGCCCGGCTGCGACGATCGAATGCGCTTCAATGGTTCGACGATGTTCGCCAGCGAGTGATCGGTCACGCGGACCGTGACGATCACCACGTGGGCCATGGCGTCGAACTGCCGGAGGTCTTCCGCGGGATCGTAGTCGATCTCGCCAAGTCCGCGGGTGTCGAGGAAGCGGACGATGGGCTGTTCGGCATCGGGGAAATCGAAGAGCCGCGACGCCTTGGTGCACGGCCGGAAGCCGTTGCCGATCTCTGCCCCGCTCGCCCCGGTGAGATAATGGATGATCGACGACTTGCCGCTGCCCGTTTTGCCGAACAGCCAGAAGACCGGCACTGGCCGCTCGGTGAGGAGCTTCTGCCGTTCCCGCTCGAACTCGGCGTCGCTCAGTTTCTCGAACCCGAGTAGCGATTTGACCTTGGAGAACACGCCCGACGCTTCCTGAAAATCAATGTTCCTGACATTCGCCGCAACATGCTGTATCTTAGCGGTCCGCCCTCGGCTGTGGGGAATTTTCGTATCGAAAAGTGTAGGTCCGCTGTGCGGACCAGATTCACGTTGAAGCTCCAAGTGGTCCGCATAGCGGACCCTACGAAGAGATTTCACATGTTACGCTACTCTCTGAGCCTCGCCTTGTTAGCCGCTTTCTTCAATGCGGCCTTCGCCGCCGAGAAGCCGGCACTGCGAGTGGTCGGATATCTGCCGGAATATCGCCTGGCTGAGTTTTCGCCTGACGCGGCCCGCGGGCTGACCGATCTGATCTTCTTCTCGGTCCTGCCAGAGCCAGATGGAAAATTCTCGGCTCCGATTCTGGACGAGCCCGCGACGCGGAAACTGCTCGACGGCGTGCGGAAGCAGAAGATTCGCATTCATCTTTGCATTGGCGGGTGGGATCGTTCGCAGAAGTTCGCCGAAATCGCCGGCACGGCGGAGTCTCGGAAAAGTTTCGCCGCCGGAGCGATCGCGTTCTGCCGAACCCGCGAATTCGCCGGGATCGACCTCGACTGGGAGCATCCCGCCGACGAGTCGCAGCAGCAGAACTACGGGCTGCTGCTGGAGGAACTGGCCCGCGTGTTTCACGCCGATAAGCGGGAAGTCTCGCTGGCAATGGCCGGCTGGCAGCAGCTGGCGGACAACGCATTCCGCGCCGTGGACGCCGTGAATCTCATGTCTTACGACGGCCCGCAGCGCCATTCGACGTTCGAGCAGGCTGTCGAGGAAGTCGGCTCGCTGCGGAAACGCAAAGTCCCCGCCGCGAAAATCCGCCTGGGATTGCCCTTCTACGGCCGGGGCATCGAGGAGCGAGATAAAGTGCTGACGTACGCCCAGATCGTGCAGCAGCACGCGCCGAAACCCAACGTCAACGAAATGGACGGCCTCTACTTTAACGGTCCCGATCTGATCCGCAAAAAGCTCGATTGGGCGCGGCAACAAAAACTCGGCGGCGTCATGATCTGGGAAATCGGCCAGGACGCCCCGGGCGACGTGTCGCTGCTGAAGTTGATCGGCAAACTCGCCCGCTGACCCAGCCCGGGAAACCGTCGCGGTGACAACCTGCCCGAATTCCTCGGGAAATTCGGTGTCGGCGTCACCGCCCAGAGTTTCTGAGGCCATTGCTCGCATCGGCAGTCATCTATCGGTAGGCTAGTGCGACCGTTTTTTGTCAACAACCTTCCAGAGTGCGCTTCCATGCGAAAATCGTCTTCGTGGATTCTCTCGGCGTGCCTCCTGCTCACCAGCCTCCCGCTCCTTGCCGCGGACGAATTCCCTTTCAAGGAAGGAGACCGCGTGATGTTCCTGGGCGACAGCATCACGGAGCAGTACCAATATTCGACCGATATCGAACTCTATCTCACGACCCGGTTCCCCGCATGGAAGCTCGCGTTCATGAACGCCGGCATCAGCGGCGATCGAGCCGACGGCGGAATCAATCGCTTTCAGTCACAGGTGCTCGACGAGAAACCGACCATCGTCACGATCAACTTCGGCATGAACGACGGCGGCTACGGCGCGTTCGATCCGAACAAGAACAAAGTCTACGTCGACAGCACGACGAAGATGCTGAAGATGGCCCAGGACGCCGGTGTTCGCGTTGTGCTGATGTCGCCCAACGCGGTCGACGTACGCAAGGGGGATCGTTTCAATCTCTATCTGGAGACACAGAAGCAGTTTTATGCGCCGCTGAAAGAATTGGCGGCGGCCAACAGCGCGGCGTTTGTCGATCAGTATGCCATCACGCGAGCCGGACTGGAAAAAATGCAAGCCGATAAGGCCGATGCCGCGAATCCGTTTCCCGACGGCTTTCACACCGGCCCCTCGGGCGGCCTGTTCATGGCGCATGCGATTCTCTCCGGCCTCAAAGCCCCGGCGATCGTCAGCGACGTAACGATCCCCGCCAGCGGCGAGGCGAAGGCCACCCGGGCCAGCGTGACGAATCTGAAACGCGACGGCGCGAAGATCACGTTCGAGCGACTCGATGAAGCCCTGCCGATGCCGATCCCCGCCGAGTGGGATTCGGTGCTGCCCTATGTGAATCATCTGAACGATCTCAACTGGTACGGCGTGAAAGTCGCCGGGTTGCCAGCCGGAACGTACAGCGTCTCGATCGACGGCGCGGAAATCGCCAAGCACTCCGCCGAAGAACTCGCCGCTGGCGTGAACCTCGGCAACCGTCGCGCCGGCCCGGTCTACGAGCAGGCGATGAAAGTCTTCAATGCGATCAATGCCAAGAACGCAGTGGTGCACAGTCGGTTTCGCGGCGTAATCCTCGCGGCGATTCCGGATTGGCTCGCCGACGTCGCCGCCGAGCGCAAGCCGCAGGAACTCGCCAAGCGCAAGAAGGTTATCGACGAGCAGCAGTCGGCGATTCACGAACTAGCAAAGCCGGCGAAGCATCGCTGGGAAATCAAGCCGGCGTCGTGAGCCTCGGATCCAAATCTTTCTCGATCCATTTTCTTTCTTGCACGATAGGCGTTCCGCATGCCCAGCGTTTGTCCGGCTTGTGGCGCGGAAGTATTGACGGCGGCGGAAGCATGCGCCGAGTGTGGTGTGGCGCTCGCGGTCAGCGACCCCGACGACGACTGTCCGCTGCCGGTCGCGTCGCAGAACTGGAACATCGGCTGTTTCACGACGTTCTGGGCGATCTATTACCTGATCGCGCCGGTCTCCTACATCGGGACGACGCATGCTAATATCCTTTCCGCGCTGGGGAATTCGGATGACATCAGCAACCTGCCGTCCGCCGTCTATCTGTGGCTGACTCCGGTCCCCGTCATCATCACGTGGCTGTTCCCCCATCCGCGATATGTGAAGCCGCTGGGGGTTCTGGCCTCGATGGTCATGGCCGCCATCACGGCCGCGGTGGCGATCACGCTGGCCAACGGCGCCTCGGCGCGGGTTTCCACCGCGATGGTGATCGCCCACGGCGCCTTGTTCGGCGCCGCCAACGGCTTTTTGATCACCGCCCTCTGGGATGTTATTCGGCGCGGCGTATCGACATCGCGCCGCGGCAAGGCACTGGGGTACACGTTTGGCATCGGCCCATTGTTCGCCTGCGTCGGCTCCGTGCTGCAGGACGCCTGCTTTGACGGCAAACTGCTCGGCGGGCGGACGTTCGGCTTCATGTTTCCCGGCAACTACGTCGCCATGTTCGCCGCGACCTCCCCGTTGATCCTGGTGGCGGGCGTCGTCATGTTCGCGTTCGTCATTCCGAAAACGTCGCCTCATGAGGAAACGGCAGAAAATCCGTGGGCGGAGATCGCCCGCGGGCTAAAGCAGTTCCTCCGCAACCGGAACGTGCTGATCGCAGTGCTGATCTACGTTGTCGTCTATTCGGGTGGCAACGCCATTCTGTCCAACGTTTCGCTGTACGCGAAGAACGTGCTCGGCCCCGAAACCGACACCATCGGCCAGCAGAATTTTCTGCGATTCGGGTTTAAGGCCGTCGCCGGCGCTCTGCTCGGGCTCTTGCTGGCGAAATCCAATCCGCGGGCCACGCTGCTGGCGACAACGGCGGTTCTTTTGGCAGGGATGGCGTGGGCGCTCGTCAGCGGCAGTTGGGGCTGGTGGTTCATGCTGACATTCGGAATTCTCGGCGCGGGCGAACTCTTCGGAGCCCACTTCCCGAATTACGTGACGACCGCCTCGGCCAAAAAATACGTGCGGATCAACATGGCGTACCTGGGCGTCTTGAGCGCTCTCGTGGGCTTTTCAGCTTACGGCTTCGGCTGGATTTCCAAGCACTACGGAGATCTCTACGGCGAAGTTCAGGGCCGCATCATCAGCATCTACGTCGCCGCAGCAATGCTCGTTTTCGGGCTCATTTTTATTCTGGCGTTCCTGCCGGCGAACCCCACGCCTCGCGAGGACTCTGATTTGTCCCTTTAGCGGCGCTTCGCCGAAGCGTCATCTCACTTCCGTATAGCGGACTCGACCATGACCACGACTTCCATCCCCGCCATCGACGTCCACGCCCATTACGGCATCTACGACCGCGGGTCGCCGGATGTCATCAACGACTTCATGACCGGCAGTGGGCCGGTCGTCGCCGACCGGGCCGCGAAGGTGAACATCCGGCTGACGATCGTTTCGCCGCTGCTGGCACTGTTGCCGCGAGGACACGGCAATGCGGTCGCAGGGAACATTGAGGCGGCGAAAGTCGTGAACGAGACACCGGGCCTGTTACAGTACGTCGTCATCGATCCCCGTGTGCCGGAAACGTATCGTCAGGCGGCCGAGATGCTCCAGACGCCGAAATGCGTCGGCATCAAGATCCATCCGGAAGAGCACCTCTATCACATCAACGAGTTCGGCGAGCCGATGTTCGAGTTCGCGGCGAAGCACAAGGCCGTCGTGCTGACGCACAGCGGCGAGCAGAACAGCCTTCCCGCCGATCTCGTCGATTGGGCCAATCGCTTCCCGGAAATGAAACTGATTCTGGCCCATATCGGCTGCGGCTGGGACGGCGATTTGACGCATCAAGTCCGCGGCGTGCAGAAAAGCAAGCACGGCAACGTCGTTGCGGACACCTCAAGCGCCCGGTCGATCACGCCCAAACTTATCGAATGGGCTGTGGCGCAGATCGGCGTCGACAAGGTGCTGTTCGGCACCGACACGCCGCTCTACCAGACGTCGATGCAGCGTAACCGCATCGACTGCGCGGAACTGACCGACGCCCAGAAGAAAGCGATTCTGCACGAGAACGCCGAACGGCTGTTCGGCCTGCCTCCCGTCGGCGCATAAAAAACCGCGGGCGAAAGACGCCCGCGGCCACTCTCGTGCCGAGAGATCTCGAGACTACTTCGGTTCGGGCGGAACTTCGGTTTCGTTCCGATCCGTTTCACTGCGGCGATCGGCGTCATCCTGCGGCTGCGGCTGGTTCGAGTCGTGCCGATTGTCGGTTCGATTTTGATCCTCGAAGGTGCGGTCATCCGGCAGAGGCGGCTTCGCCGTCTCGACCGATTGCCTCGTCGACTGGTCTGCCGCGCGGACCAGTTCCCAGCCTTGATCCATTGGCTTGAATTTGAAGCGCCCCGGGCTGAGCGTATAGCGGGCGATCTCTTGAGGATTTTCGCCACGCGGAAATTCGATGATCCACCGGCGGTCATTCTGAATCCGCTGCGTCTGCCCCGGCTGGATCGTGAAGGTCTGACCGTTCAGCGCGTAGTTCAATTCGGACGAGTTGTCCGCTGGATTGACGATCTCCACATCGCCGGTCGATTGCGGCGGATTCACGGCGATGGTCGTTGGTGCGCTCTGCGCCGGCGTACTGTAGACCACGCCGCTGTTGTCGTAGTATCCGGTCGCCGGCGGGTAGTAGGCGTTGTTCTGATAATAGTATCCGTTATTGTAATACCCGTTCGGCACGCCGATCCCAACATTCAAGCCGGGTCGATAGGGACCATAAAACCCATTGCCGTAGTAACCGTTGTTGTATCCCGGCCCATACCAGCCCCGATTGTTCCATCCCGTTCCGTAACCGGCGTACGTTCCGCCGGGTCCTGTTCCGATGTAGAACCCGGAATTTCGGCCGCGCCGCCATTGCGCCCAGCTATCCTCCGGCGCAAGCGCTGTCACAGCGACGGCCAAGACCGCCCATTTTGCTGCCTGAAACATGCTTCGTTCTCCCCCATACGTGGTTCATGTCGCTCACCAGATTCCGGCGAGGCAATGCAAAAGGGGTTCCGAACGGGGAGAACTCTCTTGTTGGCGCGGCGGACGATCAGCGCGTTGCGGCATCCGCCAAAATGTTGCGCCTTGAAATCCCGCGCTGCTCGATCGCCGAACGACCAATTGTCAGGGAATTGTTCTGCGTTCGATGGTCACCTGCACCGTGCCGTCATTGTCGGCTAGCGCGTCCCACGCGTCGTTAATGCGCAGCAATAGCCGGCCGTTGGTGGGTATGGTCAGCATCGCCGACTTGCCGATCGGCTCGATCCGCAGCCGATGCAACCACCCCGGCTTGAAGCCGTAGTTCTCCGTCGGGTCGGCGTCGAGACACGCCAGCAAGCGCCCCAATGGCGTCCCGTTGAAATAGCGAATGCTGACTCCCTGCGGCTCGCTGATCCAGGGTTTCTCGCCGTCGTTTAACGTGAAACGCCCGGTGGCGTTGATTTGAATAACATCGCCGCGGGCCACGCGGATACCGGCGTCCTGCCACCCGCGCGACGCTTGTACCGTGACCTCGCGGCTTTCCGAGTCTTCGAGCGGTTTTTCAATCTGGAAACAAATCGCCGACCGCTCGGTGTCGTAGCCCAATTGCAGTTGCGATTGAAATAGCGTCCACTCGGTCGACAGGTTGCGTTCCTCGTGGGCGAACGCCTCGTGGAACTTCGCCGGAAACTGGCCGTCCTGCAAATGTTGTCCGAGCGCACGAAACCGCGCGGCGTACTTCGGATGCGAATCGAAAAAGTGGCATAGCGCCCACGACCAGGCATAGGCTTCGGGCTGGAAGAACGCGTCGTGCGGCAAATCGTACACGCCGGGGATCGTCAGCGCCCGTCCCTCGTCCTGTTCGCGGCGGACGCCCACGATGCGGCCCCAGCCCTCGACGTCGTCGCTCGTTGTCGGCAAGATCCGAAATTCCGCCTTGCCGTCATCGTTCAGCCGGTGTGTGCCGAACATTTCGGCCATCCCCTCCATGTACCACACGGGGGGAATCGCGCCGGGGACAAACGTCATGAAGCAGTGCGTGCATTCATGCAGCAAGAGATGCCGGAGGAAGTAGTCGAACTGCTGCTCCCGCATCCAGAACCGGTTCGCCTGATGCTTGCCGTGAATCAGCGTCGGCACGCCCTCCAGCAGCCCGAGTTCGCGGAACGTCATTTCGTCGCGGATGAGGTACCCCGTCATCTGAAATTCGTCGCCGTCCTCATCGGGCGGCAACTCGCCGAAGTACTCGACCAGCGCTTCGTACAACTGGTCGACAACCGGCGGCAGCGTCTCGGCAATTTCCGGATCGATGTCGGTGTAGAGCCTAAGCCGCTTCGATTCGAAACGCTGCACTCCCGCCGCCGTGAGTTTTTCGTCGTCGTGCTTCGGCCGAACATCGCGCGGCCGGAATTTTAGCGGCGGAGCGGGTTCGTCGTCCGTGTCGACTGGAACGTCGACATGCTTTTCAACGGCTTCTGGTTTGCTCTGTTGTGGCTTGGGATCAGCCTGAGCGACAGCTTTCTGCGGAGTACTCTTGGAAGACTCCGGCTTCGACGCCGAGATCAGTTGCCCGCAACCGGTGAAAAGCAACAAGATCAGAGCTTGCCAAGTCAGTGCCGTCGGCATGGTTCGATTGAGCCAAATTCGAGCGGGGTGAAGCACTCGCCCCTCTCCCTAACCCTGTCCCCCGAAACGGGGGCGAGGGGACTGGATGATCATCCAAACAACTCCGTCAGCACGCGGCCGTGGTCGGTGATCGAGACCGGGCGGCCTTCGGGGTCGTGGATTTGCAGATCGGGGTCAATGCCCAGCGCGGCGAAGATCGTCGCGGAGAGATCGGCCGGGCGGACAGGTTTGTCGGCGGGATAGCCGGCTTCCTTGTCGGAACGGCCGTAGACCCGGCCGCCTTGAATTCCGCCGCCAGCCAGCAACATCGAGAAACAATGACACCAATGTTGGCGGCCCCAGGTCGCCGTTCCCTGCGGCGTGCGGCCCATTTCGCTCGTCAGCACGACGAGCGTCTCGTCCAAGAGGCCGCGGTCCGACAGGTCTTCCATCACGGCGGTGTAGGTCTGATCGAGCCCCGGCAGCAGCTTGTCGCGGATGTCGTTCGAGTGGATGTGCGAATCCCAACTGTAGCCGTCCGGGCATTCCCACTGCACGGTGACGAACCGCGCTCCGGCTTCGAGCAACCGGCGTCCGAGCAGCACTGACTGACCATACAGATGCCGGCCATAGCGGTCGCGGACGTTCGCTGGTTCCTGGCGGACGTCGAGCGCATCACGGACTTTTTGCGAGCTGGCCAGATCGAAGGCCTTCTGTTGCAGCTTCGAGTATGTGGCCGCGGTCTTGGCTCGATCGGCCAGCGTTCGCGCGGCGTCGAACTGCTCGAGCAAACTCTTGCGGCGATGCAGGCGATCGAGCGGCAAGCCGGTTTGTTCTTCCAGGCCCTGAATCCGCAGGTCCATTTCGTCGTCGGTCACTTCGCGGAAGAACGGGTTGTCCTTGTTGTCGCGGCGTTTGAAGTTCGTGGCGAGCGCGTTGTACGCCCGGCCGAGCCAGCCGGCGTATTGGCCGGGGTAATCGTACCCTTGCAGATGGCCGAGCGGTGCCGGGGCGTAAAAATAACTCGGAATGTCGCGTGGCGTGCCGGTCCGCACAGCGGCCTGCTGGTCGAGGAACTCAACGACGGAACCCATCGCGGGCCAGTCTTTATCGGGCGTCGCGTTGAGGATCGTTTCCGGCAGATGCCACGGCCGGCCCGTCTTGATCCAATGGCAGGCGTGATGGTTGTTGTGCGTGGTATGCAGCGTGCGAACGACGGCGAACTTGTCCGACATCGCCGCCATCTTCGGCAAGTGCTCGCTGATGAGCAGGTCCGGGGTGCGCGATGCGATCGGCTGGAACGGCCCGCGAATGCCCGACGGCGCATCCGGCTTCATATCCCACGTCTCGTGCTGAGCCGGGCCGCCGTAGAGATAGAGGAACAGCACCCGCTTGGCCCGCACCGGCAAGCTGACTCTGCCCGCGTCTTCGGCGGCCAGCACTGTCGGCAACGATGCGCCGAACAATCCCGCCCCGCACGCCTGCAGCATTTCCCGCCGCGTCGGTCCGGCACAAACACGCTGCGGCGCGCCATAGATGGTCAGCATGCGGGAATTCCTCGCAAACGGATCATTGTGAACGAATGTCACAATTATCGACTTTGATGCGACGATTGTCCACTGGAAAGCTCTCTCGACAGACTCGCGTTTTTCTGCGAGAAACCCGCTTCCCCAACCCGACAAATCAAAATCTATATCCGCGGCCAGCGGCCGGGCGAAATTGTTCTCCCGCGTCCCGGCCGTTGGCGATGGAAGTCCGCCATGACACGACGCGCGGCGCTATTCGCGGCATTGGGCCTGGCCGTACCGTTGTGCGGTTCCGGCTGTACCATGATGGATGGCCACAACTGGCTGAGCCGCATCTTCCACGATCAATCGCCCACCGACGTCGAAGACAAGTGGGCCTTCGTGGGTCAGGAAGCCCGGGGCAACCGCGTCATGGAAAAGCAGGATCCGGTCGACAACCTGCTCTGGTCCGACAAAGCCGCGGCGATCAACCGCAACCTGGGATACGATTGACGGATTCACGTGCTCCGTTTGCGCGTCGCCTTCTTCGCGGCTTTCGCTTCCGTCGGTTTTTCCTCGCCGGCGAAAATCCGACGCAACGATTCCAGCAGCACTTCCATCGCGAACGGCTTGCGGAGATAGTCCGCAACCCCGAGCATCTCGGCATATGCCTTGTGCCGGCCCCCTTCGTTCGCCGTCACCATGATGACCGGCGGCGGGTTGTCGAGCGTCTTCAGGAATTCGAGAACGGGGAATCCGCCCATTTTCGGCATCATCATGTCGGTGATGACCAGGTCGGGCTTCAGGGCCTCGATCAGGCGCTGCCCTTCGACTCCGTTGGTCGCCAATTGCACGCGGTAGCCGTTGTTCTGCAGCACCATCTGCAACGTCCCGGCGATCTCGCGATCGTCGTCGATGATCAGAATCGTCTTGTCTTGTTCCGTGGCCATCGTATCCTCGCCGGGTCGATTCATCGAGAATTCACTGTCCGCATTGTAAGCCGCGCCGCGCGGGAAAACTACCGGCGAACGGAGTCCGAGAACACGCGAATGAGGAACGAGCGTCCATTGCCTTACGCCACCCGATCAACCCGAGTCTGCGAAATCTGCGATTCCCGTTATCCAATGTCAGCATCATCGCAGCGCGTGGTGTTCTTCTTCTACGGCCTGCGGCTTGTCGCCGGCGGATTGGATGCGTTCTTCCAGGAGGCGTTTGGCGACGCGATAGCGTGAGACGACGCCCGGCTGC
Source organism: uncultured Planctomycetaceae bacterium (assembly GCA_964504645.1). Lineage (GTDB taxonomy): Bacteria > Planctomycetota > Planctomycetia > Planctomycetales > Planctomycetaceae > CAZDGB01. The sequence continues at coordinate 16,395 of CAZDGB010000026.1, read as the reverse complement.
GGAAACAAGCCGCCGAGCACGATCAGCGACGCCATCAACAGCACGGCGATCCGTTCCCGTTCGCGGCTGCCGAGCGGAATCGACGACGGATGACACGTGCCTCCGAACAGCACGAAATACGTCTTCACGATAGCGATGCCGTTCAGCGCCGCGGCGATGACCACGGCGACGCCCGTCAGCGGATACTTCTGCACGGCGCCGTCAACCAGCAGTTCCGTCCCGATGAAGCCCAGCGTTCCCGGAAACCCGACGGACGCCAGCCCGGTGAGCGCGTAATACACCGCGAGCGCCGGCATGTGGTCGTACAGCCCTTGAAATTCGTCGAAGCGGATCGGTCCATGGCGCGATTCCAACGCCCGCAACGTCAGGCCAAAGCCTGTCAGCCCCAATCCAACCGAGAACCATACGCAGAGTGCGCCGGTGAGTCCGACGTCGGTGACGGTCTCCAAACCGACCAGCACCAGCGAGGCGTGGCTCAGGAACAGATAGCAGAAGAACCGCCGCGCTTCGACTTGTACCAGCGCCATACCGGACGCATATACAGCCGTCACTAGCGCCACCAGACCGAGACTGCGCAGCGCCCATTCCGGTGCGTGCGGCAGGACGAGCCGAACGCCGGCGTACGCCCCCAGCAGCGGCGTCACGAACAACAGCGCGGTGCCAAACGTTGCTCGGTCGAACAGATCGGTCAGCCAAGTATGGACCGGCACGCTGCCGCAGCGGATGAGGACGCCCGCCATCAGCGGCAGCATCGCCCACAGCGAGTGGATGGCTCCGTCCCCTTCCCGATCGACGTGGTATTGCCCGAGCGCCAACAGCCCGATGCACAGCGCCATGTGCAGCACATAGACCCGCGTCGGCTGGCGGCGGGAACGCAGTTCCAGATATGGCAGCACCGCGCCGACGGCCAGCAGCGCGATGATGCCCCAATCGTTCCGGCAGCCGATCGTCGCCAGCGTGAGCGACAGCGACACCAACGCCCACGCGAACGAAAACCGGCGCATCTTCGTCCGCAGCGTCACCAGCAACGTGACGAAATAGATCAGCGCCGCGAGCGGCAGCAGCGGAGCGCTGAAGTCGTCCAGTTCGAAGATCTCCCGGTGACACAGAGCCGACAACGAACCGGAACGCAGTTCGACGAGGGCCGCATCAGCAGGGACGCGCGACACGAACCAGGCCAATTGCGCGCAGATCAGCGACAGGCCGCACAAGCCGCACGCCCATTGACGTGCTTCGTGGATTTCCCGCAGTTGCGCAATCGCGATGGCTCCCAACAGCGGGATGCCAAGCGACAACTCCAGCCACGGAATGAGGTACAAATTCACGGCAACTCTCCCAGAGATTCCGCGCGGTGCGCCGAACCCAGCCGCTTCTCCGCAGGGACGCCGTTCAGCCAGTTCGTCCACCGGCGTTCCCACCGGTCGCATCCCTGGAACAGCCGCATAAACGGGGCCACCGCCAGCCGCTGCATCCATGCGTCCCACGAGCCCCGTTCCAGGCCGTAGGCGTATAGTCGGCGCTGCCAGATTTCCGGCAGCCATGCAATCCATTGGTCCTCTTGCCACGTCAGCCTGCGGCCGACGGCGTTCTCCAGCACCGAGCTGTCGAGCAGCACGCTCGGCGCCCGCAGGAATTGCAGCGTCCGCAGGCAGATGTGCCCGATCAGATGGACGAGGGGCACGTAATGCCAGCCGAGTCCGATCTCCGCGACGATCAGCCCGACTTGCGTCAGCGAGGCGAACGTCAGGGCACATTTGACGTCGGTTTGCACGCGTCCCGCCAGCGACGCGTACAACGCGGTCGACAAGCCCAAGAGCACAGTCAGCAGTTGCAGCGTCGGCGACATCTCCAGCAACGGGCTGAATCGCATCAGCAGAAACGCGCCGAGATGAATCGACAGCGCGCCGTAGAAGACCGCGCTCGACGGCGTTGGCCCCTCCATCGCCCGCGGCAACCAGCCGGAAAACGGAATCAGTCCCGATTTCCCCGCCGCAGCAATCAGCAACAAGCCGCCGACCAGGAAGGCCTGCGACGACGTGATCTGTCCGTGCACGTGTCCGTCGGGCCAGGAATCGACGCTGAGCAATTGATCGAAATCGCCTTCACTGGTGAGATTGTGCAGCGCCACCGCCGCGATCAACAGCGCCGCATCGGAGATGCGGTACACCGTCCAGACGTGTAAACCGTTGCGAACCGGCATCGCGCGATCCTGAAAGAACGCCACCAGGAACGCCGACGCCAGACCGACGAACTCCCAGCCGGCGAAGAGCGTTTCGATCGTGCCGGCGGACGCCGTCAGGACCATGCCCATCATGAACAGCGAATAGAACATGAAGAACCGCTGGTAGCCGGCATCGCGATGCAGATACCGCTCGCCGAAGGCCCCGATCGTGCCGCACAGGGCGAACGTCAGAATCACGAACGGAATCGACAGCCGGTCGAATATCAGCTTGAAGCGGAAATGGAAATTGGGGACGTCGACCCAGTGGCCCAAATCCAACGGGACGTGCAACCGCCCTTCGACGAGCATCGTCACGAGCAACAGCAGCGTGGCGACGAGGCCGATGACGTTCGCCGCCTGCACGAGCCGCGCCGTCTGCTGTTCCGAGAGTTTCCGCTCGAACAAGTTCGACAACCCCATGATCACGACGAGCACCAGAGGGGTGCCGACGATCAACAAGCCGAGGAGATTGGTTCCTTGGAGAAACGTGGGCATCGGTCTTAATCCTCGCAAAGCCGCGGTTGGCAACCGTGGTCTTCAATTTCTTTCGATCGCGAAGACCGCGGATGCCATCCGCGGCTTTCAATCGGGCTCAATCAATCACCGCGAACCCCAAGTGATCGCGCCAGCCGCGATACCATTCCCAGGAACTCGCCGCGCGGGGTATTCGCTGCGTTTCCGGTTGATACGGCCGGAATTCCCCCTGTTGAAAGACTACGATCCGATCAGAATCGGGGGCGAGCGCGGCGAGTTGAATCCAACCATTCCGCGTCAGCTTCTCCAAGTAGGGAACTTTCTCGAAGATTTTCGGCAGCCGTTCGAACGGTGTCTCCAACACGAAGAGCAGTCGCACCGGTTCGTGAATCTCCACCATCTGCCACGGCAAGCCCGGCCGAAGGTCGCTCGCCATGCCATCCATCACGCCGATCATGCCGGTGACGTTGTGCGGCAACTTCGTCCCGCAACCCCAGCCGGAGGGATCGACGTACGAAAAGTAGTATTCGAGATTGATGCCCGCGCAGACCGGCACGACCGCGCCGAGAATTCTCGCTAGAATCGCGACGTCCGCGTCATCACCGTTTGGATCGTACGACGTCAGAAATGCGCGGCGATCCATAAATAACCCGCGAGTGCGCGACCGCCGACCGACGAAGCACACAGCGTTCGTCGCATGACCGCACTCCGGCCGCGCCTGGGCCAGGTCTTCCGAACGGGCTTCCACGTGCTTATGGGCCTCCGCGAAGCTGGCCTGCAAATCCGCAGAAAGAAATCGCCGTGTCCTTTCGTGAGCGTTGCGCCGGCACGTTTCCAGCAGCACGTCTTGCAACATCCGCAGCCGCTCGGCATGCGAATCCGGCACGAGTTCCAAATCGAACAGCGTGACTTCGTCGTTGCACGTGTTATGCTGCGCGCCGACAAAGCAGGTTCCGTCCGGGATGTCGATGCCGCGTTCGCGGAGCAGCGCGCGGACAGCGGGCTGATTCAACAATTCCGCCGTCGCCCGCGCGTTCGGCCCGCCGGCGCTGCCGCCGCAGGCGCCGCAGTCGTAAGCCGATTTGTGCGGATTGTTGAGGCTCGATGAGCCATGCCCGACGACGACAACGAGCGGCGCGAATCCGCTCGTGAGTCCGATGTCGGTGAGCAACCGTTGGCCGAACGCGGCCATCTCCTCGACGGTGAAACCGATGCCGGCGTCCTGATCCGAAGGCTCCGGATCTTCGCGCTGCAGCTTCAAGCGCGTGTTGCGCGGCAGCACCCACAAGCCCGCCGAGCTGCGCAGCTGCGCGGCGAGCCGGGGAAACAGCACTCGCGCCACGAGGGGAAACGACGCCAGCGCGCCGAGTCCGGCAGTGATGAGCGCGCCGCCCCAGAACGTCTGGCTGCGCTGCTGCAATTCGTGCATCGTCAGTCCGAACAGCCGCCGCACGCTGGTTTGCGCGGCGTGCGCGTCGAGTTCGCTTTCCTGCACCTCTTCCCGCACCCAATGCTGCGGCCGCACGACAATCGGACAGAGCGGCACGAAGTGCGCGTCGGCCACCCCGCGGTAGTAAATGGGGACATTGAAAAACCCGGCGGCTCCATACGTCTGCATTTCTGGCGAAATCTCCTCCAGATGCCGGCGAAATGATTCCTCCCGCTCGTCGAGACACGTGATGACTTGAAACGCCGGAGACGGCGGCGACTCGCGTTCCAGGTTAGCGCGGAATGACAAGGCGTCAAGCGCCTGCACGCGGTAATTCCGCTCGAACGCCTGCTGATAAATCCGCCGGCGCTCCAACTCTGAAAACGATTCCACTTCGTCGATCAGTTGCGACCACTGCTCCCGACTGAGGCTCCACAGCTCGCGCGGCGACCATCCCAGAAGCTGCGCCAACTGGAACAAAACGAAAGCCCGCTGGTCGAGCCGGTTGCCCGCCGGTTTGCGCTGCCGCTGCTGGCACGCGGCTTTGAGCTCGCTCAACGGGCCGGTGAAGTGGAGATGCTCGCGGCCGAGGAACTCGAGCGCCTGGCAGACCAGGACTAGCCGCACCGCGAGATACTCGACCAAACTCCCGGCGGGAATCGGACGAGCGACGCGATCGGCCCGTTGCTCGACTTGCTGGATCATGCCGGCCCAGCCGCGCAAGGCCAGAAACGACGCAGTCAGGAACGAATGCCATTCGTGCTCGGCCACGCCCAGCCGGTGGAGCGAATCGGCAATGCTGGCCAAAGGATCGAAATCGGGCGACTGAAACGCGGCCAATCGTTCCGCCAGCCCGATTCGCCAGCGCTCCGGGGGATATCGGTCCGAAGCATACAGTCCCGCAAAAGCCGTCGCGAATCCCTGGTCCCGCAGCGGCAGCGCCCACTGTGCGAACCCTTGATCCAGAAACGCGGCACAGAAACGAATCAGCACGTCATTGACCAGCAGGTCGCTGTCGTGGCCGGTCGCCTGCAGCAGCGCGTCGCGGTGCCGCAACGGCGGCATCCGGGGCCGCGGCTCGTGATGGGTATGCACTCCGTGCCGACAGATGCGCCACAACAGATTCAGCGTGAAGGCGTCCTGTTCGGCGTTATCGCAGCGCCCCGCCGGCCCCTGCGGGAATTCCTTGAGGAGTTCCGCGACAACGCCGGGAACATCGTCGGCCGCGAAGCCCTGCACCCACCGCATCGTGTCGCGGTCCAGTTTCTGACGAGCCGAGTAAGGGGCCTCCTGTCGGAACTGCCGCAGCGCATCGGTTTCCGCCATGTACCACTGCAACTCGTTCCCCGCCGCCTGCCACAGCGAAAAGCGGAGCATCGACAGCCGGATGTCGTATTTCGTGCCGAACGACAGCACCGACTCATCCGCTTTCGAGCCGAGATCGTCCCGCAGGACAGCGGCGAGGTCTTCGACGCGAATCCGGCCAGACTCGAACTGCTCGCGATACTTCGCCTCGGGCAGATACGGTTCGCAACCGAAGATCCGGGCGCCGGCCTGGACGCCTTCGTCAAACGTCAGATCCTCGAACGCGTGGAGCGTGTTGTGATGAATGAAGACTCGAATCGGGCCTTGGGCGGGGAGCAATTCGGCCGCATGTTCGATCGCGTGACGCAGCCGTTCGCGGGGAGAGAGGTCGGCGGGTTTTCCCTTATCGTCAGTGGGGCCGTGGATCGACCGTTGCGCGTCCGCGGAAAGAGTTCCCGTCATGTCACCTTCTGCTGGGTTGAGTCCTCCTGACCCGCCAAGCCATTTGTCTGTCCGATGATATCTCGCCCGGACGAACGGCCCAACGCCCGGAAAGCTTACAATTCTTTAAGGCGGTTCCGCGTGAGCCTCAACGCACGCGAAAGATGGGGCGCGGCAAATTGCCGCGTTGCCACGACTGGCCAGTTGTGCCATCGGGAACGGCGGCTTTCACGCGGACGCGGAATGTTTGCGACGGCCCGCCGGGGGCGTTCTCCATCATCTTTTGCACGACTTGCTTGTCGAGCGACGCGGTTTTCAGCGTGCCGACTTGCGGGACGAACCATTCCGCGTACGTCCCGGCGTCGGTCTCGACGGTGACGTGAAACGACATCGGCCGCACCATCGACAGGTTCCGCAACTGGCCTTCGACTTCGAGCCGGCCGCCGAGCGAGCCCTGCTTGACCGCCGTCATCTCGACTTCGGCGAGATTCGACGTCGTCCGCGAATAGCCGGGCGGTTTCGGCGCGGCGAGATCGATGCTCTGCTTCCGCGCCGCCGATTCCAGCGCCTGCGGGAATTCTTTCTGCAAGTTGGCGATCTTGCCGAACACATCTTCGAATTCGCGGCGGCGTTGTTCTCGGTCGTCGTTCTGCAAGGCCCGTTTCTCGCGAAGCAGATCGAGATACTGGATGTACTGCTTCTTGTGCCGCGACGCCAGCAGCCAGTGCATGCCCCACGCGTGACCGTAGGCTTCGCCGGCGAAGATGTCGCCGCGGAAGGCCGTGTCGTCCACGACCACATCGCCCCAGTTCACGTTTCGGGCCTGCATCGCCTGCCGCGAGTAGCGTTTGCTGACTTTCAACGGCCCGACGTTGATCCGCTCGCCGTTCGCTTCGAACCCGGTCGCGAGCCCTTCGTTGAACCACGCCGGCACCGGCGCGAGCCGCTGCAAGACGCCGCGGTTGTAGACCTGCTGATGCACGGCTTCGTGCAGCGGCGTCTCGAAGTTGTGGCATTCGCTCATCCGCAGCACGAGCTGGTTCGACAGGAGATTGAAATACCCGGAAATGTTTTCCGCCGAGAGTCCGCGGCCTTCGGTATCCGCGTGCGTGTATTCCTCGAACTGGTCGTCGGTCTCGAAGATCAGAATCACCAGCGGATAGCGCGGCAACTGCGTCTCGGCCTTCATCTCCTTCATGAATTCGAGAAACACACTCTCCACCGTCTTGAAAAACTTCGCCGCCTTCTTGAGAAAGCCCGCCGCTCGGCTCTCGAATTGCTTTGGCAACGGCTCGGAGAGAACCAGGCAAATGGCGTATGCCGAATCCGATTGCCCGCGAACGTTGTCTGCGCCGAACTTTTCCTTGAGCCGCTCCAGCGCGTCCTTCGGCGAGATCGGTTTCGGGTCGTCCCCCGGCTCGCGGCTGCGGACGGCCCCTTGCGGAATGAGCCGCAACTCGCCATCCGGCAGTTCGAGCGCAAATGCTCCCTGCCCTTCACCGACGAGCTTCGCCGGCAACGTCACCGTTTTGCCGTCTTCGTCGAGATAGACGAACGTGTCGGCGGCGGCGCGTGCGGCGAGGAGACTGGCGAGAACGAGGAGCGACAGGCATCGAGAAGACCGCATCATGGCCCTCCGGGAGCGCTATCGCAGAAACGCAAACGGATCATCCGAGGCAGCAGGCGGCGCGGCGGGTTCGGCCGGCGCGGGGAAAGCGGGAATCGCAATCGCTGGCTCGGGAACGGTTGCCGCTGGAGGCGGCGGTGGAACCGACTCCGCCGGTGCGGCGGCGACGGCCTCCGTCGCCGGGGCGTCGGCGGGCTTCTTGCCGAATAAGCCGAACAGCGATTTCTTCGGGGCAGCAACTTTGGCGACCGGTGCGGAAGCTGGTTCCGGCGTTGCGGGCGCTACGGGAACTGCGGCAGCGGGCGCCGAGAAATCGAATCCGCCGAAACTCGCCGGCGCATTGGCGGCGGGTTCCCCCCCCAGGAAATTGAACGACGGCAAGGCCTCCGTCGCGGCGGGCGGGCTTGGCACTGCGGGAGGCGGCGCTGCCGGTGTCGCAGGCACGGCTTTGGCAACGACAAGCGCTGGCGCAGCGACCGGTTTTGCCACTGGTGCGGCGATGGGCGCCGTCACGGGGGCGGCTGGAATCGATGCAACCACGGGCGTCGGCTTGGGCGGTTCCGCGAGGACTTGCGGCTGCGCGGCGAACTCGAACTTTGGCGCGGCTGGTTCCGGAATTGGCGTCGGCGTCGGTATCGCCGCCTCAGGAGGTCGGATCGAAACCGTCTCTTCCCCGGATAGCTTCGCGTGAATTGTCTCCTCCGACGGAAACGTCACCGGACCAACGATGATCTCGCTCTCTTCGCCCGACTTGTCGTCGGCCGGCGGATGCGACTCTTCCGACACGGCCGGGGCGGCGACCGGCAACTCTGCCGCCAGCACATCCGATCCCGCATCCACCGGAACGGGCACAATCGGCGGAACGGCAACAGCCAATGCTGGCGGTTTCGTAGCCCCCTTGAGGAACGGCAACTCCGACGACTTGATCACCGTCGTCGGCATCGTTTCCAGCGTCAACGGCGGCGTGTAATCGACGACGAACGCCGCTGGCCCGATGTGCAGCGTCGCTCCCGGCGCGACCGCGACCGGCTGTCCGGCGGGAATTTTCTCCTGGTTGACGTAAGTGCCATTCGCACTGTTGAGATCCTCGACCAGGACCTCCTTGTCGGTGACCGTGAGGCGGCAGTGCTTGCGGCTGACCTGCGTCGAGGCGATCTTCAACTGGCAGTCGGCGGCGCGGCCGATCACCGTGATCGGGAGCAGCTTCACCTGCTTGAGATTGGCGTTGTCCTGAAGAACCTTCAGACGGGCCTGCATAACGCTGCCGAGGCTGGAAGGGAGGAACGGCCGCGGGACGGTTCCCGCCGGCACCGGGAATTGATCGTACCGCCGCGAGGCCGGTCGCCTCAAGCATTTCCCCTTGAAAATGCCGGAAGCCCAGGGATGGTGGTCCCTGGGCTTCCGATTTTACGTCACAAACTGCGAATTCACGCGGCGGCCGAGCCATCCAGCGGGCGGAGCCGGGCTTCGCCGCGGATGACTTCCGGTGTCAGGACGTACTTCTTGCCCGGTTCCAGGTCCGGGAGTTCGTACATCACTTCGAACATCGATTCCTCGACCACCGCCCGCAGGCCGCGGGCGCCGGTGTCCTTCTCCCTCGCGATCTTGGCGATCTCGCGGAGCGCTTCCGGCGTGACTTCCAGTTCGGCGTTCTCCATCGCGAAGAACTTCTGGTACTGCTTCACCAGCGCGTTCTTCGGCTCGACCAGAATCTTGACCAGGTCTTCCTCGCGGAGCGGCGACAGCGAGCTGAGGATCGGCAGCCGCCCGACGAGCTCAGGGATCATGCCGAACTCGATGATGTCGTCCACGCAGGCATGCTGCAGCATCGCGCCGGAGCGGGCCTTCTGCGGCAATTGCTCCGGCTGCATCTGCGCGCCGAAGCCGATCGTCCGCTTGCCCATTCGCCGGGCGATGATGTCTTCCAGTCCGACGAACGTGCCGCCGCAGATGAAGAGGATGTTCGTCGTGTCGAGCTGAATGTACTGCTGCTCGGGGTGCTTGCGGCCCCCTTGCGGCGGGACATTGGCGACCGTCCCTTCCAGCATCTTGAGGAGCGCCTGCTGCACTCCTTCGCCCGACACGTCGCGGGTGATCGACACGTTCTGGCTCGTCTTGCCGATCTTGTCGATTTCGTCGATGAACACGATGCCCCGCTGCGCGGCTTCCACGTCGAAATCGGCGGCATGCAGCAGCTTCAGGAGCAGGTTCTCCACGTCCTCGCCGACGTAGCCGGCTTCGGTCAGCGTCGTCGCATCGCCGATGGCAAACGGAACCTGCAACAGCTTGGCGAGCGTCCGCGCCATCAGCGTCTTGCCGGATCCGGTCGGCCCGATCAAGAGGATATTCGACTTCTCGATTTCGACTTCGCTGTCTCCGTCCCCGTGAGACATCAGCCGCTTGTAATGGTTGTGAACGGCGACGGCGAGGATCTTCTTCGTCCGGTCCTGTCCGATCACGTAGGTGTTCAGATATTCGACGATTTCCCTGGGCGTCGGCACGCGGCTGAACAACTTGGCCGGTGCGCCGCGGCGGCGGCGCTCCTGGTCGAGGATCGACTGGCAGAGCTCGATGCACTCGCCGCAGATGTAAACTTCATCCGGTCCTTCCACCAGCGGGCCGACTTCGCGATAGCTCTTGCGGCAGAAAGAACAGTTGGCGTTCTTTTTGCCGGTCGTGCCTCGCTTGCCCGGGGGGAGAAAATCGCGACCAGTGGGCATTCGTTATCCTTCCACGCAGCCGATCGGAGTCTGTGGTTGTATTAGGAAGAGAAGGCGCCGCGAGGCGTCTTCACCGCGGTCAGTCAGTCTGGTTGATGAGTCTCCCCGCCGTCCGTCGAGGCAGCCGGCGAGGCGGCGATTCCCTTCGCAGATTCGGTCGACATTGCGGCCGATTCACGGCGCTCCGTCTCGGTTGCCGAGCGATCGCGGTGCGACAGCCGGCTCTTGATCAATCGGTATTCCTCTGGAGTGAGGACACCCTCCCGTTGTGAATCCCGAAACTGCGCCAGCATTTCGTGCGCACTTGCGTCATGGTCGGCACCGTCGCGCCAATAGGCGCGAAGTCGAAACAGTGCCCAGCAAATCACGCCAAAAACGACCAACAGACACAGCCCGGTTCCCACATCGGGGACCAGCCGATTCAACACTTCCGTCTTGGAAACTTGCGCGGGGTCCATGGTACGGCAGACAACGTCGAAAGTACGGCAGGGGCTGCAGACCGGCAATCACCTCCGGCATTATCCGCTTCCCCAGGGACCCTGGCAAGGTGGTCGCGTCGTGCGGCGTCACAGGGATGCACATTCCGCGCCAATCCGTTGCCGGACGCGCCGCGCGTTCGCTACGGCCCCAATGGGGTGGAATCGAGAGACTTTACCGCGCCAAGACATTGCAAGTTTTACAAGGACGGCGAACCCGCCAGCATGAATCGGAAGCAGAGAATCGAAATGCGGCCGATGGCGAGCGATTCGGCAGCGCCGTACAATTGAACGATGAACCGAATGATCGACGTCATTCTGCGGGGGAGAAAATCGGATGGACTTCGAGGGGCGGCTACAGCGGGCCATTCAACGCGGGCAGCAGTCGAAATCGACGGCGGCGGAAGAACGCCGCTCCGCGCAGATGTCTGAGGAGGAATGCAAGTCGCTCCATTCCAAGTGCCGGCTGCAGCTCTCGGAACACATTGAGCAATGTCTCAAACAAGTCGCCGACGCCTTCCCTGGTTTCCATTACGAATCGGTCGTCTCCGTCGACGGCTGGGGCGCCCGCGTCAGCCGCGACGATCTCGCCGGCGGCGCCGGCCGCCCGCTCGTCAAACGCTACAGCCGTCTCGAAATGCTCGTAAAGCCCTACACATCTTCGAGGATTCTGGAGATGTCGGCCCGCGGCACCGTCCGCAACAAAGAGATCGTCAGCCGCAATCATTTCCAGTTCCTCGCCGAAGTCGACCTCGACGGCTTCCGCGAACTGATCAATCAGTGGATTCTGGAATACGTCGAGAAGTATTCGGCGACGGAATAACTGTGGATTGTGGGTGGTTGGTTGTGGGTTGGAAAAAAGCAAAGACATCTGCTTTCTCCCAACCCGCCACCTACAACCCACGCCGCAAATCACCCTCCCCTAACTAAATTGAGCTTTCATGCCTCATTCCGATCTCGATCGCGTCCTCAACTGCGGCATCGTCGCCATCATTCGGGCGACGTCGGGCGAGCAACTCGTCTCCGTCGCCGAAGCTCTCTACGACGGCGGCATTGACGTGATTGAAGTCACGTTCACGGTCCCCGGCGTACTCGACGTGATCTCCGCCGTACGAAAGCGGCTGGGGGACAAGGTTCTGCTCGGCGCGGGAACGGTGCTCGATCCAGAATCGGCACGGGCCGCACTGCTCGCCGGGGCGGAGTTCCTCGTCTCGCCGACGGTGAATCTTGATGTGATCAAGATGTGCCGGCGCTACGACAAGCTGATGATGTGCGGCGCGTACACGCCGACGGAAATTCTCACCGCGTGGGAGGCCGGCTCGGACATCGTCAAGGTCTTCCCGGCGGACATCGGCGGTCCGGCGTATCTCAAGGCGATCAAAGGCCCGCTGCCGCAAGTCCGGCTGATGCCCACCGGCGGCGTGAATCTGGAGACGCTGCCGAAGTTCATTGAAGCCGGAGCGTGCGCCGTCGGTCTGGGGAGCCAGCTCGTCGAGAAGAACGCCGTCGAACAAGGGAACGTCGCGCGCATTCGCGAGCTGGCGCAGCAATACGTCGCGTTGTTAGCGAAAATTCGCGGCGCGAAGTGACGACGTCCGCGCATCGACGACAATTTGTTTAGCGATGTGCAAGCGAGCGCCATAAATTCTACGCGATTGCGCCAAGCGCACTTTTCGCTTGAAGTCCTTCCCTCGATTTTGCCGATACGGGTGATGTCGACCGTTCCGTCGGGAACGGGCGCTGATCCTTCGGCTGGAACAATAGTTCACGTCGCAGGCCGCCCGCTCCGGCGTCACGGTCCCAGGGAGGGGGGAACGCCAGCATGACGTGGCGCTTGTCAGTCATTGGGGGGATCGTGTTTGGCGCGGCGCTGTCGTCGCCTGCGATCGCGGCCCCAAAGCCGGTCGTCACAAACAAGACGCACTTTCGCATTCCGTTCCGGTTCGATACCGCCGCCTTGCAGCGGATGAACGCCCGCGAGTTGCGGCTGTACGTCTCGTCCGACGGCGGCCAGCGCTGGGAATTGACGCAAACGATCGGCACGGAAGCCGGCAAGTTCGAGTTCCAGGCGCCGGGCGACGGCGAATACCGCTTCGCCGTGAAGACTCTCGACGGCAAGAACCAGCTTCACCCGCCGGGCGATTTGTACGAGACGGGACTGATCGTCAGTGTCGACACAGCGTCGCCGCAACTGGCGATCGACGTGCAATCGAACAGCGCCGGCAAAGTGCAGATCTCGTGGCGGGCGACCGACGCGAATATCGACATCAACACTCTGCGGCTCGAATACACGCAGCCCGGCGTCGACGACTGGCAAGCCGTGAGCATTGTCCCGCAAGCCAGCGGCCAAACGTCGTGGTCGGTGCCGACTGGCGGAGTCGTCGCCGTGCGCGGCACGGTAGCCGATCTCGCCGGCAATCAGGGACAGGCACAGAACCAGGCTCAGATCGAGCCGGCGCGCAGCGGCAACGCCGCGCCGAAACCCGATCCGCGGCAGCCGATCGCCGAGTCGCCCGCGCCGACGCTCGCGATCCAGAAACCGCCGATCGTGGATCATTTTGCCGAAGCGCCGCCCGTCCTGGCGCCTCCGGTGAAAGCGCCCGCGCCCCAGGCGAAGCTGCCCGAGATCACGCCGAATCCGCCCGTGGTGGAACGCGAAACCGTCGTGATCACGCCGCGGGCACGGCTGACCTCCGACCAGACGCAAAAGCGTCCGGAGATCACACAGGACCGCTGGTCGCCGATTGCCGAACCGGAGATGGTTCCTGCGGAAACCGCGCCTGAACCTGAGCCGATGCCAGTGAAGTCCAAGTCCTCGCCGCGGCAGCGGATGGTCAACGCCCGCAAGTTCCAGATCGGCTACAAGGTCGACGATATCGGCTCGTCGGGCATCGGCTCGGTCGAACTGTTCGTCACGCAGGATCAGGGCCAGAAGTGGTGGAAGTATGGCGACGACGAAGATCACCAGAGCCCGTTCGACGTCGAAGTGCCGCAGGACGGTGAATACGGCTTCGCGATCCGCGCCCGCAGCGGCGTCGGCCTGTCGAACGATCCGCCGCACGATGGCGACGCGCCGGACGTGACGGTCGTCGTCGATCAGACGCCGCCCGCCATCGAACTGTTGCCGGTCCGCCAGGGCAAAGGTTCGCAGGTGAACCAGTTACAGTTGCGGTGGAAGATCAGCGAGACACATCCGGTCGACAAACCGGTCGCGTTGTATTATGCCGGTACGCCCGAAGGCCCGTGGGAAGCCTTGACGACGTGGCAAGCCGACACCGGCGAGTACGTCTGGACGCTCGGCCCGAAAGTTCCGCCGCAGGTCTTCTTCCGCGTCGTCGCCCGCGACGCCGCCGGCAACACATCGCAGGAACAGACGCCGCGTGCGATTCTGGTCGACCTGTCCCGCCCGAGCGCGCGGATCGTGGACGTCGAAGCGCCCACAAGCCCGCAGTAGCGTAGGCGGCTCGCCTGCGCGGATTTGCTACGCCTTCACGGCAGCGCCGGAAGCAATTCGATCTTGTCGAATAGCGCCGGGCCTCCAAGCGCCGTCGGGGCGATGCCCGTCAGCGTGAACTCGCCGAAGTCTTGCCACAAATCGACGGTGACGATCGTCCAGTCCCGAGGCACATCGGGCGAAACCTGCGTCGCGGCCCAGCCGCTCGAGTTCGCGCCGCTGTAGTACCGCCGCGTCGGCTGATTCGCCGGCGGCCACGCGCCATCGGCGGCGAGTTCGATCAGCACGCCTTTCGCTCCTGACGATTTCCAGGCGAAGCGCAGATAGCGATACCCTTTCTCCACTGACGCCGGCTGCTCGACGATCCGGTAGTTCCACCCGCTGATTCGCGGCGAGTGCCGTTGCCCTTCGGTGAGTGCGAGCGCCGCGTCGCCGGCGAGTTTGTCGTCCTTCGTCAGCGAGGTTTTCGCGCCCCCTTCGTTGAGTGACGCGAGAAACGCCGGCTCGTCGTCGAACAGCACTACGCCGGCAGCCATGGCCGGGCCGAGCGAGTGCCGCAGAAATCCGATGAGGTCCGCGACATCCTGCGGCTTCAGATCCTTCTCGAAGCCTTCCGGCATCAGCGATTTCGATAGGGCCTTCATCTCCTCGATGTCTTTCCGCAGAATGATCTCCTCGACGACGGCGGGCTTCGTCTGCTGCGGCGTAATCTCTGCCGCGTTGCGGAGCGTGATGCTCGTCGCCGCGTCGGACGACAGCAGCCCGGTGTGCACGCGACCGGCCGTAGTCGTCACGGCATAGACCGTGTAGCCACGGGCCAGCGCGCTCGACGGATCGAGGATATCAAGCAGCAGACTTTCATCGGGCCGCGTGCGGACGGCCATCAAATCGGGGCCGACTTCCAACCCCTTGTCGCCGAGCTTGTGACAGCGGGCGCACGTCTTGAGATAGACTTGCTCGCCCCGTTTCGGGTCACGGGCCAGCGTCAACGCGGATTGATATTGCTTGATCACCGCTGATCGTTCGTCGTTCATCCGCCGCGACAATAATTCTCGCGCTCGCTCCCGGAGTTCCGCGTTGCTGTGCTCGGTCAACTGCTCGCGGCGCAGCGCGCTGATCGCCGTGGGCGGCACCGTTTCCGCCGCGACGGCGTCGAGCAGCCACGGCACGCGGTCCTGCCGCGCGAAGCAGGCCTCGATCACGGCTTCCTGAACTTTCGGCGCGAAGCCCGACCAGTTCGCCAGCAACGCGTCTTTCACGTCGTCGTCTTCAGCTCGGCTGAACGCCTTGATTACGGCCAGTTGCAGTTCCGTTGGTTGCCGCGCACCGAGCAGTTCCCGCAATGCTTGCAATTGCGGCCACGGCGCAACCGACAGCAGCGACACGGCCGATAGCCGCGCGGCGAGCGGCCGATCTTCGTCCGCGGCGATGCGGCCGGCGTTCTCCCAGGCTTTCTGCATCGCGGCAGAATCCGTCAGCTTCAACAACCCGGCGACGCGGACGGAAATTTCTGCAACATCGGCCGATGGGCTTTCCAGCAGACGTTCGAGCCCCCGCACGATGGATTCGCTTTGCAGCGGTTCCGACTTGCCGCGTTCCAAGCCTCGCGCAAGGCCTTCCAGCAGAGCGATCTGCGTGTTCCGGGCATCGTCCCCTCGAAGACTGGCAATTAATCCAAGACAGCGGCCAATCGCGGCCTCGTCGCGCTTCGCTCCCAGCGTTTCGGCGATGGGTTGAAATACCGCCAACGCACCTGGCGTCCGTTTTGCAGCGATAATGTGCTCCAATAACTGATCAGCGGTCTCCGTGAGAGAACTGGCGATAGCCGGCGCCATCCAGTCTTCGGAACCGTGCTCGACGGCAAGTTTCGCCAGCGCGGCAACCGCCTGCGGCTGGCGGCTTTCCCCAAGCGACAACGCCACCTGGATGCGCACCCGCGGTTCAGGATCGTCGATCAGCGCCATAGTGCATTCCAACACCGGCGAGTCTTTATTCAACCAGCGATCCGAAAGCTGCACGGCATGTCGCCGGACTTCGCCGTGCTTATCCTGCAACCCATCGATCACTTCTTCGGGTTCCAGCAGAGACAATCCTTCCAACGTGCGGAGCGCATGCATGCGGCCCTGCGGAGTTTTCCCTTGGCGGACCAAATTCGCCACCGCCGTGCGAATCGATTTTTCTCCCCGTTCGATCAAGAGCCGCTGCGCCGTCTCGCGTTGCCACGGATTCGGATGATCGAGGAATTTGA
>CAZDGB010000025.1:6764-36200 GCA_964504645.1 uncultured Planctomycetaceae bacterium | reverse complement strand
TCGTGGAAGCTGACGGACGAGCTCGTGGACAACCCGGGCGAATAGCGCTCCGCTCGGAAACCCTCCGCGTCGCGGCTAACCGGATTTGGCGCACGAATTGCGTTTCATGTCTTGCGGTCCTGAAGCGCGGCAAATTGTCGCGGGACCGCCTCAAATGAATCGCCGCGTGTTGCCTTTTCGCCACGGAGTTGCCGTGCAGAATCATTCTATCTATCGATCGATTTGCAGGTTCGCTCTGCTGAGCCTGTTTGTTCTAGGAATGTCTTCGGCCAGCCAGGCCGAAGACTGGATGTACAAGCGGTCGTACTACAGCCACGCGTTGCCGGAGAGCCCACCGCCGAATTATCCGTTGCCGGTCAGCCGCGCGGGGTATCGCGTGGCGCATTATCGTGAGGGCTTCGGCGTGAGCACCGGCTATCGCTGGAACAACTACGTGCTTCAGAACGGCGCCCGCGTCGACCGCACGCTGTATCTCGAAGGCTGGGTGGAGATGCTGCCGCAGAACCGGTGATGAAGACACGGCTGGCTTACGCAGCGCCGCTCGCCTCAGTAAGAAATGGTCCGCACAGCGGACCCTACTCCGTCACCCGGCGATCTGGTCGAGCAGGCCCAGCTCTTTGTCCTGATGCGGGTGCATGCGCTGCACGCGGATGATCTTCCAACCCTCCGATTCGCGGGCCCACGTCAGGATGAAGCGGCTTGGCTGATGGCCGACGTTGCCGTGCGGGCTGACGCTGATGGTCGCGTTGGCCCGGAAGTGTGACGTCGCCCGCGTTCCCTGGTTGGTCAGGCGGATCTGGAAGTCGGTCAACCGCGGCCCTTCTTCAATCGTCACCAGCGCCATCGCGGTCTGTACGGCTGTTCGTAAAAGGGGAACAGTCGGCGAGAAGTACTCGACGGTCGTCGCCCGCTTGTGGCGGAAGTCATCGCAAAGCGAATGGACCAAAGATTCGATCCGCTCCGATTCCGTGACGACCATCGCGTCAACGACAAACGCGCTCCCGCCAAGGATCAACGAGAGCAGTCCGACGATCGCGAGATTTCGCCGACCGCTGTTCCAGCCGGCGAACATCAGAATCAAACCGGCCGCGCCGAACAACAGACCGGGCGTGAGGGCGTCTTCCGTGAACCACATGGGAACGCCTTTGGCTGAGGGGATGGTTCGACAGAGGCCAGACTCGCAGGAATCGCGAGCCGTCGGAAAGGTCGAACCAACCTACGCCGCGACCGGGTGGCACGTTGGATTTTTACCGAGCCGGAAGCGTAAGCGACGGTGGTTTTCGACCATTGTTCCGTCGCTTACGCTTCCGGCTCGGTAAAACGCGTCAATTCGCGAACAGCGACGCCCGGCGCGGCAACACGCTGAGCGGCTTGCGGAGCACTTCGTTGCCGGCGGTCATGATGACCAGCGTGTAGTCGCCGGGCTCGACCGACTTCGTGAAATCGAACAGGAAGTGGGCGCGGTACATTTCCCGCGTGGCGATCTGCGGGCGGCGAACGACGAGGCGGTTGTCGCTGTCGAGCAGATGCATCTCGATCCACATATCCTCGTGCGGCATCGTCAAGTGGCATTGGGCGATCATCCGCTCCCCCTGCCGGTACGACGTGCGGCGATCGACGAGCAGATCGCCGACCTGGATCGTGCCGGTATCGAGCGCAAAGAATTTATCGATGTCGCGCAGCCGCGGCGTCGGCGCGAGCATCTGCTGCACGATTTCCGGCTCCACGGGAATAAGTTGATGCGGGCCGTCCGGACGACGGATGCCGTACGGGTCCATCTGATACTCCGCCGCCACGCCGAGACCCATCGTGAGCATCGCCGTCGCGACGAAGGCAACGCGGGCCGTCGGCCGCCAGTACGCCGGCAACGGCTGCGACACCCATTGTTGCGCATTCCGCACGGCACCGCTGAGCCACGAGAACTGCCGCGTGAAGCGGCGGAACGCGGCGGCAGACCGTTGGATATCGTCGATTTCGACAAACGACACATACATCGTGTACATCGCGGCGGGGAAGATCAGCAGACCGAGCGTGAGGCTGGTCATGAAGTGGAACATGATGCCAACCGCCAGCATGAACGGCCGCCAGAACGTCCGGTTCCAGATGACAAAGACAAAGATCAGCTCCCAGACGATGACGACGTAGGCGAACATCACCAGCAGGATGGGATACAGGCTGAAGTATTCGCCGACCGGATGCCGGTAGTTGATGTGGGTCAGCATCCACGCCTGCAACTGGTCGCCGCTGAAGAAGCCCGGGGTCTGCATCTTGGTGACGGCCGCGCCGAAGTAGATGAAGCCGATGAGGAACTGCAAGAGCCGCCTGGGCCAGACCGGGAACTTGGGCCGATCCACGGCCGGCAATCCCGGCCAGGCTTGCCGGAGATAATTCGCGAGCCACGCATCGACCGACCACACAGCCCCGCAGGGAGAGACGGCGAGCAGCAGAAAGACGTGGCTGCCGATTACCGTGTACTTGGTCATCGTGCTGATGGAATCGAGGCTGCAAAAGTACGTGTAGAGGACGAACGTGAGAATCAGCGACGGCCGCGTGCACCAGCCGATGGCCGACGTCACGCTCGCGAACAACAGCAGCGTGTTGAGGGCGACGGCGATTTCACCGGAAAACTCCGGCATCAAGTTGCCGTAACCGAAACCGACGCTGAGCTGCGATGGGGCGCCGTCGGCAGAGAAGATTTCCCGCGTGGAAAACCACCGTGGCGCCGTCATGAACAGCATGACGATCGGCATCGCCATCCGCACCAGCGCCATCGCATACGGCACTTCCTCTTCATAGAAGAAGTGATAGACGCGGTCTCTCCAGGTCGGCGCGGCGGCATTCATCGCAGTGCTCTCCGGCAGGCGGAAACGGAAAATCGTCAATTCGCGCTCGGCGGCGAACCAGTCAGCGGCACGAATTCGTCGCTGCGCGCCGCGGCATCCTCCGCGGCGCCGTTGCCGAGCGACGTGCGGCGATCGTACGGATTGAGCGCGAAGATCGGACGGTTGCGCGTCGAATCGGCGTGCAAACGCGGATTGTTGAAGACGGCGTCGGCGTACAACTGCTGCAGGAAATCGGGCCGGCCGAAGAGCGGCTCCCCCTCCGGCGAATAGGTGTTCCGCACCCAGAAGTAGCTCATCGGATCCTTCGGCTCGCCGGTGCGCAGCGCCCAGAGATGATCCGGCAGATTGTATTTTTTCGGCCAGCTTTCCTCGATGGAAATGATCTTCCGGAGCGGCTCGTGCTGCGTGTGGCGAATGGTGTTCTGCGCCATCCGCAAGAGTCCGTTGCCGTAGTAATCGTAGTGGTTGCGGGCCAGATCGCCGTAGGGCTCGAACGAGCCCCACGGGCCGGGCGCGAGCCAGTAGTACGCTCCGCTTTCGCCCTCGGCGATCAGGTGGTAACGCGTTTCATACGCTGCCCAGCCGCAGAACATATCCCAGACGAAGAAGTACATCGCGGGGTGGGCGCCGGTGCCGAATTTCATCGTCTGACTGGCGACGCCGGTGGAGAGAGCGGCCAGATACGCCACAATAAAACCGTGAGTCAGCCAGCGCCGCATGATCGGTCCTTCCCTGGAACGTCGCGGAAGACTTTCGGACGGAAAGTCTTAAGAATTCGTCGGGAAGATGACTGATCGGCGAAATACGGTCAAGGCCAGTGTGTTCGGCATGATCGGCCCGTGTGCGGAATTCCCGGTTTCAGGAGAACACGAAGCCGGGGAAGACAGCAACCGCAGATTTCGCAGATAGGCGCAGATTTTCGGTGGCTTACTTTGAAATTCTTAGGCGCATTCAGGAAGCTTGCCTCACGCGCCTCCCGACAATAATGAACATCATTGCCAAACAGAGGGAGACCGCGGACGATCCCACATTACCGGATAGGGCTGACAAAAGTGCCGCGATTGCGAGCAGCAAGCCGCTGATCGGATACAAACGGCCTCGCAGTTTTTTGACGTCCATGCTCCCATCCTCACGCCCGGTGCGAATGAAGACACCGCTAGATTTTCAGACTACCAAAGGCCTCGCGTCTATCCTGCCTTTGATCCGTGATATCCGTGGCAAAAACTTCCTGAGTTACAGGTTTCGATGTCAAACCAGCGATAATCTGCGAAATCTGCGGTTCCTGTCTTTCCTCCGGACGGTCGCAGTTCGTCACTCCCACTCGATCGTGCTCGGCGGCTTCGAGCTGATGTCGTAGACGACGCGATTGACGCCGCGGACTTCATTGATGATCCGTGTCGAAATTCGCCCGAGCAGATCGTAGGGCATCGGGAACCAGTCGGCCGTCATGAAGTCGTCGGTCTGCACGGCGCGCACGGCCATGACATCCTCATACGTCCGCCCGTCGCCCATCACGCCGACGGTTTGCACCGGGAGCAGCACGGCGAAGGCCTGTTGAATCTGGCGATAGAGTCCGGCGCGGCGGAGCTCATCGAGGACGATGGCGTCGGCCAAGCGCAAGCGGTCGAGACGCGCTTTCGTCACTTCGCCGAGACAACGCACGGCCAGGCCCGGGCCAGGGAACGGATGCCGCCAGACGAGTTCTTCCGGTAAACCGAGTTCCAGCCCCATCCGGCGGACTTCGTCCTTGAACAGGTCGCGGAGCGGCTCGATCAGTTCGAAGCCGAGTTGTTCCGGCAGGCCGCCGACGTTGTGATGCGCCTTGATCGTCGCCGCCGGCCCGTCAGGATTGCCGCCCGATTCGATCACGTCCGGATACAGCGTTCCTTGCGCGAGAAACTTTGCATCGGGGATCGTCTCGGCTTCCTTGCGGAAAACGTCGATGAAGACGCGGCCGATGATCTTCCGCTTCTGCTGCGGATCGACGACGCCGGCCAGTTCACCCAGGAATTGCTCGCTCGCATCGACGACGTGCAAGTCGGTTTGAAAGTGCCGCTCGAACCGCTCGCGGACTTTCTCAGATTCATTTTGCCGCAAGAGGCCGTTGTCGACGAAGATGCAGGAGAGTTGCTTGCCGATCGCTTTCGACAGAATTGCCGCGGTGACAGACGAATCGACACCGCCCGACAAACCGCAGATCACGCGCGACTTGCCGACGCGCTCTTTGAGCGACGCCACTTCCTGGTCAATCAACGAGCTGATCTTCCACGTTCCGCGGCAGCCGCAGATGCCCTTGACGAAGTTTTCCAGCAGCTTCTTGCCGAATTCGGTGTGCGTGACTTCCGGATGGAATTGCAGACCGTAGAGTGGCTGCGTGCGGTGGCGGACCGCGGCGAAGGGGCACGTCGGCGTCTCGGCAAGCCGCAGGAATTCGTTGTCGAGCAGTTCCACCTGATCGCCGTGGCTCATCCACACCACGGAGGCGTCCGGCAAGCCCGATGTGAAATCGTCTTTCTGCGTCAGCCGGCATTGCGTCCGTCCGAACTCGCGCGCTTTGCCGGGCTTCACCGCGCCGCCATGCGTCTGGCAGGCCCACTGCATGCCGTAGCAGATGCCGAGAATCGGGATGCCGAGTTCGAGAATTTTCGGATCGGCCTGCGGCGAGCCGGCGCCGTAGACGCTCGAAGGCCCGCCGGACAGGATCAGCCCTTTGGGATTGAGTTCGCGGATGCGTTCGGCCGGGAGGTCGTGTCGGACCAACTGGCAGAAGACTTCCAGGTCGCGCACGCGGCGGGCGATGAGCTGCGCCGTCTGCGAGCCGAAGTCGAGGACGAGGATGCGTTCTTCCTGCCGGGGGATCAAATCGCCGCGCGGGGAAACCGAAGTTGCGGGGGAGGGAGTCGCTGTTTTCGTAGAAGCCATTGTGTTTGCCAAAGATACTGCGGTCCGCCTCGGATGAGGGAACGCAACACTGTACCGGAATTCCCGCGGCGATGACAGCCGGCGGGTTTGTTGATAGTCTGCGTTTCCGGTTAGCCGCGACGCGGTGGCGGAGCGCTCCGCTGCGCGAAGCCTTCGCCTCACGGCTAACCGAAACGCCATACTGCTGAAAGCGCATTCATGGAACTCTCTCGACGCGATGTGTTGCTGGCCGGCGCTGCCGGCTTGGGATTGCAGACGGCGGCGGCAACGGCCGCGGAACCGGCGACCAAGCCGCTGCGGATCGGGCTGCTCTCGGCGGCCATTCATGGCAAGCCGCAGCCGCGGAATGGCCACACGTGGCATTTCTGCCAGTATCTGCACCCCGAATTCGATTTCGAGTCGTGCAAGACCGTCTACCCGCAGTTTGTTCCGGGATACGAAAAGGTCTATCGCAATCCGAAGTACAACTTCGACGTGCTGCCCTACCCGGACACGCGGATCACGCATTACTACGACGCCGATCTCGCCGCTGCGGCGGAGTTCTGCAAAGTCTTTCCGGGCGTCGAGGTTGCGAAGTCGCCCGAACAACTGGCGAACGAAGTCGACGCCGTCTGGATGGGAGACGCCTCCGGTTACGGCGAGGACCATTTCGAACTCGTCGCCCCGGCGCTCGCCAAGGGGCTGCCGACGTTCTGCGACAAACCCATCGGCGGCACGGTCGCCGGCACGAAGAAAATTCTCGACTTCGCCAGGCAGCACAACGCGCCGCTGATGTCGTCGAGCCTCTTCCGGCATCAGTTCGGCATGGAAGCGGCGCTGCGGATGCGCGACACCGATGAGTTCGGCAAGATCGAATATGTCTCGTCAGCCCTCGATTCCCGCTACCGGCTCGATAGCTGGATGATCTACGGCCAGCATCCCGTCTGGTCGGTGATGACGCTGCTCGGCCCCGGCGTTCAGGCCGTGAGCATGTATGAGTACCAGGACACGTGCCATGCGATGATCGTCTACCCCGACCGGTACCCGGCGCACGTCTGGTACGGCCGACCCACCGACCGCTTCGAATACAACCACATCGACGTCTATTTCCAGAAGAAGACGTACCGGTTTACCCCGTCGATCGAAGGAAACTTCGAGTACGGCCATCACTACGAAATGTTCCGCATGGCCGACGTCTTCCGGCGAATGTGCCTGACGCGGCAGGAACCGGTGCCGCATCAGGAAATTCTGGAAGTGACGGCCATTATCCACGCCGGGGCGAAGTCGCTGCAGGAAAAGAGCCGGCTGGTCTCGCTGGCGGAAGTGATGTGACGTGTCCATGCCAATTCGCCTCGCCGTCGCGGACGACATTCCGGCGCTCATCGCCTTTCTCTACGAGCACGGCGTCAACCAATGGAATCATCTGCCGGAAGGCCCGATTCGGGCGCATCTCGGCAAGATCGCGACCGGCGCAGCGCACGCCGTGCTGGTGGAGGACGCCGGCCAACTGCTTGGCTTCGTAAGCTTCGATCTCGGCACGGACATGGCCCGCTATCAGCCGGACGATCGGAAAGCAGCGCTCTGCGGCATCATTCACGAAGCCGTCGTGCATCGCGATCAAGCCGGCCGCGGCCTCGGGTCGCAACTCTTGTCGGCCGCTGTCGAGCGCCTCGCCGAACTCGGTTACCGCGAAGTCTACGTCGGCCGGCACGACGAGAATGCCGCCTCCGCCGGCATGATGCGCAAAGCCGGCTTTGACGTGATCGACGTCTACGACGACCCGCGCCGCACGTGCGGCAATCGCAAAACGGCGATCAGCCGCCGCGTCGTGGGTTAGCCGCCCAATTTCGCATCCGGCGGCGGGGCGCCCATGATGTGGTATCCGGAATCGACGTGCAGCGTTTCGCCCGTGACGCCGCTCGACAGGTCGCTGATCAGATACAACCCCGACTTGCCGACTTCTTCGACGTCGACGTTTCGCCGCAGCGGGGCGAAGGCTTCGTAGAACTGGAACATCTTGTCCGAGTCCTTGACCGCGCTGATGCTCAGCGTTTTGATCGGGCCGGCGCTTAGCGCGTTGACGCGGATTTTCTGCGGGCCGAGCTCGTGGGCCAGGTATTCCGTCGCCGATTCGAGGGCCGATTTGCACAGACCCATTACGTTGTAGCCGGGGATGACCTTTTCGCCGCCGAGGTATGTCAGGCAGATGATGCTGCCGCCGTTGGGCATCAGGTCTTTGGCCCGCTTGGCGATCGCCATCAGGCTGAAGACGCTGATGTCCATCGCCAGTTTGAACCCCTCGCGGCTGACGTTGTAGACCGGGCCTTTCAGGTCTTCGAGGGAGGCATACGCCACGGAGTGGACGACGAAATCGAGTTCGCCGTAAGTCTCCTTCGCCTTGGCGAACGTTCGGTCGAGGTCGGCGTCGTCCTGCACGTTGCATGGCACCACCATCTTCGTGCCGAGCGGATCGACGAGCTTGCGGACACGGCGTTCCATTTTCGGGCTGGCGGGGTCCTTATCGGGCAGATGCGTGAAGCCGATCTCCGCCCCTTCCTTGTGCAGTTGCTCGGTGATCGCCCAGGCGATGGAATGATCGTTGGCGATGCCGAACACCAGGCCTTTCTTGCCGGAAACGAGGCCCATGGGAAATCCTTTGGTTGAGGGTATATGGTTGAGGGTCAAGGGTCAGCAGAACAATATCCGTGTCTCGAACCTGGAGATTCTTGACTCTCAACCCTAAACCATCAACCCTAAACCCTCAACCTTTCCCGTGAATCAGCGCCATCGCCTCCGCGCGGCTCGATTCGTTCGTCTTGAATAAGCCGCGGACGGCGCTGGTGATGGTGAGGGCGCCGGGCTTCTTGATGCCGCGGATGCTCATGCAGGTGTGCTCGGCTTCGAGCACGACGATCACCCCTTTCGGGTCGAGCTCGGTTTGCATCAGGTCGGCGATCTGGTGCGTCATCCGTTCCTGCACCTGCGGCCGCTTGGAGATTTCCTCGACGACGCGGGCCAGCTTACTGAGACCGACGACTTTTCCTCGCGGCAGATAACCGACGTGCGCCTTGCCGAGAAACGGCAACAGATGATGCTCGCAGACGCTGCAAAAGCTGATGTCGCGGACGAGGACGAGTTCGTCGTAGCGCTCGCTGAACGTCTTCCGCAGATGCCGCTCCGGCTCCGCGCGCAGGCCGGAGAACAATTCGGCGTACATCCGCGCGACGCGCGCCGGCGTGTCGAGCAGACCTTCGCGGTTCGGGTCTTCGCCGACGGCCGCGAGAATCTCGCGCACGGCCTTTTCGATTCTCGGCAAGTCGACGGTGTGCGGTCGTTTGTTCGTTGTGTCTTCGGACATGCGGGCTATTCCTTTTGCTTTCGCGATAACGATCGCTTGCGCTTCGCGGCGCAAGCGACTCAGATTCAGCATCGCAGTTTGGCCCGCGAAGCGCAAGCACCAAGAAAGAAACAAATCAATTTTTCTTCGGTAGAATCACCAGACCTTGGACGCCCAGGTCGAGACGGAACAATCCCCCCGCGCCGGCTTCGGCCCCGAGTCCGCCCGTCACGAAGAGTTGTTCGCTTTTCGGACCGCCAAACGCGACGTTGCTGGTGGTGATGTTGCCGCCGGGGTAGCGGCGAATCAGTTTGCCCGACTTGTCGAGCACCTGCACCTGCTTCATCCCGTAATGGGCGACGTAGAGGTTGCCCTCGGCGTCGAGGCACATGCCGTCGGGCTGGTTGTCGATCTGCCCCCCTTCTTTCTTGGGGAGTTCGGCGAAGACTTTGAACTCGCCGACTTTGCCCGGCGACGCGACGGGGAATTCGAGAACGCGATTCTTCTGGCTTTCGGCCATGAGGATGCGTTTGCCGTCGGGCGTGATGACGACGCCGTTCGGATAGGCGAAACCGCTGGCACACAGATGAGTCTTGCCGGCTTTGTCGACGTAATGCAGCGTGCCGATCGGCTTGTCGATGCCCGAATCGCCCGGGTCGGTGAAGTAGAAGCCGCCGTTCGGAGTGTCGAGCGTCAGGTCGTTCGGCCCGCGGAGCGGTTTGCCGTCGCAGGTCTCGGAGGCATGCGGCAGCATCTTGCCGTCGGCGCTCAGATGCAGCACGGCGTGATGGCTGGCGTCGCAGACGAGATGCGTGCCGTCGGCAAGAACTTTGTGCCCGTTCGGCGCGCCGGTCGTCGCCCAGACTTTCGATGCCGCAACGTTCGAGTCCTTGTCGAGCGTGAACTGTGTGATCCGGTCGCCGTGCGAGATGTAGCCCTTCCTTTCGTGATCGAAGACGACCCCTTCGCAGTAAGCGTGGACTTCGAGCAGCTTGACGGCCTGAACTTTATCGTTCGGCGGAAGCTCGGCTTGAGAAATCGATGACAGGGATAGCGTGAACAGAAGGGTGCAGAAGTGATGACGACGCATGGGAGAATCCTCAGAAGGGTGACGGGCCAACGAGCGCCAATTTAATCACGCGGCGCAGCGGAAATCGAGCGAGGTCAAATCTCGCTTGCGCTTTGCGGCGTATCGACGTCATCACGTGGCGCTTGCGAGGCGCGAGCGAGCCGCCCAGCCGCTATACTGTCCGCCGCGCAGAAGTTCTCCCATAAATTGTGGTGTCTGCATGAACGAATCGAACGGAACGGCGTCCATCGCCTTGGCCGCCATCGTGGTCGGCGTGTTGATTTCGGCGTGGATGGCGCTGGGCGAACGGCGATCGGAAGTGGTGGCGGAACCGAAAGCGACCACAGCAAAGGTCGATAGCGAGCCCGTTCAGCCCAAGCGTCGTGACGTCGTCATCGTCGGCGCAGGCATCTCGGGACTGGCTTCCGCCCTGGAACTCGGTCGCGGCGGGGCAACGGTGACGGTGATCGACATGTCCTCCGTCTTCGGCGGGCATGCAGTGATGTCGCAGGGGAGCCTGTCGATCGCCGGCAGTCCGGTGCAGGAACGGGACGGGCTGAAGGATTCGCCCGACATCGCCTACAAGGATTTTCTGGAGTGGGGCGAAGACGCCGATGCCGAATGGGTCCGCTTCTACGTCGACAACTCGAAGGCGATGATCTACGACTGGGTAACGGAACTCGGCGTGCGGTTCGAGGCGGCGTATCAAGCGCCGGGAAATACGGTGCCGCGAGAGCATCAGCCGATCGGCCGCGGCATCGGCCTCGTGACGCCGATCTTCCGCGCCTGCCAGGAACTGCCGAACATCGAATTCGTCTGGAATACGAAAGTCGAGCAACTGCTGCAAACGGATGGCCAAGTCGCTGGCGTGCTCGGCAAGAACGTGCGGACGCAAGAGGAATCGCGATTCGAAGCCGACGCCGTCATCCTGGCGACGGGCGGATTTCAGAACAATCTGGACATGGTCCGCGAGTTCTGGCCCGCGGAGTTCCGCTTCCCGGAAAAGATTTACATTGGCTCGGGCCGGCATTCGGTCGGGTACGGGCACAAGCTTGCCCAGGAGGCCGGCGGCGAACTGGCGCGGATGGATCATCAGTGGAACTACTTCTGCGGCATTCCCGATCCGCGATTTCCCGGCAGCAACCGCGGCCTCAACGCGGCGAACATGTTCGGTATTCTGGTGAATGCCGACGGCAAACAATTCGCCAATCTGCACGGCTGGGCGAAGATCGTGATGCCGCCGATGCTCAAACAGGAACAGCAGACGTGCTGGTTCATTTTCGACGAGGCGTCGAAGCCGAACTTTCATGTGTCGGGTTCGGACTGGGCCGATTTCAAGAAAGTCGACCGCGAGATTCTGCAAAATCCCGCACTGGTGAAAGTCGCGAACACGCTGGAGGAACTCGCCGAGAAATCTGGCTTGCCTGCGGAGAACCTCGTCGCGGCGGTCAAGCGGTGGAACGAACTGGTCGACAAGGGCGTCGACGACGATTTCGGCCGCTTCGGTCCCCATGCCAATGACTATTCCAATGGCGCGTCGCCGAAGATCGGGACGCCGCCGTTCTATTCAATGCAGACCTGGCCATTGACCCGCAAGAGCATGGGAGGCGTCGCCATCGACCGGCAATGCCGCGTGGTCGACAAGGATGGCCAATTCATTCCGGGTCTGTACGCCGTCGGCGAGTTGACGGGCCTGGCCGGCATCAATGGCAAGGCGGCGCTGGAGGGAACGTTTCTCGGGCCGTGTATTGTGACGGGACGCGTCGCCGCGCAATCGATTCTGAAGACGCTGCCGGCGTCATCCAAAGTGGAAGTGCTCCAGATCGCGAGCCGCTGCGCGGAATGTCACGACGTTCCGGAGATGATCGCTGAGAAGCGGCCCGGCTACTGGCATTTCGAGAGCGTGCATCGGATGGTGACGGAACGCGGGACCGATTGCCGCGTCTGCCATGCGGATCTCATTCCCTATGACGAATCGCGGCACAAGATCCACTTGCCGACGTTGACGGCGAGCTGCGTTCAATGCCACACCGGGCGGGAATGAGTCCATGCCCAAATACCGCGACGACTTGCCGCATCTCGACGGACGAATGTTCCTCACGGACGGCGGCATCGAGACGACGCTGATCTTTCAAGAACACGTGCCGCTGCGGGAGTTCGCGTCATTCGACTTGCTGCAATCGGACGAAGGAACGGAGATCCTCGCCCGGTGTTATCGGCCGTATGCCGAACTCGCCCGGCGATTTCGCACGGGATTGCTGCTCGAAAGCCCGTCGTGGCGGGCCAGCCCCGCTTGGGGGGCCAAGCTCGGCTATTCGTTGAAAGAATTGGATGCGGCGAACAGGAAATCGATTCGCTTACTCGAACAGTTGCGCGATGAATTCGAATCGGCGGAGACACCGGTCATTTTGAGCGGTTGCCTCGGCCCGCGCGGCGACGGATATATTCCTGAAGTCGCGATGGCGGATGAAGAAGCCGAGGCCTACCACGCTGCGCAGATCGAAGTTTTCGCCGATTCCAATGCCGATCTGATTTGCGCGATGACGATGAACTATGTCGAAGAAGCGGCCGGCATCGCGCAAGCCTGCCGCAAAACCGGGATGCCGGTCGTGATTTCGTTCACCGTCGAAACGGACGGCCGGTTGCCGACGGGCGACAGCCTGCAAACGGCGATCCGGCACGTGGACGAGGCGACCGGCGCCTATCCGCTCTATTACATGGTCAATTGCGCCCATCCGACGCATTTCGTCTCGGTGCTCGGCGAACACAAACTGTGTGCGCAGCGAATTCGCGGCATTCGGGCCAACGCGTCTCGCAAAAGTCACGCCGAGTTGAACGAGTCGACGGAGCTCGACCCCGGCAACCCGGTCGAATTCGGCGGCGAATACGCGGACCTGAAACGCCGCATTCCCGGTCTGAGCGTCCTCGGGGGCTGCTGTGGCACCGACCATCGGCACGTCGAGCAGATCGCCGTCGCGTGCGCACTGTTGTTTCAAGGCGATTGAAAGCCGCGGATGCTCTCCGGGGTCTTCGTTGCCGCTCCAAACGAAGAAAAACCGAAGACCGCGGTTGCCAACCGCGGCTTTGGATCATTTCGGCACGAGCGCTTTCCGTAGCGCGTCGAGCAGCGGTTTCTCCGAACCGGGATCGATCCAACACCAGGACGACAAGTTGCCGTCGTTTTCTTGCCAGGCTTGTTCGGGCGGGACGAAGCCGGGGGCAGATTCGCCGTAACCCATCACGATGACGAAATCGTCCGGCCGCATCTGCTGCGAGGCGAGTTGGAATGCCACGTAGGTTTCGCCGGGGAGCAGCGCGACTGCCGCCGGGCCGAAGTCGACCACGGGGAGATCGATCAATTGCTTGGCGAGATGCCGCTTTCGCCAGCTTAAGCCGAGAGCCGCGAGGTTCCGCTTGCGCGGATTTTCGTGCTCCAGTTGCTGCTCAAGATCGGCCTGCGTGTATCCGGCGGACGACCGGAGCGGCAACTCGAACGGCACGTTGTGAAAGGCGAGCTTCGTTAGCGGGTGTCGTTTCGTCGCTTTGAAGGCCGCGACCATCGCCTCGTACAGCCGGTCTTGCAGAGCGCGCTTGGAGAGATCGCTGCCGTCGTTGTATTTGCCGGCAGTGGTGTCGCCCGCGCAGCCGGAGGCGTAAATCTGGAAGATGGATTCGTCGTCTTCCTGGAACCGGGCCCGCGCGAGGCCGGGGAAATCGGCGGTGACGCGGCCCGAACCCCAATGGCCCATCGGATGCACGGAATAAATGTGCAAGGCACAGACCGGCGTGTCGCCGTCCCAGAAGCTGAGCGTCTTCAGCCACGGGTCGATGAGTCCGCCATCGGCGTTCGCTTTGACCGGGTCGCCGCCGCTCATGCTGCTGCGGTCGAAGCGAATATTGCCTTTCACATCGACGTAGCGCCGGTTCGACGCGATCCGCTCGACCTTCGCCTGGCCGATCCCGAAGTGGGTGATGCGGCGGGAAGACTTCAACCCGGCCTTCAACGCTGCGGCGGTTTTCTGGATCGACTCTTCGTGATAATCAAAGTCCGCAATCGAGCCTTTGTGAGGGCTACGATCTAGAATGCGCTGCGCTTCGAGATCGGAGAGCGGCGCATCGTGCTGATGGATCGCGGTGACGAGCACGCGATCCCGCGTCGTGCCGGCGGCGTCGGCGAGGACTTCCCGCCAGCGGTCATAGGCATCGTTGCGGATTTCGCACCAGTCGATGGACACCAGCACGACCGGCTTCTCGCCGCCGAGCAGCACGAAGCCCTTCGCGTAGAGTGGATCATCAATCGCGTGCGCCGGCGGCGGTGTGGTTGTGCCGCCGAGCAAGGCATGGCCCAGCGGTGGCGTGACATCGGCGGAGAACGTTGCGAGGCGGAAGTCTGCGGCGAGTACGGCGCCGGGGAGGAAGAACAGTAGGCCAGACAAAATCCAGAGCGTCCAGGTGCGAAAGCGGCTTTTCATGTGGCATTGCCTTTCCAGCCAAAGCCGCGGTTGGCAACCGCGTTTTTTTGGCTCGGCACGTTGAACGAAGACCGCGGTTGCCAACCGCGGCTTTGAGGACATCCGACTTGATTCTCTCCCGGCGGATACAATACATCTATCGAGCCTTTGATTGCATCACACCAGGGAGTTCATCGCATGGCCGCCGGGAAACGCAATGCTCGCAAGTCCTCTACGGCGAAGTCTTCGCAGGCCGATAAGCCGACGATTGGCGCGTACCTCATCCAGCGGTTGGAAGACTACGGCCTGGAGCACGTCTTTGGTATCCCGGGCGATTTCGTCCTGCAGTTTTACGGCATGCTCGAAGACAGCGCGCTGGAAGTCGTCGGCTGCACGCGCGAGGACAACGCCGGCTACGCCGCGGATGCTTACGCCCGAGTCCACGGCATGGGGGCGGCGTGCGTGACGTTCAGCGTCGGCGGGCTGAGCATGTGCAACTCCATCGCCGGGGCCTATGCCGAGCAGTCGCCGGTCGTGGTGATCAGCGGCGCGCCCGGGGTGGACGAGCGGCGGAAGAACCTCTTTCTGCATCACCGCGTCCGCGATTTCAACACGCAGCGCGAAGTCTTCGAGAAGATCACCGTGGCCTCGGCGTCGCTCGACGATCCGCTGACCGCGTTCCGCGAAATCGATCGCTGCCTGGCGGCGTGCGACCGGTACAAGCGGCCTGTCTACCTGGAATTGCCGCGCGACCGCGTCCGGACGCCCAGCCCGTATCCGCACCTGGCTAGCGTCGAAAAGCCAGTCAGCAACCGCGATGCGCTCAAAGAAGCGCTGGCGGAGGCCACGGCGATGATCAACGCGAGCAAGAAACCGGTGATCATCGCCGGCGTCGAGATGCACCGTTTCGGACTGGGCGACGAACTCGTCAAGCTCGCCGAGCAGAACCGCATCCCGATGTGCGCCACGCTGCTCGGCAAGTCGGTCGTCAGCGAGAAGCACCCGCTCTATTTGGGCATCTACGAAGGGGCGATGTGCCGCGAGCCGGTGCGGAAATTCGTCGAGGACAGCGACTGCGTGATCTTGCTCGGCACGTTCATGTCCGACATCGAACTCGGCATTTACACCGCGAAAATCGACTTCGACCGCTGCGTCTATGTGACGAGCGAGTTTCTGCAAATTCGCCACCATCACTTCCGCGACGTGCTGTTGGAAGACTTCATGAAGGGGCTGCTCAAGGCGGACATCACGCCGACCAAGCGGACGATTCCCGCGAACATCCGGCCGGAACCTGCGAAATATGAGTTGCAGGAGAAGGCGAAGCTCACCACGAAGCGGTTGTTCGAGCGGATCAACGAACTGCTCGACGCCCACATGTGCGTCGTCGCGGACGTGGGAGACTGCCTCTTTGCCGCGGCGGACCTGACGATTTACCGCGATACTGAGTTCATCAGCCCGGCGTATTACACGTCGATGGGCTTCGCGATTCCCGCCGCGCTCGGAGCGCAGCACGCCGACCGGAAGCGCCGGCCGATCGTGCTGGTCGGCGACGGGGCGTTTCAGATGACGTGCCTGGAGCTTTCGACCGGCTTGCGCTACGGCTTCAATCCGATCGTGATCGTCCTCAACAACAAAGGCTATACGACGGAACGGTTCCTGCAAGACGGCCCGTTCAACGACATCGCCAATTGGAATTATCACCGCCTGCCCGATTTGCTCGGCAGCGGCTCGGGCTTCGAAGTCCGCACCGAGGGCGATCTGGAAATCGCTCTTCAAGCCGCGCTGGCGCACTTTGACCGCTTCACGGTTATCAACGCGCACCTCGACCCGTTGGACGTCAGCCCGGCGCTGGAACGGTTGGGGAAATACTTGTCGAAGCGATTGTAGAATCCCGGTTTGTCTTCTAATCGGGATTCGCTTTCGTCTGCTGGACCACAGAAAGCGAAACCCGGTTATCAAAGCAGAACCGGGGTTTCTGCACAAATCGCTCGCGCATCTGGAGAAATGTTTTCCCCGAGCCTCGATGGATATTTTTGCGGAATCTTCGACAAGACGTTCCCCGCGAAATGCCGAGGAAGTAAACTATTGACGAGCATTGATGCGATGATGGTCTACCCGGCGTGAGAGTACGGCATGCTGCGAATCTTCGATTATCCGAATCGCTCAGCGAACAACGCCTGGTCGCGGCGCGAGTGGTTGGGCGTCGGCGGTGTGGGACTCGGTGGGCTGTCGCTGCCACAGCTACTGCAACGACCAACGCAAGCCGCAACTTCCTCGACCGATGCCGGCGCAGCGCTCGGCAAGGCGAAGTCCGTTATCGTGATGTTCCTCGGTGGCGGCACGCCGCAGCACGATTCGTGGGATCCGAAGCCCGAAGCGCCGGAGGAAATCCGCGGTGCGTATGGCACGATTCCCACGAAGACGCCGGGGCTCACGGTCGGCGAGTTGATGCCCAAGACGGCGCTGCTTACCGACCAGATCGCCGTGCTGCGGGCGATGGTCACGAACGACAATTCACATTCTTCGGCCGGCTATCAATTGATGACCGGCGTGCCGCACATCCCGCTTGGCGTCGAGAACGCCGTGTCGAAAGCGCCGAACCTCGCGCCGAATTGGGGTTCGATCGTCAAGTATCTGAAGCAAAGAGAATTCCGCGGCCTGCCGCCGGCGGTGACGGTGCCGGTGAATATTGCCAACGTCGGCGACGTCGTCTGGCCGGGACAGATCGGCGGCGTGCTTGGCCCGCAATACGATCCCTGGGTCGTGAAATGCGATCCGTCGCAGACGAACTTTTCGATTCCCGATCTCGCGCTCCCCGACGATCTGTCGCAACTGCGGCTGGATCGTCGGATGTCGTTCCTCGACCAAGTCAATCGGCAGTTGAATCATCTCGACTCCGCCGCGGCGGTGACGGGCTTCAATCGCCAGACGCAGCAGGCGCTCGGACTGTTGAGCGGCTCGAAGGCCCGCCAGGCGTTCGACCTGACACAGGAGTCGCCCGAAACTCGGGAGCGATACGGCAAGTCGCGCTGGGCGCAGAGCGTGCTGTTGTCGCGGCGGCTAGTCGAAGCCGGGGTGTCGTTGGTGCACATCAACTGGTGCCTCGTGGACGGCGAGCCGAATTACGGCAGTTGGGACACGCACGAGCAGCACAATTTGATGGTGAAAAAACTGTTGATGCCCTGGATGGATCAGGCGTACTCCGCGCTCTTGACCGATTTGTCCGAACGCGGCCTGCTCGATGAGACGCTGGTTGTGTGGGTCGGCGAGATGGGACACACGCCGCGGATCAATCCCCGCGCCGGCCGCGATCACTGGGGACATTGTTTTTCGCTGGCATTGGCTGGCGGCGGTGTCCGCGGCGGCGTGGTGCACGGCAAGTCCGATGGGCACGCGGCATTTCCCGTCTCCGGCGTCGTCGAGCCGCGCGATCTGTTGGCGACGATCTTCCACTGCCTCGGCTATTCGCCCGAGACCGAACTGCACGAAACCGAAGGCCGCCCCTTTCCCCTCAGCCGCGGCCGGGTGATCGAAGAGGTTCTGTAACGTCGGATAGAAAGCCGTGATCCGCAGATTGCGCAGATTTTCGCCGATTAAGGCAGAGAATCTGAGGAATTGAAATCTCGGACTCTCTGGAAATCTGCGGATCGTCATCGGATTTCGTCAATCGCCATGGCGGTTGCGTTTCCCTGTTGTCACGCCAGTGCGAGCAGCAGAGAATAAAAGGAGAAGTCCAGACCATTCTCGACTCGGAAAGGACATCATGGGAAACGCGCCGATCCAGTTCAGCGAGGACGAACGCAATCTTCTGGCCGATTTGCTGGAGTCGATCCGCAAGGAGACGCTAATCGAAGAGCACCGCACGGACTCGTATGCGTATCGTGAGCAGGTCAAACATCGCATCGAGCTGCTGACGGGAATTCAGCAGAAGCTGGAAGGCTCCGCGGCGACTGTGCCATAGACCAAAATCCCGGTTCGTCTTCTAACCGGGATTCGCTTTGACCATTTGTCTGTCGGCGGGAAAGCGAAACCCGGTTAACAGGGCTGAACCGGGTTTCTCAGACGCGTCGCGACCAGCGCAGCGTCAGCGGGCGGTCCGGGCGCAGCGAGATGTGGACGTGCGGCTGCGGTTCGACAAAGCCTGGCGGTAGGCTCACGTTGACGTGCCGCAAGAGTGTCGTGGCGATGAGCGTCATCTCCATCATCGCAAACGACTGTCCGATGCAGACGCGCGGCCCAGCCCCGAACGGGAAATACGCGCCGGCGGGAATCTGCTCTTCGCACGGCGGCAGAAAGCGCGCGGGATCAAATCGTTCCGGATCGGAGAACCACCGGGCATCGCGATGCGTCGCGTAGGACGACAATGCCAGCAAACTGCCCGGCACGATGGCATAGCCGCCGATCTGCAATTCCTTCACCGCTTGTCGCAGGAAGACGCCGATCGCCGGTGGATAGAGTCGCAGCGTTTCCTTGATGACAGCCTGCAGATACGGGAGCTTCGCCACATCGGCGGCCGTGACGTCGCGAGTGCCAATCACGCGGCCGATCTCCTCGCGGCACTTCGCGACGATGTCGGGATGCTTCGCCAATCGGTAACACATCCATTCGAGCGCGGCGGCGGACGTGTCGTGTCCGGCGAGCATCAGCGTCATGGCTTCGTCGCGCACCTGCCGGTCGGAGAGCTGGCCGCCGTCCCCTTCTTCGTCGACGGACGCCAGCAGCATCGACAGCAGGTCGCCGCGGTCGGCGCCTTCGGCGCGGCGGGCGCGCACGATGCGCCACACGACATCGTCCAACGTCCGCATCGCCCACCGCTTGCGGCGATAGAAGTCGGTAGGCCACCAATTGGGCAAGCGGATCGCCGCCTGCATTTCGTGGAACGCGACTTCCGACAGAATCGCCACGGCCCGCGAGATTTCACCCGAATCCGCCGTGAGATCAACGTCGAACAGCGTGCGGCCGATGATTTCCAACGTCAAACCGGTCATCGCCTGCCGGACGTTGACGTTGACGAACTGCTGCCGCGCGATCTCCGGTTGCCAGCGTTCGATCAGCCGCTGTGTGCAATCGACCATGACGCGGCCATAGTTCTCGAAGCGCCGCGGCTGGAAGCCGGGCTGCACCAGCCGGCGCTGCCGCACCCAGTCGTCTCCCTCGGTAATGAGAATGCTGCGGCCGTTCCATTGCGAGAAGGTCTCCATCACGCGCGGCACGCGAATGATCGACCGGGCCTGCTGGACGAGCACCTCGCGGACGTGATCGGGATGAAAGAAGATATAGAGCCGGAACGGCCCGGTGCGAAACGAGACGATGTCGCCGTACTCTCGCTGCAACGCAATGTACGCGCCGAGCACGTCGCGCTTCATCCACGACATGGTCCGCATGCCGAAGCAGCGGTCGTTTGGTCCCGGTGGAAATGGAGTTGAAGATTTTGTGGCGGTCGACATGGAATTTTGGCAGGTTAGCCGCGACGCGACAGCGGAGCGCGTCCGGGGTTTGTTGCTCCGAAGATTCGAGGCCCGTATTCTAGCGGTCGACGATTCAAAACCCAGGAGTTCTTCCCAGGAGCAGCGGCTCATGAACCAGAGAGAAGCCATTTCGTCGGCGATGGATATCGGTGCGATGGTGGTCAAGCAATACATCGGCGATCTGAACGATGCCGACTTGTTGCAGCGGCCCGGCAAGGGGTGCAATCACATTGCGTATCAGTTGGGGCATTTGATCGCCTCGGAGTGCGGCATGCTGGAATCGCTCGTGCCCGGCGCGGCGCCGGAACTTCCGGCGGGATTCAAGGAAAAGCACGACAAGGCGAATTGCGAGAGCAACGACCCAAAAGATTTCTGCACGAAGCAGCAATATCTCGACTTATTGGACAAGGTCGGCGCTGCGACGCGAAAGGCGTTGAACGCCGCGAGCGACGCCGATTTCGACCAGCCCGCGCCGGAAACGTTTCGCGCATGGTTTCCGACGGCGGGTCAGGTGTGGGTGCTGATCGCCACGCATCCCATGATGCACGCCGGTCAGTTCGTACCGGTGCGGCGTGCGCTGGGGAAACCGGTGGTGATCTGAGGTCGGAGCGGTTGTGGGGCGGAGGTTGTCGGTTGGGAAAAGGAAACGAACGTTCGGATCCAACCCTCAACTCCCGACACACCACATCCAACCTCCCATTCCTCGCCCACAAAACGCGGTTTCCGCAGAGGTTACGACGAAACTCACTTGACAGCCGCCGGAATCGAAACGATGATTCAAAGTCGCGGGCCATTCGAGACATCCATTCTGACGGCGCGAATCTCAAGACGGGATTTCCCCAGGAGTGGAACCTGAACAATTCCCGCGAAAGGGACTACAGGCATGTCGACTGCACAACGCCGGCTGGATATCGAGGAGATCGGCAACGTCTCCGTCGTGAAGTTTGTGGATAAGAAGATCCTCGACGAAACGAACATCCAGATCATCGGCAACCAGTTGTTCGGACTGGTCGACGAAGATGAGCGGAAGAAGATTGTCCTCGATTTCAGCAACGTCGAGTACCTGTCGAGCGCCGCGCTCGGGAAGCTCATCACCATGGACAAGAAGGTGAAGGGCGCCAAAGGCAAACTGCGGTTGTGCTGTATCCGGCCGGAGATCTACGAAGTCTTCGAGATCACCCGGCTGAACAAAATCTTCGACATCCGCGGCACGCAAGAGCAGGCGCTGGAAGGGTTCTGATAACCGGCCATGCGCTCGATCGGGTGGCTCCTGTCTCGGGTACTCCGCTCGCTTTTCCCGAAAGCATCTCCCGGCGTCATGTCTGCCCCTGAGCAATTCGAAGTCGTCATCCCCAGCGACACGTCCGCCGGCCAGGCCGTGCAGGAACGCATCGTCGCGCGGCTGGAGCAACTCGAATACTCGTCGCGCGATGTGTTCGGGGTCCGCCTGGCTTTGGAAGAGGCGCTCGTCAACGCCATCAAGCACGGCAACCGCATGGACCCGGAGAAATCGGTGCGGGTCGAGTGCAGCGTCTCGTCTGATTTTCTCCGCGTCATCATCGAAGACGAAGGCCCCGGCTTCCGCCCCGAGGACGTGCCGGACCCGACGCAGGAAGAGAATCTCGAACGTCCCTGCGGCCGCGGCATCATGCTGATGCGCGCCTTCATGAGCCTGGTCGAATACCAGGGCCGCGGCAACGTCCTGGTCCTCGAAAAACGCCGCGTCGCCGAACCAGCGTAGCAGCCCGACGCAAGAATCCCGGTTCGTCTTCTAACCGGGATTCGCTTTGGTCGTCGAAGCGAGAAAGCAAAACCCGGTTATCAAAGCAGAACCGGGTTTCTCCGGCGGCGCTCTACAAACCGGCCAGTCCCTCCGCTATCCTGAACGCACTTGTGAATCCGGCTCGCATTCTTAGGAGAAGTTCCATGTCGCAGCGTTCCTCTCGTCGCCAGTTTTTGCAGCACTCCCTCGCCGCCGGCGCGGCGGTTTCGTGGTCGGCCGCCAGTTGGTCCCGCGTCTACGGGGCGAACAGCAAGGTCCGGCTGGCGTCGGTGGGCACGGGGGGGAAAGGCTGGTCCGATCTCGTCGCCACCGCGGCGAGCCCCAACGCCGAAGTCACGGCGCTCTGCGACATCGACGAATCGAAAGACTTCCTCGGCCGTGCGGCGGAGAAATATCCGCAAGCGAAGACTTACACCGATTGGCGCAAGCTGCTGGAGAACGACAAGAGTTTCGACGCCATCATCGTTTCCACGCCGGATCACATGCACGCCCCGGTGTCGCTGCCGGCGATGCAGCTTGGCAAGCACGTGCAGTGCCAGAAGCCCCTCACGCACACGGTGCACGAAGCCCGGCAGATGAAGCTCGCCGCGCAGAAATACAAACTCGTCACGCAGATGGGCAACCAGATTCAGTCCGATACCACGTACCGCACGGCGGTCAAGCTGGTGCACGACGGGGTCATCGGCAAGGTGAAGGAAGTTCATTCCTGGCAAAGCGGCGCGATGGGCTGGATTCTCGTTGATGACCGCCCGTCCGGCAGCGAACCGGTTCCAGAGACCGTGCATTGGGACGAATGGCTCGGTGTCGCTCCGACGCGGCCTTATTTGCCCAAGATCTATCACTCGTTCAACTGGCGCGCCTGGCAGGATTTCTCCAACGGCCAGTTAGGAGACTTCGGCTGCCATATTCTCGATCCAGTGTTCATGGCGCTGAAATTGACCGCGCCTTTGTCGGTGAAGGCGGACGCCGGACCGATGAACAAGGAAATCTGGTACAAGCACTCGACGGTGTCGTACGTCTTCCCGGGCACCGACCTCACCGCCGACAAGACGATCAAAGTCACCTGGTACGACGGCGCGAGCCATTTCCCGAGCGAAGAAGCGACCGGCTTACCGCAGAAAGAGCTGCCGGGATCGGGATCGGTCCTCATCGGCGAGAAGGGAACCATGATCATTCCCCACGTCGCGATGCCGAAGCTCTACCCCGTGGAGAAGTTCGCCGAGTACAAGATCGAAGCCGTCCCTTCTCGCGATCACTACACCTCGTGGGTCGCGGCGTGTCTGGACGAAGACAAGGCCACTTCGAACTTCGATTATTCCGGCCCGCTGACCGAAACCGTGCTGCTTGGCACGATCGCCATCCGCCTGCCGGGCACGAACCTCTCGTGGAATGCGGAGAAGCTCGAACTCTCCGGCTCGCCGCACGCCCAGGGCCTCTTGACGAAAGAATACCGCAAGGGCTGGCAGCCGGCGTGGATTTGATTGAGTAGGGTTTGCCGAGGCTCTGCGAGGCGAACCGCTGTTTTGGCGATGGTTCGCCTCGCGGACTCGGCAAACCCTACGTTTATTCTTTCGGCACGAGCTTCAACAGTTCCGCCGGTTTCGCGATCAATCCGCCGCGCACGACGAGTTCGATCTTCCGCGTGTGGCGGATGTCGTCGAGGGGATTGGCCGTCAGCAAGACGACGTCGGCCAGCTTGCCGGGCGCAATCGAACCAAGCCGCTGCTCCTGCCGCAACGCCATCGCGTTGTGCAACGTGGCGGCGCGCAGTGCCGCGGCGGGTGGGATGCCGGCCTCCACAAACATCTCCAATTCCTGATGCAGCGAGAAGCCGGGCGTGACCTGCGGTTCCGGCGCGTCGGTCCCGACGAGCAGCGGCACGCCGGCCCGATACAGCTTCGCCGTCAATTCCTCGAACTTGGCGAATTCCCGACGGCGGTCCTCGAGCGCGCCTCCCTGGGGGCAGCCGGTCTTCGCGAGATACTTTGGCCAGAAGTCGCGCAGTCGCTGCGGAACGAGCGCGTTGTCCGGATGGTCGCGCACCTCGGGGACATCGGGCAGCAGGATCATGTTGCGGAACACCGCGAGGGTGGGATCGACGAACGTCTTCCGTTTGACCAACTCGGCAATCAGCGCTTCGCATTTCGGATGGCTGAAATCGACGCGGCCGCGGTAACCCGGCTCGCGCGGCAAATCGTCCGGGATGATGTAGTTGAACACCGACCAGATGTGTTCCAAACAATCGATCCCATCGGCCACGGCCTCTTGCGCCGTGTACGGACCGAGATGCCCCGTTACGAGAAACCCGCGTTTGTGGCCTTCCTCGATGATCGTCCGTCCGATCTCGCGGCCAGTTTGAGCGTAAATTTTCAGCGTCGTCACGTTCCATCGCTGCAAATCATCGAGGAGTTCCGGCACTTGCTTGGGATCGGTCACCGCGCGGCCGATGTCGCGATGAATGGGCGGGTCGGCGTCCAACAGCGGGCTGCAAGTGAAGACGCGCGGACTCGATTGCGGATGGGCTTCTGCAAACCGGGCGACCAGCGTCGCCGCGACGACCTCGTCGCCCGTGCTCCGCACCGAGGTTACACCGGCGGCGAGATACAGCGGCAGAACTTCATCCCCCGTCACGCGGGCGAAGTCGATCACGTGCACCACGTGGACGTGGGCGTCGATCATGCCGGGCAGCGCGTACTTGTTCCGGCCATCGATCTGCGTGGCGTTCGCCGGAGCGTCGAATTTTCTCCCGGCGCCCAAGACCGTTTCAATCTTCTCGCCGCGGATGACGATCGTCCGGTCCGGGAGCATGCTCTCTGATTCGGGATCGAACACGCTTACGCCGCGGATGATCGTCACGGCGTCTTCAGCGGTAAGACTTTGGCAAAGAGATGCAGCGATGAGCGAGATCAGCATCAGACGCATCGGGAATGCCTTTCTGAGAACAGCTTATTCCGTCTCCAGCCAGCCCAGGATTTCGCCGGAACGGACGAGTTGCTCGGGTTGTCGGAGTAGTTCCGCGACGGTGCCGGCGGCGGGAGCGGCGAGGTCAATCGTCAATCCCGGGCAAATGAGCTCAGTCAGGGATTCGCCTTCAGCCACTGTGTCGCCGGGGGCGACCGACCACTCACCCAGCCGCAACGTCGCGATGCGGGGCGGGCATTCGGGGACCGTGATAGGGACGCGCATGGCAAGACAATCGTACGATGCTTCTGCGAAGCGTCGCAAAGGATCGATTCACTTCGACGCCGCGGCCATTTCGCCGGCGTGGTAGCTGGAACGGACGAACGGGCCGCTCGCGACCATGCGGAAGCCCAGACCGCGCACCAGCCGGCCGATTTCCTCGAATTCTTCCGGCGGGAGATACCGTTCGACCGGCAGATGCGACAGCGTCGGTTGCAGATACTGCCCCAGCGTGATCATCTCGCAGCCGACGAGCCGCAGATCGGCGCAGACTTCGAGCAGTTCGTCGAGCGTCTCGCCAAGGCCCAGCATCAGGCCGCTTTTCGTCGGCATGTCGGGGGCTTCGTCTTTCACCTGCGCGAGCAAGTCGAGAGTCCGGCGGTAGTCGGCGTTGCGGCGCACGCGGTCGTAGAGCCGCGGCACCGTTTCCGTGTTGTGATTGAAGACGTCGGGCCGGGATTCGATCACGCGATGAATCGCCGCTCGATCGCCGCGGAAATCGGGCGTCAACACTTCCACTTTTGCGCCGACCGTCTCGCGGACTTCTTTCACGCAGCGATAAAAATGTTCAGCACCGCCGTCGGGCAAATCGTCCCGCGTCACCGAGGTGATGACGACGTAGCTAAGTCCCATCCGCCGCGCGGCTTCGGCGACGCGCTCCGGCTCGTCGATCTGCAGGGTTTCGGTCTTTCCCTTTGGCACCGAGCAGAATCCGCACGGCCGGGTGCAGACGTTGCCGAGAATCATGAACGTGGCGGTCTTTTGCGACCAGCACTCGGTGCGGTTCGGGCACTTCGCGCTTTCGCACACCGTTTCCAGCCGCAGGTCGGAAATGACGTCGGTGGTGAACTGCATACCGGGCTGTGGCATGGGCCGCTTGAGCCAGCGCGGCAAACGGCCGCGCTGTTCCTCGACCGGCGAAATCACGGGAAGTTCAAGCATGGATCGGCACCGTCTGTCGCGTCCGCCGCAGCCACGGATGGCCGGTGTGGAGATAAAAGTCGTCGTAGTTCAGCGCCGCGGCGAGATGCCGCGTCAAGCTCTCGCGGACCGAAGCCATCGTCAGCGGCCGCAAACGTTCGGCGGCGAGCGACGAACTGCGAATTCCGTGTGGCGAAAAGTCGAGCACGTCCCGCCGCGGGGCGACATTCAGCATGAGGCCGAACTGGCTGACGTCGCCGTGCACCGCCGCGCCCACGAAGGCAAACTGCCCGACGCGGCCCGACGCTCCGGGAACGGGATCCGACGCATGAGCCGAGAGATGCAACTCATCGGCGACACGCAACACGCTGGCAACGAGCCGATCGCGAAAGTCCCACGCCGAAAGGCCCAGCCGGCTCACCGGCACGAGTAGCGAGGCGTTCAATTGCCCCGGGCCGTGCCGCCAGGTTCCCCCGCCACGTCCCACCCAGCGGACCGGCAGCCGTTGATCTTCCAAGTCATCCGGATCGGACGGAAGCTCCGCCGCGCTGCCGTCGCGTCCGAGCGAGAACGCCGGCGGATGCTCACAGAGGAGCAGGATGCCATAGCGATCGCGCCGCGATTGAACTTCTGCGGCCAGCCGGTCTTGCAAGAGCAGATAGGCGTCGAAATCGACGCACCCCAGCAGGAACACGTCTAATCCCGACGCGTCGAGCTGCGCTGCCCGCCAGTTGACCGGACCCGATTCCATCGGTGGCACTTCCTTGAAAACCGCCGCGTGATGAAAATCGGTCGATTCATGATTCACCTTTCGCGGCGGCAAATTGTCTCGTCCACATCATTTTACCCGCCGCCTGCGGAAGGGACAACGTCAGGACTGCGTCGGGGCGGAGTTCAAATCCGGACGCGGCGCGTGCGAATAGTCGACGGGCTGATAGCGAATGGCCAATTCGGGAGTTTCCAGCCGCTTGCCACTGTGAAATCGCGACGTCAGAGCCCGATCGAGCAGGCCGCTCGTCAACAGTGTTCGCTCGACGGGATAGCTCGGCCGGCCGGTGTGGATCATCCGCTCGATGCCCTTGAGCAGGTAAGCGAAGTGCGGATGTCGCGGCTCCAGGTGTTCCTCGAAACGGGTTGCCAAGGGAGCAGGCAGGCCGCGAAATTTCACCGCGGCGGCGATGCGGCTGGCAAACCCCGGCAACATGAACACGGCCCCGAGCAATCCGTCCGCATATTGAAAGAGGAATAACGCGGCTTGCTGGCAAGTGCGGACTTTTTCCGGTTCCGCGTGCACCAGAGCCAGCGCGGCGTCGAACGTCCCTTTGTCGATCAGCCCATCGTCGAGGGGCTTCCACATCGCGTCGCCTTGCAGGCATTGGACCCATTGCACGCCGGTTTCGCCGCCGCGCCGCCGTTCGACGAGGCATTGAAAGCAATCGAGAGCATGTGCCCCATAAATGTCGAGATGCGAATAGCCGATGCCGACGGCCGCTACCATCTCGGAGCCCAACGGCACGTCGATCTCGGGCTCGCGAAACGAGAGGGGCAGCGACGAACCGGCCATGAACGGGACATTCAACTCCTGCGCCCGGTCATACATCCATTTCGCGTCAGTCCATTGCGGGCCGAGATGCTTGTCGTTGAAGACGGGGACGACGCGGCCGTATTTTTCAAAGGCCGCGGTGATCTCTGCGAAGAACCGCCGGCGGGGGTACAGAATCTGGCCGATATCGCTGGAGGGATAGTTGCCGTGCTCGCCGATGCTGATGACGCCATCCACCGGAATGCGGTCCCCGCCGACGGTGACGGCCTGCTCGATGGAATCGAAGATCGGCACGCCGTATTTTTCGGACATCGTTCGCGAAATGTCCTTGGCGGGAAACTGGTCGACGTACAGCGATGCCAGTTTCAAGGCGGGTCCCGGTCCGCCGTCCTGCTTCCAGCCTTCCAGAATCTTGCCGATGAGCACGTCGGCATGCGAACGCGGCACATAAATCGAAACCACCGCCGCCACGGATTTCGGCGTCACACTCGGCGCCGGCTCAGCTATAGCGCGGCGATGCAGCGTCAGTCCCAACGAAACGGAAGCGACACCGGCCAGCCACTCGCGGCGATTCTGCAGCATGATCGATCCCATCGGCGCGCTGAGGCGGGCGGCCGTGAAAATCGCAGCGCTCGATTTTCACGAATCAGCGGATGTTGATGTTGGAGTTTAGGCGCGGCTATGATCGGCGTCAATCAGTCTTCTCTTGTCGAACGCGAATGGGACGTCATGAAACTCCGAATAGTCGCATTGCTGGGGCTACAACTTTCGGCCGCGCAACAGGTCGGCATGACACTGAAAACCGAAACGTTCGACAAAGATCCCGGCTGGGTCGGCGTGA
Organism: uncultured Planctomycetaceae bacterium; assembly: GCA_964504645.1. Taxonomy (GTDB): domain Bacteria; phylum Planctomycetota; class Planctomycetia; order Planctomycetales; family Planctomycetaceae; genus CAZDGB01. The sequence goes on along the minus strand of CAZDGB010000025.1, from coordinate 7,863 downwards.
ATCATCGGATCGCGCGAACACAAAAACCTCGCTCGATTCGGCAAGACTTCGGTTACAGCGCGGACACGCACCACGCGGGCGGAGCGGCGAAGGGAGAAGCAGGCGGATTTCTGACTCCGGCGGGCGAACCGGCATTTTACGGGAAAACGCTTTCGCCGTTGTCGTTGAAGCAACCCCTCAAAGCTGAGGGAACGCTGTCGGTCGGCGAAGGAGGGACGCATTTGCTGCTGGGCTTCTTTAATTCGAAAACCGTGCAGGAATGGCGGACGCCGAACTCGGTCGCGTTACGGATTAACGGGCGCGGCGACAAGTTTTTCGCCTACGTTGAGTACTGCACCGCGAAGTGGCGGGCCGGCGGCGACACGACGCCCTTTCCCTCGATCACCGACCCCGACACCGGCCGCTGGAACCTGATCGGCTTTCCGTGTGAACAAAGTCTCCGCTGGACGCTCGATTTCGATCCGGAGGGCAACGAAGGTCGCGGCGTGGTGACGGCCACGATGGGCGAGGCGACCGCCGTCTGCAAGTTCGATGAATCGCACTTGTCCGACGGCGCAACGTTCGATCGCTTCGGGATCCTGAATATCGTCAAAAGCGCGGACGGCGGTTCGGAATTCTGGCTGGACGACGTGGCGATCAACGGCGATATCGAAGATTTTTCGAGCGATCCAAAGTGGGACGGTCAGCGGAATCGGATGACGTATCCATCCCGGATCGTGCGCCCCTGGTTCGACTTCGGCTACAGCGACACAAACTTCGCGGGGGGAAAATCGAAAGGTGAACTCGGAGGCCGCATCTTCCGCGGCGATTGCCGGTATCCGGAACGCATGGCCTGCTACGGCGACCGCATCGGACCGTTGACGCTCGACAAGCCGCTCAAAGCGTCCGGCAAAGTCGTCCTGAAGCAAGGCGTCTCGGACAGCACGACGCTGTTCGGCTTCTACAACTCCGAAGACAGCCTGCACTCCAACGAATCGCAGAAGGACGGCCTGTACTGCGTGAACTTGCGCGTGACGTTCGATGAAGCCTTGCTGAAGAATGCCGCGGAACAAAAAGTGGGCATTCTGGTCGGCGGCCGCGAGACGGTCGTGAACGGCAG
>CAZDGB010000025.1:0-6754 GCA_964504645.1 uncultured Planctomycetaceae bacterium | reverse complement strand
CAAAGATGTAACCGCTGCGAGCCAACTGCATCGAAGGGCCGAGCAGCGAAGGCTTCAAGTTCTACCCCGTGTTGCGAAAAAAAGGCGACGGCGGAAAGTTTCCCGCCGTGCGCGAATATCCGACAATCCTGCCCGATGGTCTAAGCCACGACTGGAGTCTCGAATATCAACCCGGAGGAACGGACAGCCAGGCGCGGATCACTGTGGCCCTCGATCAAACGTCCAAGACGTGGATTCTCGAAAAGGCCCCGAGCTCCGGTGCCACGTTCGACCGCTTCGGCATTGTGACATCGTGGATCGACGGCAACGGCCAGCTCGTGTATTGGGACGATGTGACATACACCGTGAAACAATGAATTTCAATTTGTCAGGGGATCGTGATGCTCTCATCCAAAATTGCGAGTCTTCAATCCTTCTCGCGACGGAATTTTCTGCAATGGACGGCGGCAGGAGCATTAGCCGTCACAAGCAGGAATTGGACCGAAGCCAGAGAGAGCACGGCTCCGAAAGTGCGGACCGTGTTGGGGCCGATTGCGCACGAGAAACTCGGGGCGGTCTTGATGCACGAACATGCGCCGATTGTCGACTGGTCGGAACTTTACGAGACTGAGCCGGCTCCGATCGAACCAGTGCGCGAGAAATTGATCTCGCGCTCGGCCGAACTGCTGGATGCGTTTCAGCGCACGCTGTCGCCGATGGACGGACCGGGAGCGATTGTCGAAACGACGCCGATTCGCGTCGGGCGGTATCCGCAGTTGCTCGTCGATCTGGCGAAGCGGACGAAGGTGCACATCATCGCCTCGACGGGCTTCTGGTGCGAGGCGCTCGCGCCGCAGCATCCGTGGGCCGTGCGGCTATCGGTCGAGAAGAACGGCGCGCAGAATATGGCCGAACTTTTCATCCGCGAAATCACCGAAGGCATGGAAGACCCCGCCGGCAAGTGGGGCGAGAAGTTCACGAACATCCAGGCCGGCATCATTAAGATCGGCACCAGCAGTTTTCTACGGCCCAGCGAGCACGCGTGCCACGTCGCCGCGGCGATCGCCAGCCGCGAAACCGGCTGTCCGATCACGACGCACACGACGCAAGGAGGCGGGCTGGAGCAGGCGCAACTTCTGTTGAAGCATGGCGCGAAACCCGACCGGATCATCATTGGCCATCAGGGATTCCGCGATGACCGCGAGCACGACGAGGCGCACGAGTACCACACCGTCCTCGCCCGCCTCGGCTGTTACGTGCAGTTCGACCGTGTCGACCACAAGGAATACCCGGTCGACAGTCAGGCGAAGCTGATCAAGCAACTCCTCGATGCGGGTTATGGGAAGCAAGTCCTCGTAAGCCACGACCACGCGCCGTTTTTCCATCCGGACTTTTCGTCCGCGCAGAAGTCGCCTGAAAGGTGGAAGGCTCTCGATCCCGATTACACGACGATCACCACAAAACTCGTCGCCGCGCTGAAGGACCTCGACGTCACCGAGGCCGAGGTGCGGACGATTCTGGTCGAAAACCCACAGCGCGTATTGGCGTTCTGATCCCGAAACTTCTGGAAAATCTGCAATCGCTCGCTACGATGAATTCGTCCGGTCTTCCGTGAACGTCGTTTGCTCTGTGACAACTCACCGGAGGATTCCCCATGTCGTCACCGGTCTGCGCTGCGGTTCGCCCGCGCTTCGCGTCGCCCGATTCCGGCGAGAATCTGCTGTTGGAAGACGCGGTTCGCGAGCGTCTGGAACGCCGGGAACTCGGAATCGTGTGGCTTGCCGGCGGAGCGGGCAGCGGCGTATCGACGGCGTTGAATCATCTGTGGGCGATCTTTTCGACCGACGTCGATTTCCTCATCGCGGAACTTCCGGACGCTCATCCCGTGACGTGGAAGCGGTTTCGTAAAGCGACCGCCGGCAAGTTGGCCGTCTGCGCCGCGCCCGACTGGCCCTCGGCGCCATTTGTTCCGCTCGAAAAGGAAACGCTCTGGACGCTCGCTCCCTGGAGCCGCGACGAGCTGATCGAATACCTGCTCGCAGCCCATCCGCAACGTTGCGCCGCCGTGATGTCGCGGCTGTCTGCCGGCGACCTGGGGGACTTCGACGGCAGTCCCGAGCTTTGGCAGCCGGTGCTGGATCAACTTGCCCAACGCGATGACCTTTCGGATGCGCAGGCGGCGTTGCGCGCGGTGCTGCAGGTTGGTCGCTCCGAATCCGAATCGAGCGCGCTCGGCGAACGATGCCTACTGGCACTGAACGGTCCCTCTCCACCGCTCTTCTACGGCAAGAACTACGACCCGGTGCCGGAATTCTGCGTGCGGCTGCTGCGGCATCGCGTCGCACGGCTCCTCTTGGCCGCGGACTTTCTGGCGGAGTGTATCGCGTCGGCGGAGCGGCCAATCCCCAGCATTTCCATCCGTGATTCCACGGACCTGATTGCCACGGCGGCTGAGCGCTTGCAGGGAAACGAAACGGCGCGGCGAAAGCTGCAGCACACGATGAAGATTCAAGCACAGCAACCGCTCGCGGCCAGTTTGCTGCACGCGATGAATCCACGGTGGAGACCGCGCCGCGGCAAACGGTTGAATCTATCCGGCGCACAACTCGGCGGCGCGGAATGGTCCGGACTGATGCTCAAAGGCGCTCGCGCCGATCAAGCGGATCTTAGCTATGCCGTCCTGGCCGGCGTAAATTGGAAAGACGGCCGCGCGCAGGAAGCCGATCTCAGCCACGCCTTCTTGGAGCGTGCAAACCTCATTCGTTGGCAGGCGGTCGCGGCGAATCTGGCGCACACGAATCTCAACGGGGTGATCGCCCGCGGTGCAAATTTCGACATGGCGAGGCTCCTGGAGGCATCTTTCCATTCTGCCGATCTGCGCAAGGCCACGTTCACGAATGCCGTGCTGCACGGGACCTCGTTTCGCCGCGCCAACCTGCGCGGGAGCCACTTCTTCGGCGATGAGCTGACCGACTGCGACTTTCAGCGAGCCGACTTGTCGCAAGCGACGTTGCAGGCCATGGATCTTCGCGGCGGCCGCTGGAGTGGCGCGCGGCTGCGCCAAGCGAATTTGACGGGCTGCAATCTCGAGGGGCTGGACCTAGTCGGCGTCGATTTGACCGAGGCGTGCCTGGAGAATGCGCTGTTGACCGATTCCACGCTGACGAATTGCCGGCTCGACCGGGCATTTCTCTACAGCGCTGGATTGGCGGGCGTCAACTGGGAAGGCGTGTCGCTGCGCGGGGCAGAGATGGCTGGCGCCAGTTTTCACCTCGGTTCCTCGCGCAGCGGCCTGGTCGGATCGCCGCTCGCCTGCGAAGGGAGCCGCACCGGATTTTATACGGACGATTATCTCGAACAGGATTACCGTCCGCCGGAAGAAATCCGCAAAGCGAATCTGTGCGGCGCGGACCTGATCGGTGCGAATATCGAAGGCGTCGATTTCTACCTCGTCGACTTGCGCGGCGCCCGCTACGACTCGTTTCAGCGCGCCTACTTCCGCAGTTGCGGCGCGATTCTGGAAGATCGCTGCCGGCCGTGAACGAGTCGATTTGCGATCTCAGTGTGCAGCGCTGAAACGTAGTTCCAGCATTACGACGACGATCAAAACTGCGGAGACGATAACGACGCGACACCACGTAACAGGTTGACCCTGCGGTCCCCAACCGAATTTGGGGCCGAGGCCGTGCCAGAGGCGAAGTCCGAGCGGAATCGTGGCCGCGGCGAACAGGCCGAGCATCCACGCCGGCACGCCGAGACGCCGCAGTTCTTCGGCGTCGCCGATTGGTTCAACGACGCCGTATCCCAAGTAGCAGCCGTTGGCGATGAGGCAAAAACCTGCGAAGAAGCGGAGCCACGGCGCGACCAGTTTCGACCAATGACGGGCAATGAGCCACATCGCCGCGGGAAGAACAACGCCCACGATCGGCCCGGCCCAGACTTCGACCCGCGGCTGCGGATTCGGCGAGACATCGGTCCGCGAAATCGCCAGCGGGTGCAACACGACGTTCGTCACCCGGCCGTCGGTGAGGCTGGCCCCGAGGACGTGCCCGGCTTCATGCACGGCTTGCATCAGCAGCCAGCATAGGAAGATCGTGGCCAGGCTGTAGATAATTTTTGCCGCCACGATTCCGCTCTCAGGCTTCGACGGCGTGTTCCTTCAATTCCTCCAGTGTGGCGAATTCCAGCACGGAGATGTGAGTCGCCTCCAGCACGACGTTCGGGGCGACGCCGGCTTCGCGGGCTTCTTTCCAGCGGTCGATGCACAGGCACCAGCGGTTGCCGGGCTGCAAACCGGGAAACTCCCATTCGGGATGCGGCGTCGACAGGTCGTTGCCGCGCGCCTTCGAGAACCGCAAAAACTCGTCGGTCACCTGGGCGCACAACAGATGAAGCCCCGTATCATCGGCCCCCGACCGGCAACAACCGTCGCGAAACCACCCCGTGACCGGATCCAGACTGCACGGCTGCAAGTCGGTCCCCAAGACATTCTTCGGCATGATGAGTTCGATTCCGGATAAAATGAAATGATGACGCCCGCCGCTTCATCATACGCATTTCTTTCGCCGAACTGGAGGAGATATCGCTCGTCAAAGCCCTCGGCAAACACTACATTCAAAACAGATGGTGACCCTAAGCGAATGGCCGCCAAAGTCACACATGGTCAGTTTGTTTGCTACAATTTTGATGTATTGAATCACGGTGGAGCTTAAGCCTTGGGAGTTCAATATGAGCCGGCGTTTGACCGCGATTATTCAAGCCGAGGGGACTGGGTACGTGTCGCTGTGCCCGGAACTCGACATCGCGAGCCAGGGCGAAACCATCGAAGATGCCCGGAACAATCTCCGCGAATCGCTTGAATTGTTTTTCGAGTGCGCTTCCCCCAGTGAAATCGAACAGCGCTGGACCGGTGAGATCTTTGTGACGCAGGTCGAGGTGGCCGTTGGGTAAACTGCGGGTGTTATCGGGCCAGGAGGTCTGTGCGATCCTAGAGCGACACGGGTTCGGCAGCGCGGCAGCCACGTCGTCATGCAGAAGGCCAACAAGGGTACCACGACCACTGTCCCCGTGCCGGATCACGACGAAGTCAAGATTGGCACGCTGCGTTCAATCATCCGGCAGTCTGGCGTGCCGCGATCCGAGTTTGAGTCATGAACGTTGCAGGATCCAACGGCGGGGGGCCGAATCTACACCACGCGTTCCTATCCGCCGGCCCCTATCCCCATCAATCCTCCGACCGGCCGTCGTTGGACATCTTGACGATTTTCGGCTGGAACTCGGCGATGATGTCGACCAGATCGGTCTGCGCGGCCATCACGTCGCGGATGTTCTTGTAAACATAGGGCACCTCGTCCGCCCCGGCGCTCAGCACGCGGACGCCCTTCGCTTCCAGATCGCGCTGCACGGCCCGGAAGTTGTACTTGTCGCGGGCGGCGGTGCGGCTCATGCGGCGGCCGGCGCCGTGCGAAGCGGACTTCAAACTCGCAGTGTTCCCCTTGCCGCGGACAACGAACGCCGGGTCGGCCATTGAGCCGGGAATGACGCCGAGCACCCCTTCGCCGGCCGGCGTCGCTCCCTTGCGATGAACAATCAACTCCTGCCCGTTGTGGATTTCTTTCCAGGCGAAGTTGTGATGGTTCTCCACGCCGGCGACGATCCGTCCGCCGAGCAGTTTCGAGACCAGCCGATGAATCACGTCGTGGTTCGCGGCGGCGTAGTCGCCCATCAGGTTCATCGCGGCCCAGTATTCCTGGCCGGCGTCGGAGTCGAGATCAAGCCACGCGAGCCTTCCGAATTCGGAATACTTCTTCGGCAGCCGCGCCTGTGCCATGCGGCTGTAAACATCGCACACCGACGCGCCGGCGCCGCGGCTGCCGGAGTGGCTCAGGAGCGCGACGTACTTGCCGGCCTCTAAACCGAGTTCCGCATCTGGTTCGGACAGCGTCAGTTCGCCAAACTCGACGAAGTGGTTGCCCGAGCCCGACGTGCCGAGTTGCTTCGCGGCCTTGTCTTTGTGTTCGCGGGTGATGCGGGTGATGTTCCAATCGGCGTCCATCACGGCGTGGTCTTGCGGCTTTTCGTGGACCGAGCCGACACCGAACCGCGTGCCGTTTTCCAGGGCCGCCTTGTAGCGGTGAAATTGTTGATCCAGTGAATCCGCCGGCAGATCGAGGACCGACAATTTCATGCGGCAGGCGATGTCGACGCCGACCGCATACGGCACGACGGCGTTTTCGAGGGCCAGCACGCCGCCGATCGGCAGCCCGTAGCCGACGTGGGCGTCGGGCATCAGCGCCGCGCCACGGGCCGACGGAATCGAACACGATTGCCGCATCTGGTGATGCGCACCGTCGTCGATGTCAGTTCCCCAAGTCTGATAGGGAATCGGCGTGAGTTCCTCGACAAGTCCCGCTTGCGACAATTCCGTCGCGAACGCGCCGAAATGGGGATCGGCGACAAAGTCCGCCGGCGCGGCGACGATTTGCTTGATGCGCTCCTTGACGTCTTTACCCTTCGCCCCGGCCGCAATCGCCGCTTGCAAGCCTTGGATGGCCGTGCCGATGCAATCGTCGGGGACGCCAAGTTTGCGGAGTTGGGAAGTGTTCATGGGAAGGCTCAGGATTGAGGGCTAAGAGCTAAGAGACAGAAGCGAGAGACACGCGAATCGTCAAACGGGTTCGATTTAAGCCGGTGAGTCGCAGTCAATTGACGTCTTGCTTGCCACATTGGACGATACGGCGTTCAGGGCGATTTTTCACGTCCGCTGGCGAGGCCA
>CAZDGB010000024.1:26495-36213 GCA_964504645.1 uncultured Planctomycetaceae bacterium | reverse complement strand
CTGCACGTCGACGATAACCATCGGGAGTTCGGTCATCACCGCGAGGCCAAGCCCTTCGCCCTTGAGAGCGAGGCCGGGACCGCTGCTCGCTGTGACGGAGAGCGCTCCGCCGAAAGCCGCTCCGATGATCGACGTGATAGCGGCAATTTCGTCCTCGGCCTGGAACGTTTTCACGCCGAAGTTCTTGAGCAGGCTGAGCTCGTGGAGGATGTCGCTAGCGGGCGTGATCGGGTAGCCGCCGTAGAACAGTTCCTTGCCGGCGAGCTTTGCGGCAGTCACCAGTCCGAAGGCGACGGCTTCGTTGCCGGTGATCTTTCGGTACTTGCCGGGGGCGAGTTTCGCCGGGGACACCTGGTAGTGGACCGTGAAGGCTTCCGTCGAGAAGCCGTAATTGTAGCCGGCGTCCATTGCGCGGATGTTGGCTTCAGCGATGGCGGGGTTCTTGCCGGCGAACTTCGACTTGATCCATTCCTTCGTCGACTTCATGTCGCGTTCGTAAAGCCAGAACACGAGGCCGAGCGCGAAGAAGTTGCGGCAGCGGTCCGATTCCTTCTGGCCGAGGCCCAGCCCGGCGACGGCGTCGCGGGTGAGACGCGTCATCGGAATGCGGTGCAGGCGGTAGCCGGCGACGGCGTTCGTATCGAGCGGGTTGGTTTCGTAGTGCGCCTTGAAGAGGTTGCCGGAATCGAAGGCGTCTTCGTTGATGATCAGCGTGCCGCCGCGCTTGAGGTCGGCGAGATTCGTCTTGAGGGCCGCGGGGTTCATCGCGACGAGCGTGTCGACTTCGTCGCCGGCGGTGTAGATGTCGTTGTTCGAGAAGCAGACCTGGTAGCCGGAGACGCCGGCGAGCGAACCGGCAGGAGCGCGAATCTCGGCGGGGAAGTCGGGGAGGGTGCAGACGTCGTTGCCGAAAACGGCGGAGGCATTGGTGAACTGGGTGCCGACGATTTGCATGCCGTCGCCCGAGTCGCCGCAGAAGCGGACGACGACGGCATCCATGCTTTCGATGGGCTTGCCGTTATGACCCTGAGCGTGTTCCGTTTCGACAGTCGCCGTTGACATTCGAGAAAACTCCAGAGGAACCTTAAATGAATCTGCGGCGAGTTGTTCGCGCAGGATGCAGGTGAGGGAACAGGGCGGGAGCGAATCCGTCTGCCATCATCGTGCCGCGTCAGGGGGCAATTAATGCCAAAGTCTGACGCTTCAGGAAATTATAGGCATTTGGAAAGAATTGTCGACTGTAGATGAATGGGAGGCCGCCGCGCGTCGAAAACGCTCACGAACTCGACAGAATTGCCCGAACTGCGAGTGATTCGCTCCGGCAGCGGCGATGACTGCCTGTCCAGTCGCGAATGCGGCAGACAACCCAAAGCCGCGGTTGGCAACCGCGGCTTTGCTGACACTGGAGAACCACTCGGCATCGGTTTATCATGCGACCAACAAATTTTCCGTCGCAAAACTCTCTTCGGAGTGCTCCCATGACGACTCCCTGGCAAATCGGCGTGTTCACCTCCATCGACGCGGGGCTTGGCGTCCATCTCGACGTCGCCCAGGAACTCGGCATCCCCACCGTGCAGGTCCATTCGCCGCACGGCGAATCGATGAATCAGAAAACGGCCGACGATTTCCTCGCCAAGCTGAAAGCGGCGGGCATCACGCTGACGTGCGTCTTCACCGGCTTCGACGGAGAAAGCTACGCCGACATCGCCACCACGGCCAAGACGGTCGGCCTCGTCCCGGAAGCGACGCGGGCCGAGCGGGCCAAGGAAATGAAGAAGGTCTCCGATTTCGCCAAGCTGCTCAAGTGCAACACGGTCGGCCTGCACATCGGCTTCGTGCCGGAGCGGAACAGTGCCAACTACAAGGATTTGCTCGCCGTCACGCAGGACGTGCTCGACCACGTCGCGAAGAACGGCCAGAACCTGCATCTGGAAACGGGGCAGGAATCGGCCGATCATCTGCTCGAATTCCTGCATGACGTCAACCGGCCGAATCTGTTCATCAACTTCGACCCGGCGAACATGATCCTCTACGGCACCGGCAACCCCATCGAGGCCCTCAAGAAGGTCGGCAAATACGTACGCAGCGTCCACTGCAAGGACGCCAAGTGGGCAGCGGCCGACGTCCGCGGCAAAGCCTGGGGCCAGGAAGTCCCGCTTGGCGACGGCGACGTCGGCATGGAAGCGTATCTGAAGACGCTCAAGGAAATCGGCTATCAAGGCCCGCTGACGATCGAACGCGAAATCGCCCACGACCGCGCCAAGCAGAAAGCCGACATCGGCACAGCGTCCGCCCTGCTGCAACGGCTGCGGGCGCAGATTCTGTAGTTCATCCCAGACCGCGGGAACTCAATGTTCCTCGATCCCTCCTTCGGCTTCCCGTACTGGCTCGACTTTCCGCGGCCGACGTTTCCGGCGCTCGACGGCGACCGGAAGACCGCGGCGGTCGTCATTGGGGCGGGGATCGCCGGGTTGAAGATCGCGCGGAACCTCGTGCGGCACGGCTGGGACGTCGTCATTCTCGAAGGATCGCACGTCGGCGCCGGAGCGTCGTCCCGCAATCAGGGAACCGTCGATCACAGCCCGAACCTCGGTTATCGCGAGTGCATCGCGTTGCATTCGCGGGAGACCGCCCGCGATTTGTGGCGGCTTGGGCTCGAGAATCAGCGGATGATTCGCGAGCAGATCGACGACTACGACATCGACTGCGGCTATCACGCTGGCGGTATGACGTTTCTCGTGCGAAACGACATCCCCGGCTGGGAAGAAGGATCCGCCGTTTTTCGGGACGACTTTCGATTGCTGCGGGAAGACGGCTTCGACGTCGACCTGCTCGATCAACACGAAGCCGTGCGTGTCGGCGGGGCACCGGTTTACATGGGCGGCCTGCGCTACAACACGGATGCGCAGTTTCATTCGGGGAGATTCGTCTACGGGCTGGCGCAGGGCCTGGCGCGGAATCCGAAAATCCACATCTACGAACAAACTCGCGTTTCCACGATTGAGCGCGAAGGGTCCGTGACGGCGGTGACGACTCCGCACGGTGTCATCCGTGCACCGGTCGTATTTCTGGCAACGAACGCCCTGGTGCCGCAGTACGTGCCAACATTGGAGCGAGCTTTGCGGGCCGAGCGCGGCCAGGTGCTGGTGACCGAGCCGTTGCCGTTTCGGCCATGCGCCGGGAGTTTCGGGACGAGCCTGGCGTGGTGGCGCGAAGTCCGCGAACCGGACGGCCGTTATCGGCTGTTGTTCGGCGGCGGGCGTTCACGCGATGAACCCGACAGTCTGTTACCGCAGTATCTCCGGGACGGCCGTCCGCATCCGGAATTGGAAACGGCGGGGTTCCGCCCGTCGGACAATCATCAGCAGCGTTTGAACGCGCAATTGGCGCAGCTCTTCCCGGAGATCGCGCAGGCTAAAGTCACGCATCGCTGGGGTGGACTGCAATCGTTCACGGCGGACAACTTGCCGGAAGTCGGTCTGTTCGACGAGGAACGTCAGATCTACGGCGCCGCCGGCTTCTGCGGCCGCGGCAACTGCCACGCCGACGTCGCCGCGGAGTACCTCGCCGGCCTTGTGACCGGCATCAAAAGCGACATCGAGCAGCGTTTCGGCTACCTCTTCACCGATCCGATGCGCGTCGGACGAGAGTCCGCGAACTGGGGACCGTGGAAATCGGAGTTCGCGGTTTAAGGAAGCCAATTGCATCCGATCCTGAACCGCGCACACAATCAAAGGACTGACGTCCCCGTTCGGCAGGTTGCACAAGAGGATCGCCATGCAACTCGTCTGCTGCTTTCTGATCCTGGCCTCCACTAACCTCTTCGCGGCCGCTCCGCAGGAAAACGCCGATCAACGCCGGGCCAGGACCCGCGCCGAATTGCAGCATGCGGACGCCGCCGTGCGGCAAAAGGCGATTGCGTCGCTGATCCACTCGGACATCTCCGAATCGCTGTTTCCGGAGATGCGGGCGTCGCTGGCCGATGCCGACGGCACGGTCCGTTCGACCGCGGCGACGGCGATCGGCAATCTCGGCAAACAAGCGGTCCCGGCGATTCCCGAACTCGTGAAAAAACTGCAACAGGACAAAGTGAAGGAAGCCCGCGAAACCGCCGCGCGGGCGCTCGGCCGCATTGGCAAAGCGGCTCCGGAAGAAAAATCGGTGATCGCTCCCCTGAAAGCGGCCGCTGAAAAAGACGCCGATCCGGTGACGCGCACGGTGGCGCACGGTGCGCTGGCGATGATCGACGTCGACGTCGCCGGGCAAATCGCGGCGCTCAGAAAATATTTGACGCACGAAGAAGGTTTGGTGCGAATGAAAGCGTCGCACGCCTTGGGGATGATCGGCCCCGCGGCCAAGGCGTCCTCGGCGGAGATTGTCCAAGTGCTGGAACGAGAAACCGACGAACATCGCCGCGGTTACGTGGCTCGGGCGATCGGAAACGTCGGCGACCCGGCGGCGCTGCCGGCGCTCTACGCCGCATTAAAGAAAGAAACCTACGACGGTGCCAAAGGCGAAATGCGCGGCGCCATCGCCAAACTCGGCGGCAAGGCGCCGGAATGAGCGACGGGTGCTATGCGTTCGGCGCGGGTGCACGCCCAAAGTCCTCGAAGAGACCGTCCGGGAATTCTAATCTGAAGAGGAAAACGGAACGCGGAAGGACGCTGACACGAAACCCGCGGAGGAACGCGGACCAGACCGTCGAGCCGACTTTCTTTCTGATCCGCGCGCTTCCGTGCCGTCCGCGTGGCGCAGCCCCGCGTTCCCGCTTTTCTTGGAACAAGCGGCTGTTGTTGGCCAATCCGCCTTTCTGAATTCCCGGACGGTCTGAAAGTCTTCAATGGCGCCTCAGGGAGTGCCACCACCCGTATCTGTACCACGACTCTTCGCTTGAAACAGCGGCGACTTCGCCAGCCGCAAGCGGTTGAGCCAATAGCTGCCGACGGCGCCCAGCGTTGACAAGCCGTACGTCACGCTGCGGCGGAAGTTGATGCTCGAGGCTTCGTCGAAGTAGCGCACCGGCACGGGGATGTCGCCCAGTTTGAAGCCGAAGTAGACGGCCTGCGCGAGGAACTGGCTGTCGAACACGAAATCGTTCGAGTTGAGTTCGTACGGAATCGTTTCCAGCACGCTGCGCCGATAGGCGCGGAAGCCGGAATGAAAGTCGCCCAGGTTCTGGCCGAGCGCCACGTTCTCGATGAACGTCAACATGCGGTTGGCGAAGTATTTGTATTTCGGCATGCCGCCGGCGAGCGCTTCGGCCCGCGTGCGGATGCGCGACCCCATCACGAAATCGCAGATGCCAAGCCGGATGATCTCCACCGCAATCGGAATCACGCGGCTGTCGTACTGATAATCGGGATGAATCATCACGACGTAATCGGCCCCGGCGTCGAGGGCGTGGCGATAGCACGTCTTCTGGTTGCCGCCGTAGCCAAGATTCTTTTCGTGCCGGATGACCGTCAGGCCCAGCCGCTCCGCCACCTCGACCGTGTTGTCGCGGCTGCAATCGTCGACGAGGATGATCTGGTCGACGCTCCCCGGCGGAATGTCGGCGACGGTCCGTTCGATCGTCGCCGCCGCGTTGTAGGCTGGCATGACGGCAATCGTTTTGCCGCCGCTCGGCCGGCTAGAATTCGAATCAATCGTCATGAAGAAGGAATCACTGCCAGGAAAGTGATGTTTGACGCGTGGTATGGTGTCATGCCGAGTGCGCTTCGGCAAGGCGAGCGTCGCGGCGTCAGCCCGACGTGACTTCCTCCGTCGCAATTTCGCTTGTCAATTCCCGCATAATCCTGCATTCTGAGGGTAAGGAATACAGCGGCCTTTCGCCGCACGACCATCACTTCGCTCGACAAGGAACCGTGTCATGCGCGTTCACGGAATGATCGTTTTGCTGGCTTTGGCCGGCTTGGCTCTGCCGGCGGCGGCCGACGACGAAATAAAAACGTTCGCCCACATCGAGCTCAGCGGCTCGTACCCCGAAGGAGCGGGCGCGGCGGGACTGTTCGGCGACATCATCGAAACGCTGACGACCGGCGTGCGGCGGCTCGACAAAGCCGCCAAGGACGACGACGTCAGCGGCGTGATTCTGCACATTCACGGCCCGGAAATCGGTTGGGCCAAGCTCAACGAATTCCGCCAGGCCGTCCAGCGCGTCCGCGCCGCCGGCAAGCCGGTCACCGCGTGGATGGAAAGCGGCTCGACGAAGGACTATCTCCTCGCCGCCGCTTGCGACCGAGTCGTGCTGCCGGAATCCGGGATGCTGATGCTGCTCGGCGTGCGGGCCGAAGTCACGTTCTACAAGAACCTGTTCGACATGATTGGCGTGCAGCCGCAGATGATGCAGATCGGCGAATACAAGGCCGCCGGCGAGCCGTACATGCGGACCGAAATGAGCCCCGCCTTCCGCGAAGAGATGAACGCGTTGCTCGACGACCACTACCGGCAGATCGTCGGCATGATCGCCGCGGGCCGCAAACTGGAAGAGGACAAGGTCAAGGAGATAATCGACGTTGGCCTCTGCACGGCGAACCACGCCAAGGAACTCGGCCTCGTCGATCTGATCGCCTACGAAGACGACATCAAGACGGTCCTCGCCGCCGAGAACAAGGACGCGAAGATCAAGATCGCGATGAATTACGGCAAGAAGAAGATCGACACCGATTTCAGTGGCCTCAACGGCATGATCACGCTGATGAACCTGATGATGGGGATCGAGGACAAACCCCGCAAATCGAAGTCCGACAAGATCGCCGTCATTAACGCGGTCGGCCCGATTATGACCGGCAAAAGCCAGTCGGATCTGTTCGGCAGCGAAACGATGGGTTCGACGACGATGATCAAAGCCATTCGCCAGGCCCGGGACGATTCCACGGTGAAAGCCATCGTGCTCCGCATCGACAGCCCCGGCGGCAGCGCGCTCGCCAGCGATTTGATGTGGCACGAGTTGCAGACCGTGAAGAAGCCGGTCATCGCCAGCATGGGCGACGTCGCGGCGAGCGGCGGCTACTACATCGCGATGGGCGCCGACAAGATCTACGCGGAACCAGGCACGTTGACCGGCTCCATCGGCGTCGTCGGCGGCAAGATGGCCCTCGAAGGTCTCTACGCCAAGATTGGCCTGACGACGACAGTGCTGCAGCGCGGCAAGAACAGCGGCGTGATGAGTCTGACAACGCCCTTCTCCGATTCCGAAAAAGCCGCGATGCAAAAACTGCTGGAGGACATCTACAACCAATTCACCGGCAAGGCGGCGAAAGGCCGCAAGATGGAACTCGAAAAACTGCAATCGCTGGCGAAAGGCCGCGTCTACACCGGGGCGCAGGCCAAGGATCTCGGTCTGGTCGATGAATTGGGAACGCTCGACGACGCCGTCGCCGCGGCGAAGGTGGCCGCTGGTTTGGGCGAAAAAGACAAGGTCGAACGGCTGATGCTGCCGCGGCCGATCAACCCGTTCGAGCAGTTGCTCGGCCCGCTGGAGCCGGAGACGTCGGCCCGCTCAGCGATTCCGTCCGCACTCTGGGCGGGACTGTTGCAGCGGCTGCCGACGGAACTCACCGCTCCGCTGCGCGAGTTGTCCGTGATGGAACTCCTCGCCAAGGAAAAAACGCTGACGGTGCTGCCGTACCGCATCGACGTGAAGTAGCACTTTTTCCGTCAACGTCTCGTCTCGCTTGCGGTTTCGCAGGCCTCTCCCGAAGGATTCGGAATGAAAGCATCTTCCCGTTCGCTCGTTGGCGTTGCGGCTCTGCTAGGTCTGCTCACGCTCGTCGGTTGCTATTCGTCGTCACCGCCGCCCACCGGTTCTGATAAGTCACCCAATCCGTCGTTGGGCGAATCCGGGAAGCCCGGCGAGCCATCGACTCCCCAGACGGTCGGCGACCCCGACCCGGATGATCCGGTTGCGAAGCCTCTCGCTTATTGGGATGAGTATCCCGACGTTCCCAAGATCGAAATCCTGACCGAAGTCGACGGGATCGAAATCCCGCGGATCAAATCGGAACAGCAAACATTGGAGTTAGGGAAAGCGATTCCCGCCGACGTCGGCAATCCGCGGGCCGACAAGCCAAAGGAAAAAGCGACCGGCGACGCTGTCATCGTCCGCATGCCGAGCGAGCCGAAGACGCTCAATCCGATCACCGAAACGTCCGCCGTTCATCAATACATCGCCAGCTATGTGAACGAAGGTTTGGCGCGGCAGGATCCGGAAACGTTCGCCTACGAACCGCATCTTGCCGAGCGCTGGGTCGCGGAAGATTCCGTCAAACTGTCGCCCGAAACGGCCGGCAAGGAGCGCCGCGTGAAGCTTCCCGATGGCAAACCCGAGCCGCAATTGGAAGTCGATTACACGGCGGCCCCTCCGGACCAAGACCCGACGACGATCACCGTCATTGCCACCGACAAGGAGGGCCAGCCGCTCCCCGGCGTGTGGGTCGGCGTTTATCCCCAGGAAAGAATTCTCGGTGCGTCGCCCACCGGCTATCACGATTGGAGCAATGCCGAAGGCCAGGTGAAAATCGGCGGCTTCCCGACCGGCAAGTACGTCGTGAAAGTCGGCGCGGAGATCTACGGCAAGACGGTGAAGGAAGCCGACGGCTCGCTGGTCGTTACGCCGGCCTCCGACGAGAACCCCCTGCATGAGGAACTGAAGTCGACTGGTTCGAGTTCGCTCACGCTGAAGCCGGGCGAATGGATCGACCGCCACGAGCAGACGTATTACACGTATTACCTGCATCCCGACGCGGCATGGTCCGACAAAGTGCCGTTCACCACGACGGACATCGAATTCGCCTACGCTCTGCTCAATAACCCCACGGTCGATGGCGACTCGGCCCGCGTCTATTACCAGCCCCTCGTCGAGTGCAAAGCGCTGTCGCCGCGGGCAATCCGCATGCGGTATCGCGAGCAGTATTTCAAATCGTTTGAAATCACGGCCGGCATCTCCGGCTACGCGCCGCCGTGGCACGTCTTCTCCAAGAAGATGCAGGAGCAAGGGAAGGAGCTGACGCTCGAACGGCTCACGCCGGAGCAGGAAGCGGAGTTGAAGAAGATCAGCGCCCACGGGCAGGAGTTCGGCAAGCTGTTCAACCAGGCGGAGGACTACAACGTCGCGCCGCTGGGAACCGGCCCGTACGTCGTGAAAAGCTGGGATAAGGACGACCGCATCGAATTGGCGCGGAACGCGAACTACTGGAACAAGGAACGGGCCGGCTACCTAGACAAGCTGGTCTTCAAGTTCATCATTGAGGACAGCAACGTCATTCCCGCGCTGCAGACGGGCGAGATCGACTTTGCCTTCTCGCTCTCGCCGGAACAGTATTTCCAGGTGCTGAAAGGCCCACCCGAATGGTTGGCGAAGAACTTCGTCAAGGCGGAGTGGTACATCCCGGCGTTCAGCTACGTGGGGTGGAACGAACTGAAGCCGCAGTTCCAGGACCGCCGCGTGCGGATCGCGCTGGGGCTCTTGTTCGACAAGCAACGTTTCCTGAAGGAGAAGATGTACGACGCCGGCAAGATCGTCTCGGGGTCGGCGTACTACTTCGGACCGGGCTACGATCACGAAGTGGCGCCGCTGGCCTACGCGCCGGACGTCGCCCGCGAACTCTTGTCGGAGGCCGGCTGGATCGACAGCGACAACGACGGCATCCTCGACAAGGACGGCGTGAAATTCTCCGTCACCGCCAAGTTCGCCCGGGGACGCCAACTCATCGAAGAA
>CAZDGB010000024.1:0-26485 GCA_964504645.1 uncultured Planctomycetaceae bacterium | reverse complement strand
TCCGCTGCCGCTCAGCGGCCCGGGGAGCGGCGCCGTGAAGTTCTCCGTCACCGCCAAGTTCTCCCGCGGCCGGCAAATCATCGAAGACCGGATGGCGATCCTCCAGAACGATCTGAAGGCCGTCGGCATCGAACTGAACTTGCAGAGTCTCGAGTTCGCCTCGTTTATCGAGCAAGTGAAGGCCCGCGACGTCGACGTCATCGCGCTGGGTTGGGTGATGCCGCTCGAGTCCGATCCGTATCAGATCTGGCATGGCTCTGGTGCGGGGAAAGAGAGCCGCGGCAGCAACCACGTCTCGTTCAACAACCCGGTCGCCAACGAGCTGATCGAAATGTTCCGCGTGACGCTCGACGAGAAGAAGCGGCAGAAGATCGCCTATTCCTTTCATCGCCTGCTCGACGCCGAGCAGCCTTATCAGTTCCTTTACAATTCCAAGGACCTCGGCGCGTACCACCAGCGGTTTCGCGGCGTGAAATGGTATCGCTTGCGACCGGGCTTCGACCTCTCCGAATGGTGGGTTCCCAAAGATGAACAGCAGCGCGGCGGTTAAGCCGCAAGCCCTTGCAGAGTATTGCATTACAAAGCTCTGCATCCAGCGGTTTACTGGGCCATTGACAAAAACCGACCAGTTGGTATAGTTGAAAAAACCAACTGGTCGGAATACGTCATGTCGTCCCACGACACCCGCGAGAAAATCTGCGAAGCGGCCGTCCGCACGGCCAGTCGCGACGGCCTGATGGCGATGACGATCGACAACGTCGCCAAAGAAGCTGGCGTGAGCAAAGGGGGGGTGATGTATCACTTCCCCTCGAAGGACGACTTGGTCCGCGGCATGCTGGAATACTTCGGGGCGCAGCTCGAGCAGTTGGTCCTGAGGAAGATCGCCGACGACCCCAACTCGCGGTTCCGCTGGGCGCGCAGCATGCTGGCTTGCGTGTTCCCCGATTCACAGGCTTCTCCCGCGGACGCCGAGGCGCTGTCTCCCGAAATCGTCGATCGTTTCATGCTGGCCGCCCTGGCGGCGGCGGTGAACAGCCCGGGAGTGATCGAGCCGTTGCGCAAAGTCGGTCTGCGGATGCGTCAGCGGCTGCTGAGCGATCCGCAAGACGGACTCGAGCAGTTGCTCGTCTGGCTGGCGATCGACGGTTTGTTCCTGTGGCAATTTGTCGGTTTGATTCAGCGCGATGAACCGCTGTACGCCGAGATCGGCGCTGCTTTGAGCGCCAAGGCCGGCGTCGCACAGCCCGTCTCCAAAGAGGCGCATCCATGAATGAGCCATCCACCAACTTGCAGCGGCGGCGAAGACTGTGTGCCCTCGGCGTCGCGGGCTTCGTCATCGTGCTGTGCGGCATAGCCGGGGCTTCGGCCGTGCATCACTTGAACTCATCCCCCAACGAGGCGCAAACATCCTCGTCCGCCGCCGCACGCTCCGGCCCATCGCGGGTTCATGCGCTGGGCCGGTTGGAACCGGCGGGCACCATTCGGCGGATTTCGCCCCGGTCCGGCAACGAGGGAACCCGTGTCGAAAAACTGCTGGTCCGAGAAGGGGATGACGTCGAAGCCGGTGCGATACTCGCCGTGCTGGACAACGAAGGCCCGCGTCAAGCCGCGCTCGACGAAGCGGAAGCCCGGCTGGAACTGGCGAAGACGAAACTGGAACAAGTTCGCGCCGGGGCAAAAGCCGGCGACATCGCGGCGCAGGAGTTCGCCGTCGAAGTTCAGGCCGAACAGAAGAAAGTCGCCGAGCGGGAATTGAAGCGGTCCAAGGATCTCCACGCGAAAAACGTCGTCACGCGGGAAGACCTCGACAACAAGCAATGGCTGCTCGATCGGGTTTCGCTGGAGCATCGCCGGGCCCAGGAACAATTGAAGAGCGTCCGCGAAGTGCGCGAGATCGATCTCCGCGTGGCCGAACGCGACGTCGCCGCCGCGCAGGCGAGCGTCCGGCGGGCGCAGGTCGATCTGGAAGCGGCACAGGTTCATTCGCCGGCCGCCGCGCGGATTCTCAAGATCCACACGCACGAAGGGGAACGAATCGGCGATCAAGGGTTGCTCGAACTGGGCGACGTGCTGCACATGGAAGCCGTCGCCGAGATTTTCGAAGCCGACGTTGTGCATCTGCAACTGGGCCAGTCCGCCGTCGTCAAAGTGGATTGTCTGGACGAACCGCTGACGGGCGATGTTGCGGAGATCGGCCATCGCGTCGCCCGCAAGGCCGTGCTGACGAACGACCCGGTCAGCGACACCGACGCCCGCGTGGTGGAAGTGCGCATTCGCCTGTCGCCGGATGACGTCCCTCGCGTGGTCCGGCTGTCCAACGCGCGGGTGGAAGTGACGATCGACATACCGTCCGAATGACGCCATGCTCTCTAGTCCGCTTGTCGCCTGGCATCAGTTGAGCTACCACCGGATGAAGCTGGCGGTGGCGGCAGCGGGGGTTGTCGTCGCCGTGATGCTGATGCTGGTGCAACTCGGCATCCGCGAAGGGGCGATGGAGAATAGCGTGGCCGTGGCCCGGCGGATCACGGCGGACCTCGTGCTCGTCAGCCCGCGGACGCGGACGATCTTTCAATCGTCGCAGTTCCCGCGGCGGCTCCTGTTCCGGCTGCCGGCCCATGAAGCCGTCGCCGGCGTCGAAGAGATGTACATGGGCCAGGCACGGTTCCACAATCCGTGGGAGCACCGCGAGCATCCGATCAGCGTCTTCGGGCTCGATCCGCAATATCCGATGCTGAAACTTCCCGGCTACGCGGAACGGGCCGACGACCTGGAATTGCCGGACCGCATCCTCTTCGACGGCTTCAGCCGGACGACGTTCGGCCCGGTCGTCGATACCGTGAAACAGGTCGGCTATCTCGAAACCGAGATCAACTTCCGCCGCATGCGGATCATCGGCACGATCAACGTCGGCATCTCGATCACGACCGACGGCAACCTTTACATGTCGCCGGCGAATTTCCTGCGGTTGTTTCCGTCGCGGGATCCCGGCGCCATCGACGTCGGCCTGGTGCGCTTGAAACCCGGTGCCGATCGCGAACTGGTCCGCCAGCAACTCGCTTCCTACGTCGGACAGGAAGCGAGAATCCTCACGCGGGACGAACTGCTCGCCAGCGAAGTGAAGTTTCTGCGAGAGAGCGCTCCCATCGATTTTATCTTCGGCATGGGCGCGGCGGTCGGCTTTTTCATCGGGTTCGTCGTCGTCTACCAGATTCTTTACACCGAAGTCACGAACCATTTGCCGCAGTTCGCGACGATGAAGGCGATGGGCTTCACCGACGGCTATCTCTTGAAGATCGTCCTCAGCCAGGCGTTCATCCTCTCGATTCTCGGCTACATCCCCGGCTTCTTTCTGGCGCTGGCGCTGTACCGCGTGGCGACGGTGGCGATCCAGATGCAGTTTTCCATGACCCTGTCGCGGGCGACGATGGTTTTCACGCTGACGCTCGTCATGTGCGGGCTGTCGGCGTTGATCGCCATTCGCAAAGCCTGGACCGCCGACCCGGCGGATGTGTTCTGATGACGACCGAACTTCTCGCTGAAACGACGCGCACCGCCGCCCGCGATCTCGCCATCGCGGCGCGGGGCCTCAATTTTTCGTTCGGCGAAGGCGAACTGCAAAAGCAGATTCTGTTCGATGTGACGTTCGACGTGCTGGCGGGCGAAGTCGTGCTCCTCACCGGGCCAAGCGGCAGCGGCAAGACGACGCTGCTCACGCTCATTGGCGGACTGCGGCACGTGCGCAGCGGCGAATTGACCGTATTGAATCATCCGCTGCACCAGGCGACCACGGCCGACCTCGTCCGCGTGCGGCGGGACATCGGTTTCATTTTCCAGCAGCACAACCTGCTGCCGTTTCTGACGGCGCGCAAGAACGTGGAAATGATGTTCCAACTGCATCCCGAGGTGCCGCCCGACGAAGTTCGCCGCCGCTCCGCCGAACTGCTGACCCGCGTCGGCCTCGAAGATCGCCTCGATTACCACCCCGCGCGCCTTTCCGGCGGACAGAAGCAGCGCGTCGCCATCGCCCGCGCGCTGGCCGCCGGCCCCAAGTTGATTCTCGCCGACGAACCAACGGCGGCGCTCGACAGCCAATCGGGCCGCGACGTCGTCGACCTGCTGCAAGGCCTGGCCCGCAGCCGCGGCTGCCCGGTGCTGATGGTCACCCACGACAACCGCGTGCTCGACATCGCCGACCGCATCATCCACATGGAAGACGGCCGCATTCGGTCGGCGTAGTCACGAACCCGACTTCGCCGCCTTCTCCTCCGCGGCACTGAGGCGGACGTAAAACGGCGTCGCGGTCCAAGGATTATCCGTCATTCCGGCGGCGAGCCGTTTCGAAGCGAGCCGACATACCGTTTCCGCACGCGGGATTGTGACCGTGGCGTCGCGATCCACGCGCGGCGACGCAATGTCCGCGGGAATTCGCGACGTGCCGGGACCATCAACGACGTCATTCTCCGGCAACGAACTCAACCACTCGCGCATTGGTGTGAGGAACCGCTCGCCGGCCAGCATCGAATTGCCGTTCTCGCCGCGGACATAACGTCCGACGAACAATTCCTGCCGCTGGGCGTCGTCGACAATCCAGACGCCGTTCCAATCCGGCGGCAGTTGCGCGGCAATGAGGTCGAACGTGTCGAGCAGCACCAAGGGAATCCGCAGCGCGTAGGCGAGCGTTTTCGCCGCGACGACGCCGACGCGCAACCCGGTGAAACTGCCCGGCCCTTGCGTGGCGGCGACGGCCGACAGATCGGCCGGGGAGAAACCTTGTTCCTTCAACAGTTGCGCACACTCGCTGACGAGCGTTTGCGCATGCCGGCGGCCCGCTTGGTCCAGCGAGCGCTGTCCGAGGACGCGTTCGCCCTGCGACAGCGCGACGCTGCCGGCCAGTCCGCTCGTTTCGAGGCCGAGGATCAGAGGCGCGTCGTGCATTAGTCACATCGTCTGATCCAGCCGCACGACGCGGCCGGAGTTGAACCCGACGACGACCCAGTCGCCTAGGGGAGAGATGAAAATCCGGCAGAGGTCGTCCGGCAGTTCCACCAACCAGCGGAGATCGCCATCGGAATCGAGGCACATCAAGTGCCGTTCCAGCGTGGCGATCAGGATGTATTTCTTCTGGTAGGTGGTCGCGACCAGCTTGGTCGTGCCGTCCATTACGAACGAACCGACGGCGGTCCCCGTGCCTTCGAAGACCTGCGCTCCGTACGCGAAGCCTGCGAGGTAGATCGTTTTCCCGTCGCCCGTGACGGCGAGGTCGCCGACGTTCGACCAGAGCTTTTCCACCCAGAGTGGTTCGCCGTCCATCCGGTAGCGGGCGAAGCAGGCGTGCTCCGCTGCGCAGACGAGTTCGGGGACCGTGTGCAGGAACTGCAAGTGCATCAACGGCCGCAGTGAATCGAACTTGCCGAGCTTGCGGTTCTCGGTGTCGAAATACTGGTTCTTCGCATTGGCCAGACTGACGGCGATGTGCGAGCCGAACGGCGTCATCGCCAAAGCGAGCGTTTCGCTCGACAGCTCTCGAATCCAGCGGAACTGCAAGTGCCGGTCGAAGCAGCCCAGTGACGCATCGTCCAGGAGCACGGCGCCCAGGCTGCTATCGTCGGCGAAGGCCAGCCGCCTGAGTTCGTGGGCCGTCCGAGTCAAAGCACGGATGTGGCCCGTGCGGTCTAATAGGTATAGGCCGCCGGAGTTGTCGGCGGCGATGACGTCACCCGTTTCGTGGGCGACGCGCAGATCGGTCAGCGGGGCGTCGGTGATGAACGACCAGCGCAGCGTGGGGAGCGAGCCTTGTCCGTTGCGCAACCAGTCGTCGGCACTCATCGTCGGGCTAACTGCTTCCGCAAGACATCGACACCCGTTTGCACGTCGAGATCGTCGTCCAGAGTCCCTCGCCGCTTACCACGGTACGCCGTCGCATGGCCGGTTTCCAGCGTCACGGGGACGTCCGGCTCCACGCCGACCTTGCTGTAGTTGCTGCCGTTCGGCGAGTAGAACTTCGCCGTCGTCAGCCGCAGGCCCGATTTCGCCCGGCACGGCAGGATGCTCTGCACCGACCATTTGCCGTAGGTCTTCCGGCCGACAATCGTCCCGCGATGGTGATCGCGGATCGCTCCGGCGACGATTTCGCTAGCGCTGGCGCTGTCGCCGTCGACGAGCAGCACGAGCGGCACGTTCCACGTTCCCGGCCGTTGAGCCGAGTACGTCCAGTCCTGGTCGCCCGTGCGGCCCTTGGTCGAGACGATCACGCCGTCTTCGAGGAACCGGTCGGACACTTCAACCGCGGCGGGGAGCAGTCCGCCCGGATTGCCGCGAAGGTCCCAAATCAGGGCCTGCATTCCCTGACGATGGAGTTCGAGCAAGGCCGCGTCGAGCTCTTCCGTCGTATTCTTCTGAAAGCCCGTCATGCGGATGTAGCCAATGCCGTTCGTTTGATCGATGATCTTCGCAGTCGGAATGCTCTTCACCTTCACGGCCCGGCGGGTGAGCACGGTGTTGCGTTCCTGTTCGGTGTCCGGATCGAACAGCGTCAGCCGGACGCGGCTGTGCGGCTTGCCTTGGAGCAGCGTGGCGGCCTCTTCAGTCGACATGTTGCGGCAATCGACGCCGTCCACCGCGACGATCCAGTCGCCGATGCGGGCGCCCCCTTCTTCCGCGGGGCTTTCGCTGAGGACGTTCATCAGCAGCATGCCTTTGCCGTTTTCGGCCTTCATCTCAATGCCGATGCCGACGAACTCTCCTTCGATGTTGTTGTAGAGGTCGTCGAGCCGGCTCGGCGTGAGATAGCTGCTGTAATCGTCCAGTGCGTTGCAACTGGCGAAGACGTATTCGAGGATCACCGGCGTCGATGGCATATGCAGCTCGCGCTCGGTGAGGTCGCAGATTTCCAGCACCGTCTGCCGGGCCTGCTGCGTATTCGAAACGGGCCGATTCCAGTAGTGGTCCTTCAGCGTCTTGCGGACGCGGGCCACGTTTTCCAGCCGCACGTTCGGCAGATTGCGTTCGAGGAATTTGTCATTGTTGAGCGCGAGATAGACGCTCTCGGTGCCGTGCGCGATCAGCGAGGTCGAGCTGACCGTGTCGACGTAGTGCTTGCGGATTTTCGTCAGAACTTCGTCGAGGTACGACAAGGCGTCGGCCTGCGACAGGGTCGAGAGCATGTCGCTGAACGAGCGGTCGGAGTAGCGGCGCTCGACGGCGAAATGGACTTTCGAGCGGCGCAGCCCGTACTGGATCTGAGAATTTTCTGGCCACGTCGTGAGCGCCTTTTCATAGATCTCGACGGCTTCCGGCCAGCGGCGCTTGCGCTCCAGGTCGAGGCCCGCCTGGATCGCCGCGGTTTCGGTCTCGGCGACCGCCACGGAAGACGGACCGGCGGCTGCGACGGGGGCGGTTGTCCCGCCGACGAGCAAGCCCCACAGAATCAGCGACCATGCACTGCCGCGCAACACCGCCATAGCGCCCCCTCGCGAAGCGCGAGTAACCACTCGGAACCGCTGCCGGGCCGCTCCCCCTCGAAGCGGCCGGCGAAGAATTCGCAGGCAACGGCGGATTCCGGAGTGATGGTGCGGTCGCGTTGGTGGCGTTTCCGCATCCTGTTCGCGTCTTCAACTTGAATATAGCGCACGATTTTTTCGTGGTCAAACGGCAACATTCCGCGGCGCGCGGAATAACCCTTACAAACGGAACAGCTTACGGCCGGCAAGCGCCGCACAACGGTCACGGAGACTTCCCGGTCGCGCAAGCGCTGCGCGCCGTGCCGAACATTTCACTTACACCACCTCTTAATGATGAGGTTGAGGCGAGGGAAAAAGCAAGGAGAAACGCCGCCGAGCCGGCGTAGTTACCTGACGTTGAACGACCCGGCGATTCGCGAGCGATCAAAGTGCGGCGTGGCCAGCCGATCTTCGTGGGGAGGCGAATCTGCAAGGAAACTCTCAAACTCCGTGCAGACGACAACTTAGTTACGAGGATGATGCCGTAGTGACGTTCACGCAACATTTTTGGGCACGTGATCTGCGAATATGGGGGGTGTCACAAGACATTACGGTTTCAGAGGAGACACACCATGTTTCGCAAATTGCTGTTGGCGGCCGTCGCCGTGGCGGGGTTGATGGTCACTGTCGATACGTCGAGCGCCGACGCCGGTTGGCGACGGGGCTATCGCCGCGGATACTACGCCGCGCCGCGATACTACGCTCCGCGGAGAGTTTATGCTGCCCCGGTATATACCAATGGGTATACGTACCCTGGCTATTACGGCGGGTACGGCTATACATCTCCGTACGGATATTCCTACGGATATCCGGGGTACTATGGCAGAAGCTGGGGACCGGGCTTCGGCGTGCAGACCCCCAATTTCGGCATTTACGTTCGCTAACGCCCGTATCAGCGGGCGGGTGGCACGTCGAGCTTGATGTGCAGGTCGCGCAGTTGCTTCAGGTCGACATCGGAAGGCGCTCCGGTCAACAGATCGGACGCCTTCTGGGTTTTGGGGAACGCGATCACGTCGCGAATGTTGTCGGTCCCGCCGAACATCATCACCCAGCGGTCGAGACCGAGCGCGATTCCCGCGTGGGGAGGAGCGCCGAAGCGGAGTGCTTCCAACAGGAAGCCGAAGCGCGTCTCGGCGTCTTCCGGCGTGATGCCGATGAAATTGAAGACCCTCTGCTGCACGGCCGGGTCGTGAATACGCACCGACCCCGACGCGGCTTCATAGCCGTTGCAGATCAGGTCGTAGGACTGCGCGCGGATCTTGCCCGGATCGGTGTCGAACAGCGGAATATCTTCGTCGACGGGCTGGCAAAACGGGTGATGTTCCGCTTCCCAACGCTTTTCCTCTTCGTTCCAGGCGTACATCGGGAAGTCGAGCACCCACGCCGCGCTAATTTCCCGCGGGTCGTAGAGATTCAACTCCTTGCCCAGACGGCTCCGTAGCGCCGCCAGCGCCGCGCTCGTCACCTTCGGTGTATCCGCGACGAAGAATAACAAGTCGCCGGGTTTGGCTTGCAGCTTCGCAATGATCCTCGCCTGATCGTCCGCCGAAAAAAACTTGGCAATCGGCGAATCGAGCTCCGATGCCGATTTCACGCGGAAGAACGCCAGCCCCTGCGCGCCGTAGTTCTTCACGAACTCCGTCAGTTCGTCGATGTTCTTGCGGCTGTACTTCTCGGCGGCCTGGTCGACTTTGAGGCCGCGGACCCGGCCCCCCTTCTCGATCGTCGATTTGAACACGCCGAACCCGCACGCGGCGGCGATCTCCGCGATGTCGACCAGTTCCAGGCCGAACCGCAAATCGGGCTTGTCGGAGCCGTAGCGCTCCATGACTTCCGCGTGGGAATACCGCGGCAACGGCAGTTTCAGTTCCTTCCCTTGCAGGTCCTTCACAAGCCGTCCGATCAGCCCGTCGATCGTCGAGAGAATGTCCTCCCGCGTGACGAACGCCATCTCGACGTCGATCTGCGTGAACTCCGGCTGGCGGTCGGCCCGCAAATCCTCATCGCGGAAACAGCGAGCGATCTGCACGTACCGGTCGAAGCCGGCGACCATCAAAATCTGCTTATAGAGCTGCGGCGACTGCGGCAACGCGTAGAAACAGCCTGGGTGCACGCGGCTCGGCACGAGATAATCCCGCGCCCCTTCCGGCGTACTGCGGCCGAGCATCGGCGTTTCGATCTCTAAGAACTGCTGTTCGTCGAAGTAGTCGCGAACGACCTTCGTCAACTGATGCCGCAGGATAATTGATTGCTGTAACTCCGGCCGGCGAAGGTCGAGAAACCGGTGCTTCAGCCGCAGTTCTTCATTCGGCAGCGCTGCGGTGTCCGGCTCGAACGGCGGCGTCTTGCTCTTGTTGAGGATCGTCAGGTCGGTCGCTTTGACCTCGATGTCGCCCGTAGCGAGCTTCGGGTTATGCATATCCGCCGGGCGCTCGACGACCGCGCCGGTTACCTGGATTACGTCCTCGTATCGCAGGCCGCGAGCGTATTCCTGGGCGGCGGAATTGTCGGCGAGGCTGAACTTCACCTGCGTTTTGCCGTAACGGTCCCGCAGATCGACGAACACGATCCCCGCATGGTCGCGGTACTTGTCGACCCAGCCACACAAGGTGACCGTCTGCCCGGCGTGTCCGGCCCGCAATTCTCCACAGGTATGAGTCCGCAGCACGAAAGATTCCTTAACGATTACGATTCGACGACGAACACCATTTCGCCGTCGTGAGACACCCGGCCCAAACCGGGCGTTTGGGGATTGGCCCGGATTATAGGGGAATTGCGAAGGCCCGCAAAGGCGACGTAGAGCGAACTCGCAAGCGTTGATCGAAAGCCGGGCTTTGTCGCGCGGTTTATTCTCCGACCTTCCGCAGCCGATGCTGGTCCGGTTCGCACAGCCAGACTTGCCGGTCCGGGAAATCCCTGGCGATCTGGACCGCATCGGTTTTGCCGGGACGGAAGCGGCCGAAGAGCAGCGGCGACGTCAGGCCCGGATCGTTGATCACGTAGTCGAGATGCCCCTCGTCTCGATGCGGCGCCACCAGCACGAGCGCCGGTTCGTTCCGCACCGTGGAGAAGACCCACTCGCGGAACTCCGCCTGCTTGCGGCGCGGGTAACGGATCGTGGCGATCGGGGCGGTGACCTTGGCTTTCCACACCTCCGGGACCGTCACCAGATTCTCCGCGATCGGAACGACGCAAAATAGCAACAGCCAGCCGGCCATCAACGGTTTGCCGGCTTGTCGCCAATCCGACAGGCATTCATCCAGCACGCACGCCGCGATCAGCGTCCACAGGATCAGCGATTCGAACACGTAGTGCCAGTCCATGATGCCGGCGTACCAATAGGGAATATGTACGGCGTGCAACGTGACGATCGCGCAGCCCGGCAATCGCTGCCGCCAGTCCCAGCGCGGCCACAGCAGGATCCACAACAAGCCTGCCATCCCCAGCGGCAACAGGTCCCACGTGAAGAGCAGACTGTTGACCAGACGTTTCCAGACGTTCTCGGCAGCTATCGACGGCGTCAGGTTCTCCGCCCACCGGTCGTAGCCGTCAAGGACTTTCGGACCGAGACGCTGTTCGCCGCGAACGACATTGTCGAATCCAAAGACATGCCGCGGCGTGTAGGTTTCGGTGTAGAGCTGATACGGCGACGTCCACGGATTGCCGGTGATCGCCGCGTTGTCGCCGAGTTGGATCGCGAACCCGCTGAGCAACGGCACGGCGAAGCCGAAGAACACTCCCCGACGCGACGTCCAAGGCACAGAACTGCGCGTCAGCCAAACCGCCGTCCACACGCCATACGGCAATGCGAACCCGGCGGCCGTCATCGGCCGGCACAACATGGCCCACGCCAGGCCAAAGCCCGCGGCCCAGGCATCGCGGCTGCTGCCGGAGCGCTGCAGCCGCGTCATTCTCCACAAGAAGAACGACAACCCTAACAGCGTCGGCTGATGCGCCAGCAACAGATTGCCGAAGAGCGCCAATCCCGGCGAGAGAGCCGTCAGCAAGCCGGCAAGAAACCCGGTCCGTGCGTTTCGCAGTTCGCAACCCGCCGCATAGACGAACCAGGTGATCAACAGATTGCAGAGCCAATGCCCGAGATACGGATGATTCAGCGCAACGAACGGCGCCATCCACAGACCAGTCGCTGGAAAATACCGACTCGCCATCCGGCCATGATCGTTCAGCACATGCATTTGGTCGAACAGTTCCGGATGCATCGGATGCAACGGAAACCATAAGCGGCCCGCAAGGTACGTCTTCGCCTGGAACAGGTAGCTGAACTCGTCGTGATACGCCGGCGGCAAGTCACCGAAGGGCAACGATGTTCCGACCGACATTCCCAACGAACACGCGGCGAGGACGGCGAGCTGGACACCGCATCGAAAGCGAGTCCTCGGGACGGCAGCCGTCACCGGTCGTAATCGCCGGCGTCCTCGCCAGTTCCAGACCACCGGGGCGGCAGCGAGGATCAGGAGCATCACCAGCGAGTAGCCGTAAGACCAGAGGGCGACGCCGTCAAATAGTCCGTACACGCACAAGAGCAAGCCGCACAGCCAGACCGCGACCAGCTGCCAGGCGGGGATTGTTGGACGAAAGGCGTTGACGATCGTCATGGCGAAGGGAGTCTGCCGGGCCGCGACGGGAGTTGCAAGTGATTACGAGTGTCGCGGGGCCGACGCGAACCTTTTTCGCTGCGGCGCATCCTGAAATGTCCTGCTTGACCGCACGGATCAGACCGACTACTATCATTCCTAAGGAAACTGCCCAAGATGACTCGATTGCTGCGACTGAACGGCCTGCTGCTTACCCGCTGTTAAAGCGAGGTCCAGGGGAATTTCAGCCCGCAATTTTGACGCCAATTGCAACCCTGAGGCCTCCCGGCCTCAGGGTTTTTTTGTTTGATGTTTCGCGACGCTTCGCAGAAGCGTCCTTGTTTCGGGAGCCGATCATGACCGACACCGTCACCATCTTCGACACCACCTTGCGCGACGGGGAACAGTCGCCCGGCTGTAGCATGACGGTCGCCGAAAAACTGCAGGTCGCCGAAGCCCTCGTAGAACTCGGCGTCGACATCATCGAAGCCGGGTTTCCCATCGCCTCGCCCGGCGACTTCGAAGCGGTGAAGGCCGTCGCCGACCGCTTCGGCGACAGGGCCGTGATCTGCGCCCTCGCCCGCTGCCGCAAGGAAGACATCGATCGCGCGGCAGCGGCGCTCGTTGGCGCACAGAAAAAGCGAATCCACGTATTTCTCGCCACAAGCGCCATCCATCGCGAACACAAATTGAAGATGGCGAAGGAAGAGATCGTCCGCGCAACCGTCGAGCACGTGACTCACGCCAAAAGTTATTGCGACAACGTCGAGTTCTCTCCCGAGGACGCGGCCCGCACTGAACTCGACTTTCTCGCGGAAGTTGTCGAACAGGCGATTGCCGCCGGCGCGATGACGGTCAACATCCCGGACACGGTGGGTTACGCGGTGCCATCGCACTATTACCGCGTGATCACGTACCTCAAAGAACACGTGTCGAACATCGGCCAGGCGGTGATTAGCACGCATTGCCACAACGATCTCGGGCTCGCCGTCG
Source organism: uncultured Planctomycetaceae bacterium (assembly GCA_964504645.1). Classification (GTDB taxonomy): domain Bacteria; phylum Planctomycetota; class Planctomycetia; order Planctomycetales; family Planctomycetaceae; genus CAZDGB01. Next base: position 13,398 of record CAZDGB010000024.1, on the reverse strand, counting down.
CGAACAGCCTCGCCGCGATCGAAGCCGGGGCCCGGCAGGTGGAATGCACGATCAACGGTCTCGGCGAGCGGGCCGGCAACGCGGCGCTCGAAGAAATCGTGATGGCGCTCAAGACCCGACGCGATTACTTCGGACTCAACACCCGCATCCACACGCCGAAGCTCTGCCATGCCAGTCGACTCGTCTCCACAATCACCGGCATGGTCGTGCAGCGGAACAAGGCCATCGTCGGACAGAACGCCTTCGCCCACGAGGCCGGCATCCATCAGCACGGCATGTTGCAGGATCGCTCGACGTACGAAATCATGAAGCCGGAAGACGTAGGCTACGTCGGCACAAACCTCGTCCTCGGGAAGCACAGCGGCCGGCATGCGTTCCGCACGCGCGTGGCCGAACTCGGCTATCACCTCGACGACGCCGCGTTCCAGAAAGTCTTCGACGATTTCATCGCGCTCGCCGACAAGAAGAAAGACGTCTACGACGCCGACATCGTCGCCCTCATCGTCAGCCGCGTCGACGTCGCTCCCGACCGCTGGCAGTTGGTGAAGTTCCACGTCTCCGCCGGGTCGGGCACGATTCCGACGGCGACGGTGGAACTGCGGAACGAAGCCGGCGAAACGGTGTCGGACGCCGCCATCGGCGATGGGCCGGTCGACGCGGTCTGCAAGGCGCTGGAACGCATCCTCGGCGTGCCGGCCAAACTGGAAGTCTACCAGGTGCGCAGCGTGTCCGAAGGGAAGGACGCGCAGGGCGAAGTGCTGATGGAAATCTCGTGTTTGGGCCAGCGCTTCCACGGGAAGGCCGTCAGCACCGACATCCTCGAAGCCAGCGCTCAGGCTTACTTGAAAGCGTTGAACAAAGCCGCCGCCAAGGCACAGAAGTAGAATTTCTCCCGAGCGGGGGGCGTGAGCCCCCTGAAAGCGATGTCGACCATCGTGATACGCACAATCAGGGGGCTCACGCCCCCCGCTCGGAAAACCAAAATATGAAACGCACCGCACAACTCGGATTGCTGTTCGCCGCCGGGGCGCTCATCGCCGCGGTGTGCGTCTACCGGGTGTGGACCAACCAACCTTACGATTACGACGCCAGCCTGAAAGCCGCGACGATTCACGCCCCGGCGCCGCTGTTCGAGGGGGTCGACGAGAACAACCAGATGTTCCGCCTGGCGGCGTATGCCGGCCGGCATCGCATCGTCGTGGTGTTCTTCGATGGAGCAGTCGGCGCGGATCGCGACGCGGCCATGATGGCTCTCAAAGAGCACGCCGAGGAACTCGCGAAACAGGACGTCAAAGTCGTCGCGCTCAGCCAAACGATCCCGCAGGAAAATCGAGCGGCGCTGGAACGGCTGGGCGGCTGGCCGGGGCCGTTGATCAGCGACATTGATGGATCGATCCATCAGAAATGGGGCCGGCTGACGACCGAGGGGGCGCCGCAACCCGGCGTGTTTCTCATCGACCGGAAAGGAACCGTTGCGTTCTACGCTGGAGCGCCGCGCCCATATTCGGACCTGGATCAACTCTGGAAAGATCTGCGCTCGTGACCGAAATGAACACGCCCGCCCCGCGCGTACGGGAAATCTCCGGGAAGAAGGTCGTCCTCGGGATGCTCGGCCTCGGGTTGCTCGCGACGGCGGTGATCTACATCTATTGGGATCTGCATACCAAGCCGTTCCGCCCGCTGACAGAGGCCATCGGCCGCACGTTCAAATACTCGCTTCCCAAAGTCGAAGGAGGCCACCGCAAGAAAGACCCCGCCCTGTTACGGATCGCGCTGCGCGTCCCGTTTCCCCCCGGCGTTGATGAACCAGCGACCCAAGAGACGCTGCGAACGCTGTTCGAGTTGATCCGCAAGCATCAATCGCTGGACGGCTACGAAAAGGTGCAAATCCATCTGATCCAGATCATCCCGGAAGAAACGGCAAAGAAGAAAACATTCGAATTCACGCCGGAGCAAGTGCGGCAGAATGAGTTTGCGGGTTAGGAAGAACACGGCGGGCTGACGCCGCGCCGCTCGCCTTTCGTAGTCGCGGAGCGAGTCCCCCCTCCTTCCGCAAAAATTCTCCAGATCGCGCCCATGACAGCGGGTTGATGCCATTCCCTTTTGTTCAGGCGTCCGAAACTGGTCGCCGAGCGGGTCGCGGGATAGGATGGCCCGCCTTCATCGGACCATTTGGAGGGTCGCCCGAAAACGCATGGACGCCGGACACGTTCTCACTCCGACACCGGGAGTTTTCCATGAGTTCCCCCACGACCGCCAAGGAAACCGAAGCCGACCTGATTCGCCGAGCCCAATCGGCCCTCAGCCAATGCAATTGGGAAGTCGGCGAATGTGCAGCGACGTGGACGAAGCGCTTTGCCCGCGGCCGCACCGACGCCGATTTCGCGGTTCTGGTCGGACTCAGCGGGGACCAGGTCTACCAGCGCCGCCGCGTCTGGGAGACGTTTGCCGACGTCCGCGAGAATTATTCCGCCCTGAAATGGTCGCATTTCTACGCGGCGCTGACCTGGGATGACGCCGCCGAATGCCTGCAATGGGCGGAAGAAATCCAGGCGACGGTCGCCGAAATGAAGGCCTGGCGCCGCGCCCAGCGCGGCGAGGATTTGACCCAGGCCGCCGAGGAGGAACCGTACTCGTTGCTCGGCGAAACCGTCGCGGTGAAAGCGCCGTTCGACGGCGTCCCCGGCGAAAGCCAGCCGGGAAGTTCGTCGTCTGCCGCTCGGTCCGAAGTCCCGACGATGGCGGGCGTCGCCCGGCAATCCGACGAGGGAGCCGATTACGCCCCGTTCCACGACGGCGCGATCACGCCGCCCAGTCCGCAGAAGGAACGGGAGGCCCCGACGCCGGAACAGGCCATCCGGCGGATCACGTCGGCCCTGGAGCGCGCCGAAGCGATGCTCACTGCCGACGTCCGCCGGGCGTTTCCGAAGCTGCCGGAAAAAGTCCGGCAGTCGTTCCTCCACGCCGTCCGCGAATTCGAGAAACGTGTGGGCGATCTGGCATAGTCGGACGAAGTTCGGTGAAATGGGTGTAGGTTGGTGGCGGTGGGTTGTGGGTGGGGAAAGCGGTTACTTTCCAACATTCAATCCGCCACAACCCACCAGGATTTCCTCCATGTCCGATTCCTCGTTTCAGGGCCGCAGTTCGACGACGACCAACCAACCGCAGGCCGTGAACGTCTGGTTGGTGGCGGCGTTGTTGCTGGTGGTGGCGGCGTTGATGTTGCGGAACGCCGGGCTGTTTCCCTCGGCGCTGCACAATCCGTTGGCGGAGCCGCGCACCGTCGCCGCGCGCGGCAATCTCGCTGAAGACGAGAAATCGACGATCGAGATTTTCCAGGCGGCGTCCCCCAGCGTGGTGCACATCACGACCACCAGCCAAGCCATGATGCGACAAGGCGCCCGGTTGAAGGCGCTGGAGATTCCCGAAGGAACCGGCACCGGCTTCGTCTGGGACAACAAGGGCCACATCGTCACGAACTATCATGTCATCCGCAACGCGCATGCGGCGAAGGTCACATTCTCCGACAACTCGCTCTGGAAGGCGCGCCTTGTCGGCTACGCGCCGGACAAAGACCTCGCTGTGCTGAAGATCGACGCCGGTCCGCAACAGCTCAAGCCGCTGCCGATCGGCACGTCGGACGATCTGCAAGTCGGCCAGAAAGTTTTCGCGATCGGCAACCCGTTCGGACTCGACCGCACGCTGACGACCGGCGTCATCAGCGGCTTGGGCCGCGAAATCGAATCAGCGTCCGGCCGCCCCATCGAAGGGGTGATTCAGACCGATGCCGCGATCAATCCCGGCAACTCCGGCGGGCCGCTCCTCGACAGCGCCGGCCGCCTGATCGGCGTCAACACGGCGATCTACAGCCCGTCCGGCACCTCGGCGGGCATCGGCTTCGCCGTCCCGGTCGACATCGTTAATCAATATATCCCCGAACTGATTCGCACCGGCCGCATCGAACGGGTCGGCCTCGGCATCAGCGTGCTCGACGTGACTGATGACAACAAACGGCAACTCGGACTCAAAGGGGGCATCGTCATCGGCGACGTCTCGCCTGAAGGCGCCGCCGATTTGGCCGGCGTGAAAGGATCCTACTTCGAAGACGGCCGCTTCGTCCTGGGTGATATCCTCACGGCGCTCGACGGCCGGCCCATCAATCGCACGAGCGATCTGTTCAAAGCGCTCGACAACCGCAAGGTCGGCGAGGAAGTGCAACTGAGCATCCTGCGCGACGAGAAGCCGATTACGCTCAAAGCCACTCTGCAACCCCTCCGCCGCGACTGATGTGTGGGGTTTGCCGAGGCTCCGCGCGGCGAACCGGAACGTTGAAGGCAGAAGGGCGAAGTCGGAAGGCGGAAGTAGGAAAATCACTTCAGTCCTACTTCCGCCTTCCCCCTTCCGACTTCTATAAACCGGTTCGCCTCGCAAAGCCTCGGCAAACCCTACACACGCCGCTTGCAAAGCCTCCCGGCCCACGGAACAATCGGGCATTCCATCCACTGAGGAGCTTCGAGAGCATGCGCTTCCTTCCGGGTCTCGTTGTTGCGGCGTCGTTGTGCGCGATCCATGTATGCCGTGCGGATTATCGGCTGAACTTCAGCGGCCAGTCGCTTGATGGTTGGATCGTGGAGAACGGCGCGGAGGTCGAACTCGTCGACGGGCAATTTCTGCTGAAATCGGGTCTGGGCTGGATTCGGGCCGAGCATCCGATGCAAGACTTTGTGCTGCGCTTCTCGTGGAAGAACCTCAAGCCGACGGAATACGATGCCGGTGTTTTCTTCCGCGCCAATCCTGTCGAAGGCAAGCCGTTCCCTAAGGGGTATCAATCGAATTTGCAGGAGAACAAGGAAGGCGAAATCATCGGCATTGCCGGGACAAAGACCTCCGGCCTCGTAAAGCCGGGTGAGTGGAACAATTTTGAACTGACCATCGTCGGCGATCGCGCCCGGCTCGTGATCAACGGCAAAGAAGCCTACGACGTTCGTGGCCTGAAACCCGAACTCGGCTACATCGGCTTTCAGATCGAAGTTCCCAACGGCGGGCAGTTCCTGCTGAAAGACGTTTCGCTCACGGAAGTCGGGTTCCAGCCGCTGTTCGACGGCAAAACGTTCGCCGGCTGGGAATCGGGCGAAACGACCCCGCTCGAAAGCTGCTGGAAGGTCGAGGACGGCATGCTCGTCTGCACCGGCGATAAGGGGCCGTGGCTGCGGTCCGGGAAGGAGTACGGCGACTTCAACCTGCGGTTCGATTACCAGGTCTCGCCCGGCGGCAACAGCGGCGTCTACGTCCGCGTGCCGAAGGACGGCAATCATCACCGCGAGAACGACCAGCAGCCGCCCGCGGGCTTTGAAGTGCAAGTCCTCGACGACGCCCATGAAAGTTACAAGACGCTGAAAGACTTCCAGTATTGCGCGTCGATCTACGACTTCGTGGGCGCGAACCCCCGCAACGCGAAACCGGCCGGGCAATGGAACACGCTGGAGATCAATTGCCGCGGCGGCCAGGTGACGACGCTGCACAACGGCGTGCTGGTGACGAACCTCTCCGACGCCACCGTCCCCGGCTTCGGACTGCGACTGAAGCAAGGCTTCCTCGGCCTGCAGAATCACAGCACGCGCGTGGCGTTCAAAAATATTCGTCTCGGACCGGCACTGGAGTTTCCGCCGCCGAAATAGATTCGGTTCGTACTTGTCTTCTAGAATTGCTCGCTGGGAGATGGACGTGAGCGACGCAATTCCGAATCTGATGGGTGCCGTCAATTCGACCGAGCGCGTGGAGGCCCTGTGCCGGTTCATCGAATTCTGGCTGGGAACACGGAGGCCTGAATTCGGGGAGCAGTCAGAGGCTTTCGTTGCAGTCGCGCTGCCGATGCCTTTGCAGAGATTATATGAGTTCGCCGGGCGTTGGCCGGCTGTCGACGGACAATCCTCGCAACAGAAATCGGCGTTTGATTGTCAGGACCACCTCGTCCCGCTGGATAAAGTCGAATACGGCTCCGACGGAAGATTGACTTTTCTCTGCGAGAACCAGGGTTGCTGGTGTTGCCGTACGCTGGACCATGGAGACGACCCGCCCGTCTGGTGCGAAGGTGACTATTTTGATGACGAAGGCGATCCCGTGGAAGGCGAGCAGATGGTCTGCGAATCGCTTTCACGATTTCTCGTAACTTTTGTCTTGCAGGAGATGACGCTCAGTTCGCGTTGTACATTGAGCGATGCCGGCTTAAGTTCGCGATTCAAAGCGGAGATTTCCCAGGCCGTGCCCGTCTGGTTGGACGGACCTTACGTTCATGGATCGGGGTACAACTTCTATCTGTGGAACAACCTGCTCGCGGCGCATCTCTGGGGGGATTACTTCTTTGGCGCCAATGATCCGGCAGGCATTGAATTCTTAACTGCGAACCAGGGCCCCGTTCGCCTCATAAGCCTAATGGTTCATCACGCGTGGCGGCTGGAAATTGAGGCAGATGGTTCGGCCAAAATCAGCTATCGCGAGTGGCCGATTGAAGAGGAAGCGTCCTTGCCAGAGAGCTTGTTCGACTTCGATTCCTTGCGGGAACAATTGACGGCGCTGGCTGACAGTGAGATGGCAACAGACCCAAATGTCTTGGCCTTCTTTCATCGCCAAGGGCAGAACTTTGCCGAGGGGCAAAGACTGAATCAGGCCGAAATCGCCCTTTCTTTGTTTCGCAGGGCGATTGCCGCAATTTCCGCCGAAAATGATATGTTGGCTCAATTGTTTCTTAATCGATGGCCTTACCGCTGATTGGCGTCAAGATAGCCGCTTGACTCTTGTTGCATTCGCCGAGGATGATAGCCCCAGGAGTAGCCGCCATGTTCGATTTGGGCCAGTTCAAAACGCGCGATTGCCAAGGACTCTCTCGGCGGTCGTTCGTCCGAATCGGCGCCGGAATTCCGCTGGCTGGCGGCGTGCTGAGTGCCCCGGCCCTCGCCGCCGCGGCGCCGAAGGCCAAATCGGTGCTGCTTGTCTGGCTCGTCGGCGGGCCGAGCCATCTCGATCTGTTCGATCCGAAACCGAACGCGCCGGCGGAATATCGCGGCCCGTTCTCGGCGATTGCGACCCGCACGCCGGGGATGCAGTTTACGGAACTGTTGCCGCGGCTCGCCGCCCGCAGCGACCGGTTCTCGGTCGTGCGCACCAACGTCAACTATCACGGCGGACACCGCCCGGCGGGGTCTATCGCCTGGACGTGCAGCCGGCCGAGCGACGGCGGCGAAGACGCCAACGGCAAACCGGGGAGCTATCCGCCGCACCTGGGTTCCATTGTCTCTCGCAACCGCGGCGTCAGCCAGTTGCCGTCGTTCATCTCTCTGGCGCGCGGCCCGGTCGGCGACGGCGTCGGTCCGTGCTTCGGTTTCGGCGGCGGCGCGTGGGGGCCGCGCTACGATCCCTTCATGGTCGATTGCGACAAAACGGGGCTGGTCTCGATTCCCGAATTGAAACTGCTGGAAGGCCTCTCGCCGCTGCGGCTCGACGACCGCCGGCATCTGTTGAAATATCTCGATGAAACGCAACGCACGCTCGATCGCACCGAACTCGATCAATGGGACGGCATCCATCAGCGGGCGTTTCAATTGCTGCGCGGCGGCGACACGCTGAATGCGTTCGATCTCTCGCAGGAATCACCTCAAACCCGCGCCCGCTTCGGCAAGACATCGTTCGGACAAAGCTGCTTGCTCGGCCGCCGTTTGGTGGAAGCTGGCGTGCCGTTCGTGCAGGTGAATTGGAGCCAGTTCGCCGAAGTGTTTTATCCGTTCTCCGACTACGGGTGGGACACGCACGCCGACAACTTCGAGTTGCTGGCCGACTGGCACGGGCCGCTGCTCGATCAGGCGCTCTCGACGCTGCTCGACGATCTCTCAAATCGCGGCTTGCTCGACACGACGCTCGTGGTCTGCATGGGCGAATTCGGACGAACGCCGCGGATCAACAACATCGGCTCGCGCGATCACTGGCATCCGTGCTATTTCTCGGTATGGGCCGGCGGCGGCGTGCAACCGGGACGCGCCGTCGGCGAGAGCGACCCGCGCGGTGAATTCCCCGCGACTCTGCCAATCACGCCGGAGATGGTCGGCGCGACGATGTTGGAACTGGCGGGCATCGGTTCGCAGCAGCGAGCCGAGTTGCGCGTGCTGGAGGGAGGGCATGTGATCGATGAGCTGCTCTAACCTTCCACTCGTGTGCACTCTTGCGTTGTTCCTCGTGAGTCCGCTACTCGCCGGCGAACCTCGGCGTATCACGCGGGACGGTTCGCTCAAGTTGTCGCCGGTCTTCTCGAAGAACGGCGAAGAGATCCTCTATGCCGTTCACGATGAGCCGACGCGGGTCTCGCTGGTCCGGCTCCGTTTGAGCGACGGCGATTTGGAGAAAGTCGACTCGGCGAATCCGGCGCACCAATTCGACGCCGACGTCACCGCCGATGGACGCCGGCTGTGTTTCATGCTGACATACACCGCGCCGCAGTCGATCCTCGTGATTCGCGACCTGAAAGAAAAGACGGAAGCGCGATACATTCCCCGTGAAGCCCGCGCCACGGTTCGCGGGCCGAAATTCGATCCGCAACACGAACGAGTCGTCTTCACGCTGTCGGACGTCGGCGGTCAGCAGATCGCTGCTGTCGATCTCGCCGGGCAGAATCTCAAGCTGCTGACGAATTCGACCGGCATCAATCTCTGGCCGGCCGTCTCCCCCGACGGCCGGCAGATCGCGTTCTGTTCCAGCCGCGACGGCAGCCTGCATCTCTACGTGATGAACGCCGATGGCAGCGGCGTCCGGCAATTGACCGATCACCCGCTCCGCGACACGCGCCCGGCCTGGTCTCCCGACGGCAAACGCCTGGTGTTTTCTTCGGCCCGCGACGGCAATCTCGAAATCTATACGATCCAGTCCGACGGCACGAACGTGCGCCGATTCACCGATCACCCCGACCGGGACGATTTCCCCGTCTGGCATCCCAACGGCCGCGAACTGCTGGTCGTCTCCGAACGCAACGGCGACACGGACCTGTATCTGCTCGATGCCGATTGACCTCGAATTCCTGCGAGTTGTCGGAGCTCTCACGGTGCGTTTCGTCCTGACCCTGATCGCCCTCGGATGGATTTCTCTCGGAGACTTGCACGCCGAGGGAATAGACTTCGTTCGCGACATTCAGCCGATCTTCGCCCAGAAATGCGTTCGCTGCCACGGCGAGGACCAGCAAGAGGCGAATCTGCGGCTTGATCGCAAGATCGACGCTCAGCGCGGCGGCGACACCGGCCCGTTATTCGACAAGGCAGGCAGCCTCTTGCTGCAGCGCATCACGGCGGAACCGGGCGAACGGATGCCGCCGGAAGGGGAACCGCTTTCCGCGCCGCAGATCGAAGCGGTCCGCACGTGGATCGCGGCCGGTGCGCCATGGCCGGATGGAGTCGATAAAGTCGGCTATGCGAGCCGTTACGATTGGTGGTCGTTCAGGCCGATGCAACGGCCTGCTAATCCGCAAGCGAAAGGGGCGAGCGGTTGGTCGCGGACGCCGATTGATGATTTCGTTTTGCAAAAGTTGCGGGAACAGGGCTTCGAGCCGTCGCCAGAAGCCGATCGCCGCGTGTTGTTTCGGCGGTTGTCGTTCGATTTGCTCGGATTGCCGCCCGATCCGGACGAAGTCGATGAATTCGTACGGAATCCCGATCCGCTGGCGTACGAACGACTCGTCGACCGGATGCTCGAGTCGCCGCAATACGGCGAGCGCTGGGCTCGGCACTGGCTCGACGTCGTCCATTACGGCGACACGCACGGCTACGACAAAGACAAGCCGCGGCCGCACGCCTGGCCCTATCGCGACTATGTCATCCGTTCGCTGAACGCCGACAAACCGTATGACCGCTTCGTGCAGGAGCAACTGGCCGGCGACGTCTTGTGGCCTGAGACCAAGGACGGTCTGACCGCAACGGGCTTCATTGCCGCCGGCCCGTGGGATTTCATCGGCCACGCCGAGTTGCCGGAGTCGAAATACGACGGCCAGATCGCGCGGCTGTTGGACCGCGACGACATGGTGACGAACACCATGAACACGTTTTGCAGTCTCACCGTGCAATGCGGCCGTTGCCACAATCACAAGTTCGATCCCGTCCGGCAGACGGACTACTACCGCTTGCAGGCCGTCTTCGCGGCTCTCGACCGGGCCGAGCGGCGTTATGATGCCGATCCCGTCGTCGCGCGCCGCCGCAACGAATTGCTGGCCCAGCAACGCGATTTGCAGCGGCGCGAACGCGAAATGGATGAAGACATCACTCGGCAAGTCGGGTCGCCGCTGGCGGAATTGGATCAGCGAATCGCCGCCGCGCAGCAAGCGGCCAAGAACTCGCAGCCGGTCGAGTTCGGCTACCACAGCGGCATCGAAGCGCAGCAGAACGCCGTCAAATGGGTGCAACTCGATTTCGGCAAGCCGGTCGAAATCCGCGAATTGGAACTCATCGGCTGCCACGACGATTTCAACAACATCGGCGCCGGGTTCGGCTTTCCGGTCCGCTACAAAGTGGAACTCAGCCACCACGCGGAGTTCGCCGACGGAGTTCAACTCGTCCTCGACGAAACGCAGGCCGATGTGCCGAATCCCGGCGTGACGCCGCAGCGGACGCCAGTCAAAGCCGAGGCGGCCCGCTTTCTCCGCATCACGGCCACGAAGCTCGCGCCGAGGATGAACGATTTCATTTTCGCGTTGGCGGAATTGAAGGCGTTCGATGCGGATGCTCGCAATCTGGCGGCGAGCGCCAAGGTCACGGCACTCGATTCCATTGAAGCCGGCCCGCGCTGGCGCAAATCGAACCTGATCGATGGCTTGTACTACGGTGTCGGGAAAAAAGATGTCGACGCGTTATGGAAAGAGCGCCAGGCGTTGCTCGAAAAGTCGGTCAGCGGCGAGACGCTGGCCCGTCGACAGCGAGTGGATCAGGAACTGGCACACGTTGCACAGAAACTCTCACAATCGCCGCCGCAACAAATCACGTTTGCCGGCCTGGTCCACACCGGCAGCGGCAACTTCGTCGGCACCGGACCCACCGGTGGCAAACCGCGTCCGATCCACGTCCTGAATCGCGGCGATCTCCGTTCGCCCGGCGAAGAAGTCGGGCCGGGATTTGTACCGCTTTCGCCGGAGGAAAACGGCAGCTTTGTGTTGCCGGCGGACCACATGGAAGGAGATCGCCGCGTCGCGTTGGCGAAATGGATCACGCGGCCCGATCATCCGCTGACGTGGCGGTCGATCGTCAATCGCGTCTGGCAGCAACACTTCGGCCGCGGATTGGTGGACACGGCCAGTTACCGAGCCACCCGGAGTTGCTCGATTGGCTCGCCATCGAATTCCGCGATGGCGGCGGCTCGCTCAAGCATCTGCATCGACAGATCGTGACGAGCGCCGTCTATCGGCAGACGTCGGCGTCGAATGCGAACTACGCCGCGAAAGACAGCCAGAATGTCTGGCTGTGGCGGATGAATCGCCGGCGGCTAGAAGCCGAGGCCGTCCGCGACAGCGTGCTCGCACTCGCGGGGAAACTGAACGACCGGATGGGCGGCCCGGCGTTTCAGGATTTCGTCGTCGAGAAGCCGGAGCACTCGCCGCATTACGAATACCGCCTGCACGACCCCGAAGACCCGGCGAGCCACCGCCGCAGCGTGTACCGGTTTCTCGTCCGCTCGCAGCCGCAACCGTTCATGACGACCCTCGACTGCGCCGACCCGTCGATGCAAGTCGACAAACGGAGTGAAACCGTCACCGCACTGCAGGCGCTGGCGCTGCTCAACAACAAACTGATGTTGTCGATGTCAAAACACACGGCGGCGCGGATTCGCGCCAACCACGCCGACGTCAATCATCAAATCGTTGCCCTATATCGCTTGGCGCTGAGCCGTCTGCCGAGCGCCAATGAGCTCTCAGACTTGACCGACTATGCCAATCAGCACGGCCTCATAAACGCCTGCCGCGTGATGTTCAATTTGAATGAATTTGTGTTCGTGGATTGACGACTCTTAGCCGCGACGCGGAGTCTTCGGAGCGGAGCGCATTCTCCGGGAATCGATAACGATGGAATTTTGTGAACAGCAAAGAGCGCGCTCCGCTGCGGAAACCCTTCGCGTCGCGGCTAAACGCGTCTCCCGCCGCGACCTCCTCTGGCACACGGGCGGCGGACTCGGCGGTATCGCGCTGGCGGCGATGATGCACGACGAAGCCCGCGCCGCATCGCCGGGCGTTCTCGCCGAGCCGCATCATCCGCCGAAGGCCAAGCGAGTCGTCCAACTCTTCATGGCCGGCGCGGCGAGTCACGTCGATCTGTTCGATCACAAGCCGGAACTCGACAAACGAAGCGGAGAGCCGTGGAACCCCGGCGAAGCGGTCGAACTCTTTCAGAGTGCGCCGGGCAAGACGATGGGCTCGCCGTGGACGTGGAAGCAGTACGGCCGGAGCGGAAAGCATCTATCGGAAATCGTGGACGCGCTCGGTCCCGTCGTCGATGACATCGCCTGGGTTCACAATCTCGTCGGCAAGTCGGGCGTCCACAGCACGGCGACGCTGTTGCAATCGACCGGGTTTCTCACGCCCGGTTTTCCCGGCATGGGGGCGTGGATCAGCTACGGCCTCGGCAGCTTGAACGACAATCTGCCGACGTTCGTCGTGCTGCCCGATCATCGCGGCTACCCGTCGAACGGCCAGAAGAATTGGGACGCCGGATTTCTGCCGGCCCAGCACCAAGGGACGATCATCCGCCCCGGCTCCGATTCGCCCATCGACGATCTATTCCCCGTAGCGACGCCGTATCTCACGCCGCAAAGTTCCGACGCGGCCCGCGCGCTGATGAAAAAGCTAAATCAGCGCCACGCCGCCGAGCGGACCGGCGACGCACGGCTGGGAGCGCGGATCAAGGCGTATGAACTCGCCGCCGGTCTGCAACTTGCCGCGCCGGAAGCCCTCGATCTGTCGCAGGAGCCGAAACACATCCTGGAGATGTACGGCATCCAAACCGGCGCGCCGAGTTGGCCGACGGAAATCAACGGGCCGGAAGAACTCGATTATTTCGGCCGCAAATGCCTCGTCGCCCGGCGGCTCTTGGAACGGGGCGTGCGGTTCGTGCAGGTCTGGTCGGGTTGCGACAACGGCTTCCCTCGCCGCAACTGGGATTCGCACGAAGACATCCAGCGCGACCACGGCCCGCTCGCCTGGGCGATGGCGAAGGCCTCGGCGGCACTGATCGCCGACCTCAAGCAGCGCGGCCTGTTGGACGACACCATCGTTCACTGGACGACGGAATTCGGCCGCATGCCGTGCGCTCAGGGGAGCCTCGGCCGCGATCACAATCCGTTCTGCTTCACGAACTGGCTCGCCGGCGGCGGCGTGAAAGGGGG
>CAZDGB010000023.1:0-37027 GCA_964504645.1 uncultured Planctomycetaceae bacterium | reverse complement strand
GTAGCGATTGACGAGCGCCTTGGCAAAGAACGGGTTCTTGGGATCGCCCATCCAGTCGGCCAGGCGCAAGCGGGGATCTTCGTCGGGCAAAATCTCCGGGATCGTATCGCCGAGCGCCGCCGGTTTGAGCGAAAGCCCCGTCTTGATGTTCGTCGCCGTCGCGACGCCGCGCTTGTGGAAGATCAAATCTTCGCCGCGCGTTTCGGACGGTTTCCGGCCGACCTGCGAGAAAAACGCGGAGAGCGAGTAATAATCGTCCTGGCTCCAGCGTTCGAATGGGTGATGGTGGCATTGTGCGCATTGCAACCGGACGCCGAGAAAGAGCTGGGCGACGTCCTCCAGTTGCTGCTTCGGCTCCTTGACGCGCTTGTACCAAGCGACCGGCGGGTTGCCGATGATCGTTCCAGTCGCGGCCAGCAACTCGCGGACGAATTCGTCGTAGGGCTTGTTCGCGAGAAAACTGTCGCGGACCCAGGCGTGAAAGGCGAAGTTCGACACCGTGTCGCTGGCGTCGTCGCGGCGATTCTTGAGCAACGCCGTCCACTTGTTGGCAAAGTAGTCGGCATAATCCGGGCTACGCAGAAGGTCGTCAATCACCCGCTCCCGCTTGTCCGGCTCGGGGCTGGCGAAGAACGCCCGCGATTCTTCTGCTGTCGGTAGACGACCGCTAATATCGAGCGTCACGCGCCGCAGGAACGTGGCGTCGTCGCAAACCGGCGACGGCGGGATGCCGAGTTCCTTCAAGTTGGCGAACACGAATTCATCGACCGCGTTCTTCACCGGCGGCAGCGATTCGACCGGCGCGCCGAGCGGGACGGCCGCACTGAAGACCGCATTGCGTCCCTGGAAGCGGACCATCACCGAGAACTTGCCCGACAGATCGAGGACTTTGACGAGTCCGCTGTCGCTCACTTCGGCCATCGCCCGATCGTTGGATTCGAACAGCGACAGATTGGTGACGTCGCGCGATGTGCCGTCGGAATAGCGGGCGAGCGTCCGCAACTGCTGCTGGCCTTGCCGCGGGACAGTCCCCTTTCGCGGCTCGACTTCGAAGGCCGTCAATTGCGGCGTGTCTTTGGAATCGTACTTCGCGCCCTGGCGAATCCAGTCGAGCAGCAGTGCATAACTTTCGGATTGCTTGTCGAGCCGAATTCCGCCGCCATGTGGAATCTGTCCGGAACCTTTCAAAAGGATTAGGCTCTGTTCCGGGGCCGTGAGAAACAGCCGCCGGCTATGGCCTTCCTTCACGAGGTGCTCGTAATCGTCCTGCGGCTCGAAGCCCAAGAGCGAAAGCTGAAAGCCCTTTTGCCCGCCGCCCGCTTTGGCGTGACAAATGCCGGCGTTGCACCCGGCCTTGGTGAACACCGGCATCACATCGTTGATGAAGCTGACCGGCCGATCCGCTCCATGCACAGGGGCCACCGCAATGCACAGCGTCGACAGTGCGAACAAGACGCTGTCGAACGGCAGCGATCGAAGACGTCGCTTGATCGGAAATTTCGAAAATTTGAGCATCCATATAGATTAGCTTATGAATAGGCCGATCGAAACCCAAATTGCCGTTTGAATGCGGCATTCCCTCGAGTTGTTGCATCCGCAGGACTGCTGGAAAAACGCAGCCACTTAAAGGGGAATGCGAAAAAATTCCTCGTATTCCGGGACTGCAAACTGTGGTCAATCCACGGTGGTAAGCTCCTGTAGTCGTTGACGCGCCGGCAGGAAATGAGGCGTGTGGTCGAGACACTGCTCGTACTGCTTGATGGCCTCGGTCCGGCGGCCTAGCTTTTCCAGCGCCAACCCGTAGTTGTACCGGGCCTCGATCAAATCGCCGCTGCCACGAAGCGCGCGTTCGAATTCGATTGCGGCGGCGGAATAGTCCTCTATGACGTACAGAGCTGCGCCCAGCGTCGTCCGGACCCGATCCACCTCTGGGGCCAAATCGAGGCTGCGGCGGAATGCGGCGATGGCTTCCTGCGGACGATTCAACTGTAGCAGGCAGCGGCCAAGCCGGTCATGGGCTTTGGAGTAGTCGGCGTGTGCGGCCAGGATCTCACGCAGAATGGACTCCGCAGCACCAGCCTGCCCCGATTCGATCAGCGCATCGGCATCGTTGAGCTTATTGAAGAGGGGCAGCAGTTCCTTGACGTCCGGCAGGCCCGCTGTGTCATCAGGCGCAGGATCGCTCCGCGAAGCATAACCCAGGCTGGAGAGTGTCCGTCGTTCCTGGCTCGTTAAGGCCAGATCGACGGCTGAGCGTCGTTGCATCCGCTCTTCCCAAGCTCGAAGCTCCTCGTCCATTCGGCGTGCAAGTTCCGGTTGGTCGGCCGCGAGATTCCGGAGTTCGCCAGGGTCCTCCTTTAAGTCATAAAATTCTGCGATCGGACTGCGAATAAATTTCTTGTCCGCCGTGATCAGCGCGCGCAGCGATGCGCAACGGGCTTCTTGATACGGCTCATCAGATTCGGCGTAACAGGCAACCGGGGAAAGCGGTTCCCCGCGGAGCGCACCCGTCAACGAACGGCCGCTGACCGACCGAATTGCCGGCAGCCCAAGCGACTGAAGGAGCGTGGGGCACACATCAACCAGCGACACCGGTTCCGCAACGCGGTGGCCGGCACGACATCCCCGGGGAATGCTGATGATCATCGGCACACGCAACGCGGGTTCATACACGGTCATTCCATGCGTCCGCTCGCCATGTTCGTGCAGCGATTCGCCATGATCGGCAACGACCGCGATCGCAGTCTGTTCCGCAACTCCCCAACGGTCGAGCGAGTCCAGAATGCGTTGAATCTGGCGATCGACGAAAGCAATTTCCGCGTCGTACGGTTCGCCGACAAACTGCTCGCCGAACTCGTCCTCATGCGTCAGGTAGGGGTAGTGCGGATCATAGAGGTGAATCCAGCAGAAAAACCGCTGCCGAGAGCGGGGTTGCAACCAGCGCAGCGCGGCCTCTACCACCACATTCGCCGGACGATACCCGTAGTGCCCCTGCAATCCGGCAATCGAGCCGGTTTGGTCATCATCATAGGCGTCAAATCCTTCCGCGAGCCCGTATTTTCGCTCCAGAACGATCGGAGCAGCGATAAATGCACCGGTTTCATATCCGGCGTCGTTCATCCCTGTTGTCAGTGTGGGAATTCCTGCCGGCAACGCTCCCTGGCCGTTGACTCTCAAACCGTGTTCGGGCGGGTAGAGCCCGGTGAGAATCGTGGCATGCGACGGCAGGGTGAGTGGAACCGGGGCGTACGCCCGCTCGAAAAGAACACCACGCTCCGCCAGCCGATCCATCGCAGGCGTTTTTGCCGCCGGATGGCCGTAGCAACCCAGGCGATCCGCCCGGGTCGTATCGAGCGTAATCAGGATGAGATTGCGTCTCGGAGTCGAGTGCCGCCAAGCATAGCCGCCAATCGCAGCCGCCAACAGTACAGTGAGTCCCGCGGCAAACAGGACCGGTCGCCGTGTGATACGACCGAATGCGAATAACCCGGGGAATGCCATAGGTGATGTGGTTGATAGCAAGCCAGAGTCAGCAGCGGATGGATGGTCATGGTACCGAGCGCGGCAGGCGAAAATCCATCCGGAGGACGTGAACGGATTCTGGAGTGCACTAAAACAGCACGAGCTTCGCGCGCCTTGATAACTGGTCGCTGAGCGTGCGAAGGGAAGGGATCGACGCTCGATTTTGTGTGCATTCGGAGTTCTTTCCCTCAAATTGTCGTTTTTTCAATCTGGATGATTGACTAGCCGCATATGAATTTTGTAATAACTTCCAACATCAATTCTGTGAGTGTTTTCAAACTCGGATTATTTCCCAAAGACATGGTCGGCTCGCCGCACGCCTGAGCGTTCGTCGCGCAACAAGATTTGTAACACATTATGCGGGAGGCAACTCCTGGCGTGTGATTTTTGCACGTTTCTCGGCTGAGCGTTTCGCACTTCTTGCGAACCTATCGAGGCGAATTCTCGCTTCGAAATTGCATTAAAATTTCTCGATACCGTTGGACCCATCGGCAAAATCTTGGGGGAGCACGCCTCCCGGAAAGGTATTCAATGACCTGTGCTTATCAGGATGAGGCATGGCTCGATTCGCTACGAGTGCCGTTGACCTGGCGCTCAGTTTGTTCGGTCGCGGCGATCATCTGTTGCGCTTTCGCATCAGGCTGCGGCGGGCCGACAGGGCCGGCTCGCTTTCCAGTTTCTGGAAACGTAGTTCGCGAGGGACAACCCGTCGATGACGGGACGATCCAATTCATCCCCACGGGCGGCGGCCCGGCAGCATCAACGAAAATCAAGGACGGCCTGTACCAGTTCACCAAAGAGAACGGACCTGTGGAGGGGGGGCAGAATGTTGTGATCTACCAAACTCTGCCGCGCGCCGAGGTTCCTCCGGGCACGCCGAAAAAGGATGCAGAGATTCTTCCGGAAACTCGCTTCAAAAAATCGATGCCTCGCGAGGGATGGAAGCTCGAGACCACTGTCGCGAAGGATCAGGATTTCAAGGCTCCGGTGGACTTCGACGTCGATACGGCCGTGGCGGCCGCTGCCGGCAGCGGCCGCAAGGAAAAGCCTTAAGACCACAAAGAAGCGGCTTGGTCGCGATAGGAATTGGGCTTGGCAGAAGTTCCCTGTTGACTGCAGCAAATCGGCTGAGCGGGCCATTGTCACCACGAGTGGGCTGGGCGGACCTACGCAACACGTAGACGTCTACTGCAAGAAAGGAGGCCATTCGACGTTTGAATTTGTCGAGTTTATTGCATCCCATCTGTTTCGATTCATTCTGTTCGATCTGGTCACACTCTGTGACGCAACGCTCATGTTTCCACAAGGAGTCGGATATGCTAGTTCGTCGAAAACGCGGCTTTACTTTGATCGAGTTGTTGGTCGTCATTGCGATTATTGCCATTCTGATCGCATTGCTCTTGCCCGCGGTTCAGCAGGCGCGCGAGGCGGCCCGGCGAACCCAGTGCCGCAATCATCTCAAGCAGCTCGGTCTGGCCATTCACAATTACCACGACGTCTTCAACATGTTCCCCACGGGAGTCGGGTATTCGCTCTGGGGCTGGAAAGTCTACATCCTCCCGTATATTGATCAGTCGGCCCAGTACAATCTGATCAACTTCGCCAACGGCATCGACTCGACTGGCGGCACCTGCCGCGGCCAGGGGTCGGCCTGTTACACCAGCCAGCATCAATCCGACGCACTGACGGCGGCCGGAGTGAAGCATTGGGCGACGACCCCGTTCACCGTTCTCGGCTGTCCGTCGGACCCGCTCGGCAACACGGCGTACAGCACCTCGCTTCCCGTGATTAACGCCAACTACCACGGGGTGTGCGGCAACGTCAGCAGCCCGTTCCGCATCAACACGAATGGATCGTACGGTCCAAATTCGCGCCATCGCATCATCACCGTCAGCGGCGGTACGGAGCCTTACCCGGGCAATCCCGGCCTGTACACCGAGTACAACGGCGTCTTTCGCTACGTCGCGCGCGTGCGGATCGGCGACGTGACCGATGGCACCAGCAACACGTTCGCCGTCGGTGAACGCGCCGTTGACCAGGCCCATTCGTGGGGCTGGACGCTGACTGGCACCGAAGGCGACAGCATGTTGGGAACTGGCGCCCCGATGTGGAAAGGACCGTTGACGCCGGCCAACGGCTACGACTCGTCCGGGAACTCCTGCGTCTTCTCCAGTCATCACGTGGGCGGCGCTCACTTCCTGATGGCCGACGGCGCGGTGCGGTTCGTAAGTCAGAACATCGACTTCATCAACTACCAGGCGCTGGGCACCACCAGCGGCGGTGAGATTACCAGCGAGTTCTGATCCGCTCGCTCCGCAGCTCTTGCAGTTTGGATGTCGTGTCGAATGCCGAACAGTGACCCGGTCTGGAACTCCAGCCGGGTCATTTTTTCGGCCGATCAGTCGCAGACTGATTGAATCGCAGACGTCTCCGGCAGTACGAGAAAGTCGCCGAATGAGAACGCGTCGGCTGGCATGGGCCATTGGAGCGGGGGGCGTCATCGCCGCTTTGATCGCCGCCGGCGTGTACGTCCTCTTGCCGTCACGCCCGGTACGGTCGGCCAAGACAACAACTACCGTCAAGCCGGGACGCATGCAACTGTTCGGCAACTATTCCCTCTGGTGGGATGAATTCCCCGCTCCCCTCGCCCAGCAACAAGTCGGGGCGGAGCCGGCCAGCAACTTGCGGCCGTCCGACTATGCGCGGCCGGAGGCCTGCAAGTCGTGCCACAAGAAACAATACGACGGTTGGTCCAACCATCCGCATCGCTGGATGAATGCGCTGGTGGAGAATATCGAGGTCCAAGGCGACTTTGCCGACCGCACGCTGCCGTATCTGGGCGGGGTCGTCACGTTCTATCGCGAGGGCGACAAGTATTGCATGCGCCTGGAACGCGATCCGGTGCGGCGCGAATATGTGGTCACGCAGACGATCGGCTCGCGTTTCTTCCAATATTACGTGGGGCGGCAACGTTCGGGACCGGAACCGGCCGATCATCCGTTGTATCACGACGATCACGTGCTGCCGCTCGGCTACTGGATCTCCCGGAAAGAATGGGTTCCCGCGGTCCATGTGCACGGGGAAGTCCCGGAGAACAAACGGCACGACCCTTATGTGCCGCGGAACGACTGGCCGGTCAAAGAGTTTGCGGACTACGCCGGCAGCGCGATGGACTTGTATCGCAGTCAGTGCAATTTCTGTCATGCAACGTTCGCCGCGGGCGACATGTTCGTTCGGCATCAGAAATTGTTCGGCATGCACATCCCGGCGAAAGTCGATCTGTCGCTGTCCCAGTACGTGCAGGCGGCGCGGCCCGAGTTGTGGCCGTCCGGCCTCACACCCCGGGAAGTGACCGACGATCAGTTCGCCGGCATTCTGAAGGAGTATCGAAACCTGCCCGCCCCGCAGCACGCGGTGACGTTCGGCGTCAGTTGCGAGGCGTGTCACCTGGGCAACAAGGACCATGCGGAGGGGCGGCTGAAGAAGCCGAAGTTCTTCCCACACGCCCCCGAAGCGGTTGTGCGGGGACATACAGCGGAACACGACCTCGGGCGTACGCACGACAACGTCAACTGGGCCTGCGGACGGTGCCACGCGGGGGGACGCCCGCAGTTTGCCGGCGGCATGGCGACGTGGAACTCGACCGAATACACCGACGCGATGCGCGGATCGTGCTATTCGCAACTGACCTGCGTGCGATGCCACAATCCGCACGAAACGCTGGGACAAGGCTGGTCGCAGCCTCCCGCCGCGGATGATGCGATCTGTCTGAGCTGCCATCAGCAGTACGAGCCGGAGCCGGCGCGAATCGCCCACACACACCACCCGCTGCACAGCGATGGCGCGCGGTGCATGAACTGCCACATGCCGCGCATTAATGAAGGCCTGCAGGAAGTCGTGCGGACCCATACGATATATTCGCCGACGCTCAGTTCGATGATCGAGGCGAACCAGCCGAATGCCTGCAATCAGTGCCACGTGGAGCAGAATATCGACTGGACGCTGGGGTATCTCAAAGAATGGTACGGCAAGACGTATTTGTCGCGGGCGATCTCGCAGAACTACCCGAACCGCAGTCAGCCTGCTGCGATCGGCTGGCTCAAGTCCTCGAATGAAGCGGTGCGATTGGTGGCTGCCGACAGTCTGTGCCGCGGCAAGGCGACCTGGTCGCTGCCCGAATTGCTCAAGGCCCTTGACGATCCGTTCGTCCTCAACCGCCAGTTTGCCAGAATCGGGCTGGAGTCGCTCACTGGCGTTCAACTCAGCGAATTCGGCTACCAGTTCTATCAGACCCCCGTCGAACGCCGGCAGCCGCTCAGCGTTTTGCGCGAGCGTCTCATTCCGCAGGACTCAGCCGATCCGCCATGACGCCGGTCGCGATCCGTTACTTGGATTTCGAGAGATTAATTCCGTTTTTACTGATCTTCGGAGACCACCACCATGACCGATGCGACAACTTCTCAACCCGCCCCCGCGAAGCCTAAACGGTCACGCGTCGAGCGAGTCCTCGTGCAAGGGGGGATCGGCGTTCTGCTGATCCTCGTCGTCATCGAGGGCATTTCGTACAGCCGCATGTTGCTGGCTCACACGCAGTTGCTGGCGGAGCTGAAGAAAGCGGAAACGCAGGATTATCGCCTCACCGGCGACAAGGTGCGGAAGATTCTAGGCGGCCGCACGCCCGATTGGGACAAGGTCAAACGAGCGCACGGCACGGAAGAACGCTACGAAGTCTATTATTTCTCCGGGTTGCTGAAGCAGCGCGAGCTCTGTGTGCATTACAGCGCGGCGGGCAAGAAAAATGACCCGGAAGTGATGGAAGTCACCACCGTGATTCCCGAAGAGCTCTTGTTCGATGACGGTCCGGTGGCCAAGTCTCCGCCACCCCCCAATCGCAGCACGCTCCCGCCCGGAGACCCGACGGCCGGCGACGCCCCTGCGACGACCGCGGACGGTGCGAATTCCGATCCGCCGACTGCACAATCGTCTGCCGATGCGGATCAGGGCGCGGTAGCGCCACAGGAATTGGGAGCAGAAGTGAACGCCGCATCGGACGGGCCGCAAGCTAACTAGCCGCGAGATTAAACGTGCAATTTTAACCTGTCACTTCGTCGGTCAATCGACCAGTCACCTCTCTGGAAGGGAGATTCACGATGAATCCATCCGATTTCTCCGCATCGATTCGGCTCTCACGCCGTGCCTCTCTGCTTGCTTTGAGCGGCGCCGCGACGCTGCTCGCGTCGAATGCTCAAACGTTGTCTGCCGCCGCCAGTTCATCTCGAGTGATTGACTGGGATGAGATTTCACGACAGTTTTTATTGGATCGTGAAATCACTTATTTGAACACCGGATCGTTGGGCTCGACGCCAAAACCGGTGATCGAGGCGCGCCGGGCGGTGGAAATGCGGCTTGAGGGAAACCCGGTGAACGAGGGTTTCGGCCCGGTGTTGCGCGAAGCCGAAGCCGTCAGCGGCAAGGTCGCAGAACTATTGGGTTGCGACGTCAAGGAAGTCACCGTCACGCGGAACACGACCGAAGGCATCAATTTCGTCGCGGAAGGCATCGGCCTCAAACCCGGGCAACGGGTGCTCACCAGCAATAACGAACACGGCGGCGGGCTCGGCGCGTGGAAGTTTTATCAGAAGACCCGCGGCGTGGAGATCGACGTGGCCGAAATCAAATCCCCGCCCGCCAGCGAGGACGAGATTGTCGACGCGTTTCGCCAGGGCCTGCGCAAAGAGACTCGCGTGATCCTGTGCAGTTACGTCCATTTCAGCAACGGCGTCAAAACTCCGATCGCCCGATTGTCGGAACTCGCCCATCAGCACCATTGCCTGATGGTTGTCGACGGCGCGCAATCGTCGGGCGGAGTGCCGGTGAATGTGAAAGAACTCGGCTGCGACGCCTATGCGTCCAGCGGCCATAAATTCTTGCTGGGACCAAAGGGCACCGGGCTCCTTTACATCAGCGAAGCGGCCCGCGACCAGATCCGCCCGATGCAACTCGACGACGGCTACGGATTCTACACGGCGATTCGGGGCACGAACTGTATGCCCGAAGCGATCGGTCTGGGCGGCGCAATTGACTGGGCGAAAAACATCGGCCGTGCCGCTGTTTTCGAGCGGCTGATGACCCTGCGGAACTCCCTGTACGATGTGCTGAGCAACACCCAGAACGTCAAGATCGACAGTCCTCCCCCGGGCAGCTCGATGGCCTCGCACCTGGTCTGTTTCAGCGTCCCGGATCGCGACCGATACAAGAAGTTGCAGGAGCAATTCGCGAAGGACAAAATGATCGTGAAAGGCGTTGGCATCAACGGCATCGACTATCGTCTGAGCGTGCACCTCTACAATACCGAAGCCGACATTGCCCGTTTTGCGGAGAGTCTGGAGACAGGCGTCGCATAACCGCTATCGCAATGACTATTCCAAATCGTGCAGGAACGGAATCATGACAGCAGACTCTCGGCGAGCGTTTCTCAGGAATTGCGCTGTGTTCGGCGCCGGGCTTGGGGCTGGAATCGTCGTCCCGAAGTGGCGTGATGCCGTGCGGCCGGCGGCGGCCTTCGCCGCGGACGCCCAGCCCGGGCGCTTCGAGCAGCGGATCAAGGAACTGAAACTCGAATTGCCGCCGCCATCGAAACCGGTCGCGGTGTATGTTCCCGCGGTCATCACGGGGAACCTGCTCTACACGGCAGGACATATCCCGTGGCTGGGAGAAGGGAAATTGCAGCAGGGTCGTGTGGGCTCGGACTTGACGCTCGAGCAAGGCGCCGAGGCGGCGCGGCTAGTGGGGCTGCATATTCTGACGACAGTGCGCGAGACGCTTGGCAGCCTGGACCGCGTGGTTCGACTGGTCAAGACGTTGGGCATGGTCAACTGTACGTCGGAGTTCACGCAGCAGCCGAAGGTGATCAACGGTTTCAGCGAACTGATGGTGCAGGTATTCGGCGAAGAGGCCGGCAAAGGAGGCCGCAGCGCTGTCGGCGTCAATGTGCTGCCGTCCAACGTGCCGGTGGAAATCGAAGCGATCTTCGAGATTCGACCGGCATGAGCCGCCGCCAATCGAGTTTGGTGTAGCTTACACGCAGAACTACGGTGGGGAGAGAAAAGCTCCCTGCCAGCACAGGAACGAGATGCCATTGAAGACTTCGAGCCGCAAGTGGCGGATCGGGCTATTGGTGGCGGTGGTCGCTGCGATTTCCTGGATGTTGTTCGCCGTCGTGCTCCCGCGGTCGCCGCGCTACAACGTCCTTCTGGTAACGCTCGACACCACGCGGGCCGATCGTCTCGGCTGCTACGGCTACGAACCGGCGCTGACGCCGACGTTCGATGAACTGGCTCGCAACGGCGTCTTGTTCGAGCGGGCCTACGCCACCGTGCCGTTGACGCTGCCGTCGCATGCCTCCCTGCTCACGGGACTCTATCCCCCGGAAAACGGCATCCACATCAATGGCCGCGGTCCGCTGCCGGAGCAGATTCCTACGCTGGCGGAAATCCTGCAGCAAGCCGGCTACGCAACCGGGGCCTTCGTCGGCGCCGTGGTTCTGTACGGCAAGACCGGTCTGAACCAGGGTTTTCAAGTTTACGACGACGACATGGCCGGCGGGCAAAGGCACGGACACGAGACGCATTTGATGCGCAGCGGCCGGCTGGTCGTCGATTCCGCTTTGGCCTGGTTGAAGCGTTCGCGCAACCAGCCCTTCTTCTGCTGGGTGCATCTGTATGACCCGCATGCTCCCTTCGAAGGGCATGCGGAGGAATTCGGCACACGCTTCGCCGATCGACCCTACGACGGCGACATCGCTTTCGCCGATCAACAGGTGGGCCGACTGATCAAATACCTCGAACAGCAGAAACTGGCCGATCGCACGCTGGTCGTGGTCGTGGGTGACCACGGCGAAGGATTCGGCGAGCACGACGAGCAGGAACACGGATTCCTGCTGTACAACTCGACGCTGCGCGTGCCGTTCCTCGTGTCCGGTCCGAAGTTTCTGCGAACAGGACATCGGTCACAAGCCGATGTCTCTCAGGTCGACCTGTTGCCGACGATTGTGGATGTGCTTCAACTGCAGTCGCCGCCGCACGTCAGCGGCAAAAGCATTTTGCCGGCCCTGCGAGGCGAATCGATCGCTCCGCGGATTCTCTACGCGGAAACGGAGGCTTGCTACGACGCCTACCGCTGGGCGCCGCTGGCCGCCGTGCTGGACGGCCGCTGGAAATACATTCAGTCCGTGCGTCCGGAACTGTACGATCTGGATGACGATCCGGGGGAACTGAAGAATTTGGCGACTTCGGCAACGGAGCAAATGGAACGAATGCAACAGCAGTTCGCCGCCGTGCGCGGACGAATGACGGATGCCCCCTCCAGCGATACGAACTACGACGCGGAGCATTTGCGGCAATTGAAAGACTTGGGTTATGTCTCCGGCACTGCAGCGCCAGAGCCTACAGACAACGAGGAACAGTTGCCGGACGTAAAAGATCGTCTGCACTATTACAACGCGGAGATTGAAGCGCGCAAGCTGCTCAGTTCGTCGCCGGAAGCCGCGGTCGAGAAACTGCGGGAGGTCACCGCGGCCGCGCCGGATTTCACGCCCGCCTGGCTTACGCTGGGAGCGGCTTTGCAGTCCTTGAACCGAATTTCGGAAGCACGGGCCGCTTATCAATCGGCACTGGAGACCAACCCCGCTGCCGCCGATGCGCATTTTGATCTTGCCAAGCTGCATTTTGCTCAGGGCGACGGCGAACTTGCGATGACCCACTATCGCGAGGCGTTGAAGATCAACCCGTTCTTCGCCATGGCGCAGATCAACCTGGCGGCCCTGCTGGCCGATCGAGGAGCGCCCGACGAGGCCCGGCGGCACTTCGAGGCCGGGCTGGAGGAATTCCCGGATTCCACCGTCGGGCGCTACAACTTCGGCATGTTCCTCTTTCGTCTGGCCGACTACGAAGGGGCGAAAGATCAGTTAGAGCGAGCGGTCGCATTGGATCCGCAGCGCCCCGAGATCCGTTATCTGCTGGGACAGGTGCTCGCGAAACTCGAATTGCCGGATGCGGCCGCTCGAGAGTTTGAGCAAACGCTGCAGTTGAATCCGCACCATGCCGGCGCAGCCTCGCAATTACAGCGGCTGCAAAGCGAACCGTGAATCCCCGGTTACTTGACGATTTCGAGGTTGGGCAACGGCACCTTCAGATTCTCAAGATCTTTGCCGTCGAACTTTGCATCCTTCAAGACGAGCAGCCGGAGATGCGATAGTTCCCGCAACGGGCCAAGTCCGTTTTCACTGAGGATCGCCCCCGCAATGCTCAATTCCTCCAACAGCGGACACTTGGCGATCTCGACGACTCCCTCGTCGGTCACTTGCGTATATCCAGCGGCGAGCGTCTTCAAGTGCGCTAGTTGAGACAGGCCTGCCAGAAACTCGCGTCGCACCTGGCTGAAATTTAACTGCAGCACCTGCAACTCCGGCAGCACGGCGAGCGGCGTAACGTCGGTGACCTGCGTGTTCGACAAGTTCAACGATTGGAGCGTCTTGAACCGCCCGATGCTCTCCAGGCACGCGGAAGTCACGGGCGCATTCTCTAGTTCGAGAACTCGCAAGTCAGGAAGCAGCGGTAGCTTGGCCACATGCGTGTCGTTAATCTTTTCGCCCGACATCACAATTCGTGTGATGACCCGATGATCCATGAATGAGTGAGCGTTGTCCCCCGCGAGCATTTGCAACCAGCCGGGGACGCGTTGCTCGGTCTCGCAGCGTCCGCCCACCATGCCGATTTCTCGTCGCTGGCGCTCCGTCTGCTGCGAGGCCAACAACGACAGCAATTCCAGCCCGAGGAAGATCACCAAGATCCCGCACAGCGTGCCGATAGCCACCTTTTTGGTCACGCCGGTCGAAACCACCGGAGGAGGCGCTGTCGCCGATGAAGTTTGTTCTGCGGACATAAAACAACTCAAGTCGTGGGATTCAAGGATGTGATCAACCGAAATGAAATCCTGGCATGCCCCAGCAAATTTTGTCAAGCAGATACGAGACTGCCAATAGTAGAACGGCCGGGGTGTTAGAAACACCGCGGCCGTTCGCTTTCGGACGGTTTGAGTTAAATCGACGCTCTGCGAGCAGTGTCTCAGCGACTTTTACTCGGGTGGAGGAGCGTTCTTTACGTCGGAGAATTGTTCAAACCTCCGTCCCCGCTGATTGAGCGTCGCGATGGTAATTTACGCTTCTCGTCCATACCGCCAGCGTAGCGGATTTTCCGCGACTCGTTGCGTTCTCAGTGCACGACGACAATACTGGCAAAGCACACGCTGTATACTGTGCGTCTAGCCAGTTCGTCGTATTAGTGGCCGCGTGACGTCGGCCTACCTTTTCAGAGTGGACGAAAATGGCCAAGAAGAAAGCGCAACGCGGCGGGGCGCGGGATGGCGCAGGCCGCAAACCGCTTGACCCCCACGGGACAATCCAGATTGGCGCCGCACTGCCGATCGGGCTCGTCAAACGGCTGGACGCATTAGCCGAGAAGCTCGGCTGGAATCGTTCCGAAGCCGTCAGAGAAGCCGTGGGACTGCTGCTCAACGCTCGTCGAAGCGGAGGCCGTGGAACAAGCCGATTGTGAGGTCAGACGCTATTTACATCCAGAAAGATTCAACTGTTGCATAGGCCACCATGACAATCCCGGCCATCAGCTTGCCGACCGTGCCGAGTAAACGCCCGACAAGAGCGGCTTTGCTAATGGAGAGCTTTTCGTGATCCGCGCGACCCTTCCAGGTTTCGCCCAGGTATGCCCCCGCGAACGCACCGAGCGCTCCGCCGCCCAAAGCCGCGATGATGGAACCGACGATTGGCACGGGCACGCCGATGAAGGCTCCCACAATGCTTCCAATCATTGCGCCCAGCATCGAGAGTGCGATTGAGCGACGGCTGGCGCCGAGCTTGGCAGCCCCAGCGGCTCCGGCGACCAGTTCCAGGAGTTCGCCCAGCCCTGCCAGCGCCGCCAGTCCGCCCACCACCCACCAGGTCATCCCGAGTCCATTTTCCTGTTCGGGGAGAAGCGCCGCGAAGACGGCTGCCAGCGCGACGATGCCCCAATTCCCTGGCAGGTTGAACAATGTGGAGGTCCAACACGCCACGTTCGCAACGAGCAGCAAAATGCCGCCCAGCCAGTGAACCCAGATTGCGGGAGCATCGATCACGGAACGACTCACTGGAAATGCAACTTTGATCGGCTCGATGAGTCACTCAAACTTCCGCGGAGGCGAAGACGGCGTCAATCAGGCCTCGGTCTCCGAAAGATGCTTCGGGATTCCCATGACGAGAACTCCGCCGGCGAACAAAATGCCGGCCATCGTCCACAAGCCGCCGCGGCCCAGAATCGTTGGTCCAAAAAATCCGCCGATGTTTGCTACAGAATTGATCAGCGCGATGCCTCCCGCGGCGGCGGCACCGGTTAGAAAGGACCCCGGCAGCGTCCAGAAGACCGGCAGCATGCTCATCATGCCGGTCTGAGCCAGACACAGGCCGATCAGCGAGACGGCCGGCGAATGATTCGCCGCGGCCAGGCTCCAGCCACACGCAGCCAAGAAGGCCGATCCGGCCAGATGCCAACGACGTTCCTGCCGGCGATCCGAACTGTAGCCCACGAGCGACATGCCAGCCACGGCGCAAAGATGCGGAATCGCGCTCAACAAGCCGATCTGCAGCGTGCTCAGGTCTGTGAACTGCTGCTTGATCAGTTTGGGAAAGTAAGCGCCGCCGGCATTCGCGCAGATGGCGACAGGAATGTAGATCGCAATCAGCAGCCAGACGCGCGGTTGCAGAATCGCCGCCAAGTGATCGGAATTGTGCCGCGTCTTCACGTGCTGCTCTTCGCGAGCCATACGAGCGACCAGCCAGTCGCGTTCGCCGGGAGTCAGCCAGGCCGCCTGGGCGGGGCTTTCCGTGAGATAGAGGAACACGGCGCAGCCCAGCAAAATCGACGGCAGGCCTTCCAGCAAGAACAGCCATTGCCAGCCCTGCCAGCCGGCGACCGAATCGAGCTGCTGCATGATCAGTCCTGAGAGCGGATTTCCGATCACGCTGGCCAGACCGATCGCCAACATGAAACCGGCGGTCACCTTCGCCCGTTCGCGCGCGGGAAACCAGAAACTCAGATAGAAAATGATGCCCGGGAAAAACCCCGCCTCGGCGATCCCCAGCAGGATGCGCAGCGCATAGAAGCTCCAAACGTCGCGCACGAACATCGTCAGCGACGAAATCAGCCCCCAACTGATCATGATCCGCGCGATCCATTTCCGCGCCCCGAATCGCCGCAGCAGCAGATTGCTGGGAACCTCGAACAGCAGATAGCCGACGTAGAACATCCCGTAGCCGAGGTCGAACGCTTCCTCGCTGAGTCGCAGATCGTCCTGCATCTGCAAGCGGGCGAAGCCGACGTTGGCCCGGTCCAGGATATTCAGCACATAGAGCGCGCTGACGAACGGGATCAGCCTCCAGGCGACCTTTTGCAGCGCGGCGCGTTCCAGCGCGGTCTCGTTCACGAGAATTTTTCCACGACGGCCGTGTGGAACCGTCAATACAGGACAATCGCCCGTCCGGGCCCGCCATGACAGTCGCGAATCTTGATCGCGGCGAACAGAAAATACGCCGGCCGATCGCGGGGAATGGAACCGACATTGTGCAGGAACTCGACGCCAACCATTTCCTGGGAGCCGAGCGCCCAATAGGTCATGAGCGCCCGACGGGGATCGACGCCGCCCAGATCGCTCGCATCGGTCGCGACGCAGCGAATTCCCCGACGATGCAGATACATCACGGCATCGGGGCCCAGCGCCGGCCAGCCTTCCGTTTTGCCTTGCAGCGGGTCGGACCAGACGCCGGCGTCGTTCGGGGACGCACGAAACGTCGCATCGAGGTGGCCCGTCTGGAACAGCACGACATCGCCGGGACGCAGCGGGCCGTCTGTTTGTTCGTCCGCTTGAATTCGTTCCGGCGTGATTTCCGGCGATGCCGGCCAGTTTTTCTTCAACGTCGTGCCCACGAGATCCCGCACATCGATCACGCGAACCGGACCGCAGGTCCAATCGAGCGGCACGCGCTCCGTCGTGAGATCGCTGGTCCCGCGCTGACCGTATTTCTGCTCATAGTCTTCCAGCCAGCCGCGCACCTCGGGGGAATAGGCCGGTTGCGCTCCGGGCGGCGGCAGCGCGTACGACGGCGGCACGAGATGCGTTCCGGCCATCGCGTCCATCAGATGCGCGTGATGCCACAGGTCCAGATACTCGGAATACAGAAAGTCGATCTTCAAATACGTCTGCCGATGAGTGCCAGCACCTGCGCCCGGCGACGTGACCGGCAGTTTCACGGACAGCGTCGGCGATAGATCGATCGCCCGCTTCTCACGACATGATTCGATCAGCCGCTGCGGAAGGTCCCCGCCGACGATCGAAAATGCCCGGCATTCGCCGTACGGTCCCGCTTCGTGTTTCGGCCCCAGCAGGCAGTAGAACGCCCCCGTGGACGGCAGCGCACCCAAATTCGTGGCGCTTTCCGTCCAGATCATTCCGTGCTTGAGGCCGGCGTAATGAGTCGGCTCTGCCAGATCGGGCAGCGGCCCCATGCTGGCGCTGTCGGTCCCCAGCGTCCTCACGCCGCGTTTCGCCAGAAACTCCATGCAGTCAGGATCCGGATCGGGAAAGCCGACCGCTTTGCGATCGAGCACGTCGGCGATAAATCGGCTCCCTTCGGGCAGCGGCTGGTAATACTTGTCGGCATAGTCGCTACGGAACAACGCGACGTCGCCCAAGGTCAATTTCCGATGTGCCTGCTCGAACCTCAGCACATGTTCCGGTTTGACGAGCGGGCTGACGCCCTTGGGAGCTTGGTCGAGCAGATCGCGCACATCAATCACGCAAGCTGCCCCGCCGAACTGCCAGGCTTCGATCTTGTCGGTATAGGCCAAACCCAACGGACCGGATTTTTCGCGCTGGAGATCAGGCCGCGCCACGGAATGAGGTGGCACATCCAACTGCGTCCCCGTATTGCCGTCGATCAACAGGACGTCGATGTTATAGGCCGATTCCGGCCCAATCGATCGCTGATGCGTGAGTTGAAATCTCGGAAACGGGAACGCCGGCCAAGTGCAGGGGAATTCCGGCGCAACGAGCAAAGAATGGTCGACGAAACGTGGTTGATCGTTTTCAGCATCCTCTGCGAGCGCAGCCACGGAAGTTAACAGATAGATCACGCTGAGCCAGATCACCCGCAGTGTGCCGTTCATGAGCGCGACTCCACGACTTCTTCGGCACAGGCAGACAGAGGCCTGTCACACAGAAGATCGCTGCTGGAGGGAGTTGACGATTTGACGGGAGAAGGAATGTCAGTGAATCTAGTTCACAAGTAAGCTCGGGACGTCGATCAGCTCAAGCCCACGATCGGTTCGCCGTGATAAACATGATGTGGACGGTTGAGATCGTCATACCAGGCGATGGTTTCGGGCAGGCCCATCGACCGGTAAATGGTGGCCGCCATGTTTTCCGGTTTCTGGGGATCCGTTTCCGGATAAGCGCCGTACTTATCGGAAGCTCCAACCACCGTGCCGCCGCGAATTCCTCCCCCGGCGAAGAACACGCTTTGCACGCCGCCCCAATGGTCGCGACCGGGCGACTTGTAGGCATGGGAGCCTCCCGAAACATAGGGGGTCCGTCCAAATTCGCCGGCCATGACGATCAGGGTGGAATCGAGCAAACCGCGGGTATGCAGATCTTCCAGCAGCGCCGAAACCGACCGATCGGTCGGCGGGAATAAAAAGTTCTTCAGGTTTGGAAAGGCGTTTCCATGCGTATCCCACGATTCGTTATTGCCGAGATTGACCTGCACCAGGCTGACGCCCGCCTCAACCAATCGCCGTGCCAGCAGGCACGACCAGCCGAAGGAGTTTCGTCCGTAACGGTCCAGCTCTTTAGGGTCCGCCGTGCTGAGATCGAACGTCCGTTTCACCTTGGCATCGGTCAATAGCGATACCGCTCGCTGCCGGAACTGGTCAAACTGGGATGCCTGTGCGGCGTGTTCCAGATCGGACCGCTGACGGTCGATGCCCCGCAGCAGTTCTAAACGGTTCGTCAGCCGTTGTTCGGTGAAATCACGTGACAGCGTCAAGCTGGGAATCTCGAAGGCCTGTTGGGTGCGCTGTTTGGCGCCGGCCACATGATCGAAGTTGTAGTCCGGGTAAGCGCCGTACGACTTCGGCTCGAACTGCGACATCTCCAGAAACCACGGATCACGCCGGACTCCCATCTGGCCGCCGAACTGCCCGGGGAGCACCCGTTTCGTATTGTGGACGATCTTTTCCGGCAGCACGATGGCC
Source organism: uncultured Planctomycetaceae bacterium (assembly GCA_964504645.1). Taxonomy (GTDB): domain Bacteria; phylum Planctomycetota; class Planctomycetia; order Planctomycetales; family Planctomycetaceae; genus CAZDGB01. The sequence goes on along the minus strand of CAZDGB010000023.1, from coordinate 18,146 downwards.
GGAGGCAGATTGTTGCGGGGAACATGAAACGTGCCTAGGACCGAAGCCATCGACGGCCAATCCAAGGATTGCGGCAAGCTCGCGTTGTAGCCTTCGGGCATTTGCGTCCGCCCCGTCAGCATCACCGTATGACCGATCGAATGGTCGTTATAGGGATGCGTCAGCGAGCGGCACAAAGCCCACAGATGACTGCACGATGCGAGCATCGGCAGGTGTTCACAGATCTCGATTCCGGGCGACTTCGTGGCAATGGGCATGAAATCGCCGCGAATGCCGGTCGAAACGTTGGGCTTCATATCGAAGCTGTCGTGTTGTGCTAAACCGCCCGAGAGGAAGAGATAAATCACCGACCGCGCTTTACCCTCGGCCGGCGAATTTCTGCCTTCGCTGCCCGCGGCGCGCAAGGCTTCGCAATGACCCGATCCCAAGCCGAGCAACCCGACTGCGCCTGCCTGTACGGCGAATCGACGAGAAATTGTTGGATGTTGCAACTGCTGACAACGCCAAGCATCGAACAGCCGCATGGCTCGACTCCGTTGGACAGATTGCATCAGGATCGTCTAATCCGTCAAAGTAGCGTCCCCCTCCACAGTCGTCCAGGTCGAGTTGCCAGCAAACCTCAGCCATTGTCCACAGTTGGGCTGCAACTCGCGGGGGAGTGTCGCTGGGAAACGAGCGATTAGATTCCGATCCGTTTTGAAGGGAAAAACTGTCCGAAATTAAGCAGATAGTGCGAAATGAAACCTCGCGATCAGAATACTCATGGATCATTTACAACGGTTTTGTTGTTTGAATCACAATCAATAGAGAACTCCCACGTCCAAGCCCAGGATGAACTGGTGCCGACTGGCGCCGTCGTTGAATGGCTGGAGATTTCCGTTGTTGGCGGCGATGCCGCCGAACCAATCGCAGCGAATGTTCGGCCGGAAGAGCAGATGGGGCGTCGGCGTGATTCTCGGGCCAAACGTCGCCTGAAAAAAATTGCCGATGTAACCGTATCGATCTGACGGCAGGCCGCGCGTCTCCGATGTCGGATCGGAGAGCGTGGGGAGCACGGAGCCGACGCGAAAGCCTCCCTCGTCGCGAAACCATTCGAAGTTAGCGCCCCACGACACGCAGTCGCTCAGTCGATAGAACAGGTAGTTATTCAAGCCGTACCACCGAGCGGTGCCGATCGGGCGAGTTCCGGACGAGTCGAATGTATTCACTTGCGTGCCGAAGTCCGATTGAACGATGAATCTCCAGCGCTCGCTGATCGGCAAGTTGTAAACGAGGCTTTGCAGATAGCGCAGCGTGTGGTTGGGCTCGGGATTGCGCACGTTGTTGAATTCGTTGCTGATCATGCCGACCCACGTCAGGGACGCGTGATTGGCGAACGTGTACTTCGTGCCGCCGAGCCAGCCGACGCCCGGAGAGCCGGATCCAGCCCCGGTCAAGTTGTCCCAGCCTCGCGTGATTCCGCTGCTGAGAGCCAGGTTCTCCGAGACAGTCCAGGTGGACAGCGCTCCCCAATGAGTGAATGGCTCGCCGTATTGATACGTGTAAGGAAGCGTACTGAAAAAGTTGTGCGTCGTATCGACGGTGAAATAGCCGACCGGCGAAACGAAATGCCCCCATTTGATTTTGACGTCTGCATATGCGGTTTCGAGATAGGCCTGGGGCAACGCGATGCCGTAAAACGAATGCGACGTGTTGCCGCTCCAGACGTCTTCGAAACCGGCGGAGGTTTGCCAGCGGTAGTTCGTGCCGTAGAGGAAATCGACGCGGCCGCCGAGATCGACCGCATCATCCGAGGTTTCCGTGGCACGCTCCACGGTGATCCACTGCTGATTCAACTGGTATTCGTTGGCCCGGTCGGTCCACGTCGTCGGGCCGTTAAAGCGGTCGGAAGGGCCGCTCGGATTGAGTGTCAAACTTTGCACGGTGCTGCCACTGATGAGCCAGCCATGATCGACGAGTGAATTACTGACGTCTCCGCTGGAATCGACGTGATCCCAAAGATTTGTCAGAGACCAGGGCCGTTCTTCATGCGGCCGGCTGCCGAAAAACTTATGGGTCTCATGCGCGACGGACGGATTGGCCGTTGTGCGGCTCGCCGATCGGGGCGAGTTCCTCGTTAAAGCACGTGCTTCCCGCAGTCGATTGGCATGGGCAGGGGGCGTATCGTTCTCGAAAGCTGCCGAGAAACCGAAATACCCTTCAGCAGCGACTGAGTCGTCAATCGTACTCGGTTCCATCGACTCGGGTTCGTCAGGAAGCTCCTGCGACACGCCGTTTGCCGACGCGGCATGCAACACGGCAAGCAGCAAAACCTCGACGATCGAGAATCGCCGGCGCTTCTTACGACGGATATCGAATTTGCGCGATCCCACGGTGCCTTCCGCCGCCAGACGTTCGTCAGAGATCGCCGAGATCAGAAGATGACCTGCGCTCCCACCCGGAAGAGCTGCAACTGTTTTCCGCCGATCACGTCGCGCTGGCCCCATAGGACGGTGATGCGGGCATTGGGGCCGTTCATGACGTATTCCGTCCCAACGTCGAGGCCTTGCGAGAAGAGGCCGGTCGACGCTGCCAGAAAATCGCGGTTGTATTGCTGAAAGCGGACGAACGGCCGCCAGCGTCCCCGGATCGGCCCGATGCTGCAGATGTTAGGAAACATGTAGCCTGCGTACGCGAAACCACTTTGTCCTTGCCGGGTGCTCGTCGGCAGGTTCTGGTCGTCGTAGCGATACATCGCACCTTCCAGCGTGAAAACGCCTTCGTTCGCCAGCACTCGTTCATACAGGGCATCCACGTTCAGCCCGACGAAGCTGGCGGGGTCGGCAGCGGTGCCGGTCGCATCCCGTTGCGCCTGTACGGCGAAGCCGACGGCGAAGATGTCCTTCTTTCCGTAGTACGAGCTCTGATGATAGTAGCCCGGTTCGGGATCGAGAAAGTTGACCGTCACGCGGGCGTCGAACTGAATGTTGTCGAAGGGATTCGGCGCGTCGGCGACGGGCGTGGCCCCAGTGCCGTTGAAGGCGCCGGCGCTCCATTTGACGATTCCGCCGGCGTATTGTCCCCAGTACGCCGCGCCGATCTGCCGGCCTTGAATGATGTTCGGATAGTTGGATACGAACGGAAAATCCCAGCCGTTAATGAAAAACGGGCCGTCGATATTCGAGCGATCCGACGGCGGCAAAAATTGTCCGATCCAGACGTTGAACGTGTCGCTCGATTCGAACTTGGCGATGGCGTCGAGCAAGTCCCACGACGTCGGCACGGCGAGTGTCTGGGCGTTGAGATCTTGGGACAACGCGACATCGGAGTTCAACTCGAACCCGATGTACTCCGTGACTTGGCCACTCGTCAGCAGGCGGGCATTGTCGATCGAAAAATAGCTCCCGCTGATGCCTTGAGCATACGGCGTCACAGAGTTGAAGGCGGTATGAATGGCCGCTCCAACTTTCGCCCAGCGGTCCGGCGCCCAATGAAACGTGAAGCCGGACGGGTTCCCATACGCGTCGCAGCAACCGGCGAACCGCCGGTCCGGTTCATCGAGCGTGACGCCGAACGTGTTTTCGGCCTGGTCCGGAAGCAGCGCGGTTGGGGGGGTGTACGCGGGCGGCAGTAGCGAGCTTTCAGGAGCTAGGGAAGACTCCGCTGGCGCGGGAGGAATCCAGTCGTCGGGCAGAGCCTGGGCGCAGACGTCTCGCAGGGCGAGGCCACACAGCGCCGCCATCAAGATCCCCGCCAGACACGCCTTCATCGTACTCCTGACCTGCGGCCCTCAAAAACGGAAAAATCGGCAGTCTCGCTGCAATCCAACTTGTCAACTCGGCCGGCGCACCTCGCAACTTGAGAGAGAAACTGGCCTTATGAGGCCCTATGTGGAAAGCTCTGCATTCCCGGCAGCAAAGTTTCCCTGTCTTGACAGCGAAAGCAGCGCGGCTTAATCCTGCCTGCGTCGATGTCAACCATGCGAATTTCTGTCCCTTGTCATTCATTCTCCTACGTTGCCATGAGGCGCCCATGTCCGTGGAAACTTCCGACGCTCAGCGTCCGCCTCGGCAACTCGCGCTGGAAGATTGGATCTCCCCGCTGACGGGACTGGGACAGATCATGTTCCAGGACAGCGCATTGACCGGAGCTTTTTTTCTCACCGGGATCGCCGTCGTTTCGCCGCTGATGGCATTCGGTGCGGCGCTCGGCGCCGTGGTGGGAACTGTAACGGCCTATCTGTGTCGGATCGAATTGAGCGAGATCCGCGACGGCCTGTACGGTTACAACTCGGGCCTCGTGGGAATCGCGTTGCTCGCCAACGATCGTCCGCAGGCTCTGACGTTCGCGCTCATCGCGGCCGGGTCGATTCTGGCATCGCTTATGACGTGGGCGATGCGTCGCCGCATTCCCTTTCCGATTTATACGACGCCTTTCATCGTGACGACCTGGCTGGCGTTGTACGTCGCGCAGCAACAGGGATTGGCCGCTGTTCCTCCGCCGGTGGCACCCGACGTTGGCCTCAATTTTCCCGCCGCCGTGGCGAAAGGCATCAGCGAGGTGATGTTTCAAGCCAACGTGCTGACGGGCGCACTGTTTGTCGTCGGCATTCTGATCAGCTCCTGGAAAGGAGCGGCATGGTCGGTCATCGGGTCGATTGTCGGACTACTGACCGGGCTGTCGGTGCAGGCGCCGGAAACGAATCTCTCGCTGGGCTTGTACGGCTACAACGCCGCCCTCGCAGCGATGGCGCTGGCCTTGTATCGGAAATCGATTCTGTTGCCCATCGTCGCGGCGGTGATCTCGGTCCCGATCACGGAGAAGTTTCCGCTGCTCGGCTTGCAGACGCTGACGGCGCCGTTCGTGCTCGCCAGTTGGGCTGTGATGGCGCTCGACCAGATCGACGCGAAGTTAAATGCCGACCCGCCGGCCTGAACTTGCGCCGCGTTGTTTTCCAGCACGACAGTCGTCACCATGCTCACTGCCGTTGTTGCCGTCCTGACTTCGGAGAATCGAACGTGCACCTCACACCGCGGGAAATGGAAAAAGTTCTCATCTATTCGCTAGCCGAGGTCTCGCTCAAACGCAGGGCCAAGGGGCTGAAGCTGAATCATCCGGAATCGGTCGCCGTCATTTGCGCCGCCGCGATGGAAGGGGCCCGCGAAGGCAAGACGCTGGAGGAAGTGATGCAATCGTCGGCGCAAGTTCTCACGAAAGACGACGTGATGGACGGCGTTGCCGAGATGATCCCCTTCGTGCAGTTGGAAGCGGTCTTCACCGACGGCAGCCGGTTGATCACCGTGCACGAGCCGATTCGTTGAGCGTCGTCTCTCCCACCCCTTTCACATCGCACGAAAGCCGGATCATGGCGAAATCCAAAAACAGCAAGAAGTCGGCGGACGGCGTCGGCGAGTGGCGCGGCCACAAGCACGCGGCACCGCAGGCGGAGTCGCGCTCCGAGGCGCTGGTGGGGGGCCTCGTGCTGGCCAAGACCGACATCGAGATCAATGCTGGGCGACCGACGGTTACCTTAAAGATTCGCAACACGGGCGACCGGCCGATTCAGGTCGGCTCGCATTATCACTTCTTCGAAGTCAATCGGGCGTTGGAGTTCAATCGCCAGGCCGCGTTCGGCATGCGGCTCGACGTGCCCGCGACGACGGCCATCCGGTTCGAGCCCGGCGACGAGAAGGAAGTTACCCTGGTGCCCATGGCGGGCAAGCAGCGCGTCTACGGGTTCGCCAATCTGGTCGATGGCTGGACGGGGGGAGCGGACGGGGCGTACCGGCCCAACTTCGGCGACGCCGTGCAGCGGGCGCACGAACTCGGCTTCAAATCGAAAAAGTAGCGACGACGGCTCGGCCGCAGGAGTGACCGCCATGTCCAGAATGTCCCGAAAACAATATGCGGATCTGTTCGGCCCGACGACCGGTGACAAAATCCGGCTCGGCGACAGCTCGCTGTTCATCGAGATCGAAAAAGACCTGCGCGAATACGGCGACGAAGCGGTTTATGGCGGCGGCAAGACGCTCCGCGACGGCATGGGCATGGACAACGCCCTGACCAGCGCCGCCGGCGCGCTGGACCTCGTCATCACCAACGCGACGATCGTCGACCCATATCTCGGCGTCATCAAGGCCGACGTCGGCATCAAAGACGGGCGCATCGTCGGCGTCGGTAAAGCGGGAAATCCGAATACGATGGCCGGCGTCACACCGGGACTGTCGGTCGGACCGGCGACCGACGCCATCACCGCCGAGCATCTCATCCTCACGCCCGCCGGGATGGACAGCCACATCCACATGATCTGTCCGCAGCAGGTCTACACCGCGCTCAGTAACGGCATCACCACGTTTTGGGGCGGGGGCATCGGCCCGACTGACGGAACTAATGGGACTACCATCACTTCCGGGCCGTGGAATCTCGAAATGATGTTCCGGGCCATCGAAGGCCTGCCGATCAACTTCGGATTTCTCGGCAAAGGGAACTCGTCTGGCAAGCAGCCGCTGATCGAACAAGTTCTCGGGGGCGCGGCGGGTTTCAAGATTCACGAAGACTGGGGCGCGACGCCCGCCGCGATCCGCAGTGCGCTCGACGTCGCAGACGACTACGACGTGCAGGTTGCGATTCACACCGACACCCTGAACGAGTCGGGTTACGTCGAAGACACGATCGCCGCCATCGACGGCCGGACGATTCACACGTTTCACACCGAAGGCGCCGGCGGCGGCCACGCGCCGGACATCATCAAGATCGCCGGCGAGCCGAACGTGCTGCCGAGTTCGACGAACCCGACGCTGCCTTACGGCATCAACTCGGTCGCCGAGTTATTCGACATGATCATGGTTTGCCACAACCTGAATCCGAAGATTCCGTCAGACGTGGCGTTTTCGGAAAGCCGCGTGCGAGCGGAGACGATCGCCGCCGAAAGCGTGCTGCACGACATGGGCATTCTGTCGATGATCACCAGCGACTCACAGGCGATGGGCCGCGTTGGCGAGAATTGGCTGCGCGCGATTCAGACCGCCGATTCGATGAAGAAAGCTCGCGGACCGTTGCCGGAAGATTCGCCGGGCAACGATAATTTCCGCGTCCTGCGGTTCATCTCCAAAGTGACGATCAATCCGGCGATCGCACAGGGCATCAGCCACGTCGTCGGCTCGATTTCGCTGGGCAAACTCGCCGACCTGGTGTTGTGGGAACCGGCGTTCTTCGGCGCCAAACCGAAGATGGTCATCAAAGGGGGCTTGATCAACTGGGCCAACATGGGTGACCCGAACGCCTCGCTGCCGACGCCGCAGCCGATGTTCTACCGGCCGATGTTCGGCGCGTTCGGCACGGCGCTGTCGAAAACGTGCGTGACGTTCGTCTCTCGCGCGGCGTTCGACTTGGGCGTCGCCGCGAAATACAACTTGCAGCGGCAAGTCATGCCCATCTACGGTACGCGGACGCTCACGAAGCGGCACATGGTCCGCAACGACACGTTGGCGAAAATCGAAGTGAACCCGCAGACGTTCGCCGTGACGGTCGACGGCGTCCACGCGACCGCGCCGGCGCCGAAGACGATCGCCCTCAATCAGCTTTACTTCTTCAGTTGAGCGGCCCGGTACGGAGACAATTGTGATCCTCGTGGAATCGGTGCTGGGCAACGCGAACGACGAGCCGTGGCGGACGCAATTGCAGAACGCCGCGGTCGATTCTCTCGAACTTGACCAGTGGCAGGCACAGAAGAACCGCTTCCGCACGCGCACAGCGCAAGGGCGCGAACTGGCTTTATCATTGGAGCGGAACACTCAGTTGCGGAACGGCGACGTACTGTTCTGGGACGACGCCGAGCAGCAAGCCATCGTGGCCCGTATCGCCCTGCAAGACGTGCTGGTGATCGAACTCGGAGAACTGACGGCCCAAGCCGCGGCGGCCATGTGTCAGACTTGCTTTGAACTCGGGCATGCGCTGGGCAACCAGCACTGGCCGGCTGTGGTGAAAGGGACGAAAGTTTATGTTCCGCTCACCGTCGATCGCAAGGTGATGGCGTCGGTGATGAAGACGCACGCCTTCACGGGGATCACATATTCGTTCGTCGCCGGCACGGAGGTCATTCCCTACCTCGCTCCGCACGAGGCGCGGCGGCTGTTTGGCGGCGCGAACGCGACGCCGCATTCCCACGTCCTCGCCGTTCCGTAGCCGTTGGGGTGTCGTTCCGTGCCGAGCATTTCCGAGTTCCTGCGGGCGCTGCAGTTCGGCGATTCGATGCTCCCCGTCGGGGCGTTCTCGTTCTCGAACGGCCTGGAAGCGGCCGTACAGCAGGGAATCGTGCACGACGCGGCGTCGTTGCGGCAGTTCGTCGAAACCGCCGTCGAGCAGGCCGCGACGGGAGACGGCGTCGCCTTGCTGACGGCCCACCGCGCGGCGCGTGCGAACGACTCGGAGCGCATTCTCGCGGCGGACCGGGCCGTGTTCGCTCGCAAACTGAACGAAGAAATGCGGACGATGGTCGTGCGAATGGGCCGCAAGCTCGCCGAGCTGGCGCTGCACGTGACCTCCGAAGCATCCTGCGTGAACGACTGGCTGGCGGCGATCAAAGCGGGCGATGCGCCGGGAACTTATCCGGTCGGGCAAGCGCTCGTGTATGCCGCGCTCGATCTGCCGGAGGCCGAGGCGTTCGCCGTGCATCAATACGGCGTCGCGTCGATGATGCTCGGCGCGGCGCTGCGCTTGATGAAGATCAGCTATCTCGACGCCCAGGCGATTCTGTATGAAGTCAACCAGTCGGCCAGCGCGGCGTACGAGCGCGTCGCGGACCTGGAACTGGACGATATGTCCACATTCGCGCCGCTGACCGATATCCTCGCCGCGGTGCACGTCCGCTCGAACATCCGCATGTTCATGAACTGAGATTTTCAACCAAACGAGCGTAACGATGAAAAAGATTACACGCATCGGCATCGGCGGCCCGGTCGGATCGGGGAAAACCGCCCTGATCGAAGCCCTCACGCCGCTCTTGATCGACATAGGCGTCCGCATCCTGGTCATCACCAACGATGTGGTGACAACTGAAGACGCCAAGCACGTGCAGCGCACGCTGAAGGGAATTCTGATCGAAGAGCGCATCCTCGGCGTCGAGACCGGCGCGTGCCCGCACACAGCAGTGCGGGAAGATCCCAGCATGAATCTCGCCGCTGTGGAGGATATGGAAGCCCGGTTCCCCGAGACCGATCTCGTGCTGATCGAATCGGGAGGCGACAATCTCACGCTCACGTTCAGCCCGGCGCTGGTGGACTATTTTATCTATGTGATCGACGTCGCGGCCGGGGACAAGATTCCCCGCAAGAACGGCCCGGGTATCACGCAGTCCGATATTTTGGTCATCAACAAGACCGACCTGGCACCGTATGTCGGCGCAAGCCTGGAAGTGATGGACCGCGATTCCCGCTTGATGCGCGGGGCGAAACCGTTCGTCTTCACGAACTGCAAGACCAACGAGGGAATTCCCGAACTGATCGAGCTGATCCGCGACAATGTGCTGTTCGACCTCGAACTGACGGCGGTCAAGAAATGAGGCCGCTGCATTCGTTGCCGGAACTGGCCGGCTATCAGGACGAGCCGAAGCAATTGCCAACCGGTTCGCCGGGCAAGGTCGCCGAGTTGCGGCTGAAATTCGAGCGTCGCGGCGAGCGGACGATTCTCGCCGACATCTATCGCCGCGCGCCGTTGATCGTGCATCGCGCCATCTACTGGGACGAAGCGCTGCCGGCGATGCCGTGTGTGTTCATCATCACGAATTCCGGCGGCATTCTGCAGGGGGATCGCAACACCATTTTCGTGGAACTCGGCCCCGAAGCCCAGGCACATCTCACGACACAATCGGCGACGAAGATTCATGAGATGGACGCCAACTATGCGTCGCAGATACAGGAGATCGTGCTGCACGATAACGCGTATCTCGAATATCTGCCCGACCCGATGATTCCGCACAAACACACGCGGTTCGTGATGCAGACGCGGGCCGCCGTCCATCCGACGGCGACGCTGCTCTACGCGGAAATTCTAATGGCCGGCCGCAAGCATTACGGCGGCGGCGAACTATTTCAGTACGACGTCTTCTCTTCCACACTGCGAGCCGAGCGGCCGGACGGCGACGAGTTGTTCACAGAGCGGTTCGTCATCACACCAAGGAGTTCAGACGTCCGCCGGGCCGGCATCATGGGAGGATACGATGTTCTCTGCACGGCCCTGCTGCTGACACCAAAGAAACACGCCGACCGTGTGTTCGAACGCGCCACGGCCGGCATTTCTCCGGACGGACAGTGGGCGGCCGGCGCGAGCCGTTTGCCGAACGACGCGGGACTGATCTTCCGTGTATTGGGACAAGAAACGCAGCCGGTGCGAGACAAACTGCGCGAGTTCTGGGCGCTGGTCCGCGAGGAAGTTGCCGGAGCGCCGCTGATGCCCGAGTTCGCGTGGCGCTGATCGATCCGAGTTGTATAGTGAAGAATAATTCTCGCTTCTCGACGAATGACTGACTATGCCTCAGACGGGCACGCTACTGCTACCCCGCGACATCGGCGCCCAATTCGATTGGGGACAGCTTGCAGAACTCGTCCAGCACCTGGAGCAGCGGTTACGTCAGCCGGTGGTCTTGGGCGACCTGCATGATCCAACGGCCGGAATCGAAGCGCTGGCACGAGCGGCGTGCGAGCGGCTGGTGATCGTGCCGTTCGGCCTAGTGAAAGTACCGAACCAATTGTCGCGATGGGCCGCGCGCGAGAACGTGTTTCACGGCGTGTATGCTGCGCCGCCGTTGACGTGGCTGGAATGGAGCGGCTGGCTGCAGCGAGTCGCGCTTGACGCTGTAAATGCCTCAGCGATTCCTGCCTCGGAAACGTCGGTTTTGTTCGTGAGCCGCGCCACCGAGGATGCATTATGGAACGCCAACCTTGCCCGCTTGGCGCATCTGACGCTGGAAAACAGCCTGTTTCAAAGTATTGGCTATGCGTTTCTGGAAGGGCAGCGCCCTGCTCTGTCTGAGGCCGTGCGCTCTCTGTCGCAAACTGGTTGCCGCGAGCTTCTTGTCATTCCCTGGTTGCTAGATGATCACTGCACGCGCCGACTTGCCGACGAATTGCCGAAACAGCAGCCTATCTCGATCAAGCAGGTCTGCCTCAACGCCGCGCATCCGGCCTTGGTTAACTTGCTAGTCTCCAACCACTGCGCGGCTTTCTCGGCTGAATCTCCTCTACCTGCCAAGCACGTTGAAGATCCTGACGAAATCACCGCAGATGATCGGCTCGGATTGCAGCAACTGGAAGAGCGCATCAACTCGATGCTGCCGCGAGAATATCAGGGGCGTTACGAAGCGGTTTCTTCGAGGTCGATGGGAAGCGCGACGCTGAAGTACGATGCCGAGGGGAAAGTCGCGTGGGGTGAGATCTGGACAAGCTTCTGCGACCTAGCCTTAGCCGGCGGGCCGCCGCATCGCGGCACGTTGTTGGAAGCCGTCACGGCCGAGGAGGCGCTCGCCGATCCTGAGCAGTATCGCGCGGTGTTGGCGGAAATCGAACGGGGCATCGGGCTGGTCGCGCCGCTGCCAGTCGTCGCCAGCCGCACGCCGGGCTGGGTCGGCGTCCGTTGCGACAGTGAGGAAATGGCGATTTGGCTGATGCGGGCCCTCATTGTCGAGAACATCATGGTCCGCCGCGAAAGAGACGTGCTGTATCTCCCCGCCGGACCCAAATTCACGGTCCACCGCGAGATCAAAAACGTGATCACCTCCGTGGCCAAGACCGTCCACTATTGGACAGCACACTTAGTCACGAGACGCCAGCTGTTCTAGTTCTATACAGACTTGCGCACTTCCAAGCGAAAGCTGTCGGGTCGGACGTCGGCCATGTGGAGATTGGCGATCTCGCTGACGCGGAGATCGCAGCAGGCGACGAGGCGGAAGAGGATTAGGTTACTTGCTGCCGATGTATTCGATCCGCGTTCGCGACCGTTTCCAGTTGCATGTCTTTATTTCACTCGAGTCGCTAGATTTGTGCACGCCCAATACACGCAAATAGCTGACGGGCCGGGCGCGATTCGCTGGAGCGTTCCTGAACAGGGCGCCGATCGAGTGAATGTCGCTGTGGACAGGACGCAACCGAATGCAGATTGAAAAATCGTTCAAAGGGGATCTACTGGAACTTGTGGTGCGTGGTGCGCTCGATAACGACTCGTCTAACCATTTTCGAGAGGAAATCGAATCCAGCGCGAGGGAAGGTTGGCATCGCATCCTGGTGGACATGAGCGGCGTCACCTTTCTCAGTTCCGCGGGCATGGCAGCGCTCCTGGCGGCCAAGCAGCAAATGGACCGTCTCAACGGGCTATTCGGAATTCACAATGTGACTCCACAGGTCGAGCAAGTGCTGAACTTGACTCGCCTGCTTGATCGACTCCGTTGCGATCCTCTCGCGGCGCAAAAGAGCGAAGCCTCTGGTCCAGCGACGTTGTCTTTGTCGTCGTCTACCCGCTTTGCCTGCGCGGAGGAGATCGAGCTGGAGATTTATGCGCTGCGGGAACCACAACCGTTGCGCTGCCAAGTGGTCGGTGGTCCACAGACATTGGCCGACGCGACGAAGCAAAGCCGGCGAACCTGGAAAATCACGTTCGGCCCAAGGACGTTCGGTCTCGGCCTTGGCGCATTGGGCGAGCAAGACCTGTCCTCGAATTTAAGGTATGGAGAACTGCTCTCCGTCGCAGGAGCGGTAGCCCAGTCGCCGCGATTAAACGGTGGTTTTCCAGACTATTTATTGGCAGCGGGCGATTTTGTCCCCTCGGTGCAGATGCTGTACGGCGTGAAGTGTGAGGGAGACTTTCCCTATTTGATTCGGTTTCAACCCTCTGAACCAGATACCCCCGTGGGTTTGTCGAAGCTCGTGCGAAACTGCTTGAATCAGACGAATCTTCGAGTGGCCGGTTTCGTCATCCTGGCGGACTGCGCCGGTTTGATCGGAGCGCAACTGCGCCAGCTGCCGGAGAACACCGGAGCTTTTGAAACGAATCTTTTTGCATTGCCAGGTGTCCGCGAGTGGCTCTCATATAGTGCCGAGCAGATTCATCGGCATAATCTGGTGCTGCTGGCGGGAATCGCTACTTCGCAACCGGTCGAGAGTTCGTCGCCGCTTTGCTCCTTGATGCGACCGATGGAGGAGGACGGAGAAGTGACAGGTCATTTTCATGCGGCCGTTTTTCCTTACCGTCCGCTGAAAAAGCGGACCTTGCCGCTCGAATCCTCCGTCAGGGACTTGTTTGCTTCCGGCAGCATCGAAGACGTGCTGCATCTGTTGCGCGACGATCGGCCGATCACGGGTCTGGGGGAATCCGAACTGCTGAAAGGCGCCTGCTGGGTCGGCCCGATTGAGCGGATCAGCGGCGCGGAGGAAAATGCATGACGCTGCTCATCGGTTCGCTCACGATCGGCTTGATCCTTTCACTGCTCGCGTTCGGCATTCTAATCAGTTTCCGCGTGGTGGCGTTCGAGGACCTCACGGTGGACGGGTCATTGACGCTGGGCGGCGCGAGCGCGGCGTCGCTCATCGTCCATGGGACGCATCCTTTGGTCGCCACGTTGGCCGGTGCGCTCGCCGGCGCCTCGGCCGGAGCCGTCACGGCCGTGCTGCACACGCGGTGCGGCATCAACCGGCTGCTGTCGGGGATTCTGGTGATGACGGCGCTGTACTCCGTCAACCTGCGCGTCATGGGCAAGAGCAATATCCCTTTGCTCACGCAAAGGACCATGATGGACTATGCGGATCATCTCGCGCAGTCACTGTTCTCCGGGCGATCGATCCTGTATCTGGCCGGATGGGAAGCTCCGAGCCGCGATGTGAGCGTTCTGCTGTTGATGGGGGGAATAGCGACACTGATTGGCGGCCTGCTCTTTGCATTTTTTCGGACCAACATGGGGCTGGCCATGCAGGCTATTGGCGATAACAGCCGGATGATCCGCGCCCTGGGCGTCAATGTGGAATTGATGACCACCTGCGCCTTGTTCCTCGGGAACGGCGTCATCGGACTTGCCGGTGCGCTGCTCGCTCAATATCAAGGGTTCGCCGACGTCCAGATGGGCATCGGCATGTTGGTCTGGGGTGTCGCCAGCGTAATTCTCGGTGAGTCGCTGGTTGGAACGAAGAAAATCGGCTTCTTGATCGCCGGGGCGGTGATGGGGTCGGTCCTCTTTCGGCTGTTGGTCGCCATAGCCTTGCGGTGGGGGCTGAATCCGAATGATCTCAAGCTAATCACGGCGTTATTCGTTCTGGCCGCGCTCGTGACGCCGAAGATCGTCGGTCACGGTTCGCGGCTCTGGCGGAAAGAGCGGAATGCTTAAGGTTACCGAGGTTCACAAGACGTTTTTCGCCGGCACGCCGAACGAGGTTCGAGCGCTGCAAGGCGTGAGCCTCACCGTGGAGCGCGGCTCGTTCGTCTGCGTGATCGGAACGAATGGTTCCGGCAAGTCGACTCTATTGAACGCAGTTGCCGGGGCGTTTCTGGTCGATTCCGGACATATCGAACTCGATGGGACCGACATCACCCGTTGGCCCGAACACCGCCGGGCCAAATTGATCGGCCGCGTGTTTCAGGATCCGTTCAGCGGCACGGCCCCGACGATGACGATTGCCGAGAACCTTGCGCTGGCGTCGCGGCGGGGTCAATCGCGCGGATTGGCGTGGGCAATGTCCGGCACCCGTCGCCGGGAAATGCGCGAGCGCATCGCAGCGATGGGACTCAATCTGGAAGACCGACTCAACAATCCGATCGGCACGCTTTCCGGCGGGCAGAGGCAATCCCTGACGCTGCTCATGGCGGGGCTGGTTAAACCGTCGTTGTTGCTGCTCGACGAACACACCGCCGCGTTGGATCCCAAGAGCGCCGATCAAGTGATCCGGTTAACGCAAGAAATCATCAGCCAGGACCAGCTGACGACCCTCATGGTCACTCATTCCATGCAGCAGGCCGCGAACCTGGGCGACCGCGTGATCATGATGGATCGCGGACAAATTGCCTTCGACATCTCAGGCCAAGCGAAGCGGCGGCTGCGGCCGGAAGATTTGTTGTCACGGTTCGAAGAGCTTCGCCGCGCCAATCAACTCGATGAATCCGCGGCCGAAATGCTTCGGATGCAATACGTCTGAGAGCGTGGACAGGTTTATGAGCATGTCTCGACAATCCCCCTCAATTGCGGAAAACCTGCTGCGGCATTTTGGCCCAGGTCTATCACTCATTGTCGCCGCTGCGGCGGTGCTGCTCTGCTCCGACCCCAAGCGGAACCGCGAGGTCCGGCCGGAGTCCGCGCCGAAAAAAGTAGCCGTGGTGAACTATATTTCCGTCCCCGTGTTGGAAGACGGCGAGGCCGGGCTGATCGCGGGCCTAACGGAAGCTGGCTTCGTCGACGGGAAAAACATCGAACTGAAGCGTTTCAACGCGGAGGGAGACCGCTCGACGGCAATTCTGATCGCCAAAGAAGTCGTCGGCGCGGATTTCGACGCAATTCTTACGCTCTCGACTCCCGTGCTGCAAGCTGTGGCGAGTGCCAATCTCGATTCAAAACGGACGCACGTCTTCACGCTGTCGACCGACCCGTGGGGTGCGGGCGTCGGAATCAGCCGCGAGGACCACACTCAGCATCCGCCGTACATGACGGGCCAGGGATCGCTGCAGCCAGTGGCGGCGCTCTTCGAACTGGCGCGCGAAGCCAATCCAACGTTGAAGAAGGTCGGCGTGGCATGGAATCCCGCAGAGTCGAATTCGGAAGCTTCCACTCTAATGGCCCGCGAGGTCGCCAAGAAACTGGGGATCGAATTGGTGGAAGTCACGGTCGATTCTTCGTCAGCGGTGTTGGACGCCGTCAGGGCGCTCGTCGGCCGAAATGTGGAAGCCATCTGGGCGGGAGGGGACACCACCGTTGCCGCCGCGCTCGACACGCTGATTGGCACCGCCCGCGACGCTGGCATTCCCGTGTTCACGAACATGCCCAGCGATGTCAAGCAAGGCGCGTTGTTTTCGCTGGGGGCCGATTATTACGAAGTCGGCCGCGCCAGCGGCCTCTTGGCGGCGCGAGTCTTGAACGGTGAAAGCCCGGCGGCAATTCCCGTCGACAACGTTGTCCCCGAACTCTTCGCGCTGAACAAGGTTGCGCTGGGAAAGTTTCAGCCGCAGTGGAAGTTCAGTTCCGGTTGGGACCAACGCGCAAAGCTGATCGTCGATAAGTCCGGAGTGCATGGCGACGTACGAAAGACGGCTGCTGCGACACCTGCCAAGCCAGACGAGGGAAGAACATACCATGTGTCGATTGTCTATTTTGCCCCGAACGAAGTGACCGAAGCCACGATCCGCGGACTGCAACAGAAACTTCGCGAGCGGGGATTCGTGCCGGAACGCAATATCGAGTATCAGGTCGAGCACGCGCAAGGCGATCTGGCCCTCATCCCTTCAATCATGCAAAGCCTAGATGAGTCGGACGCGGATTTGATTGTCAGCCTGACGACTCCGTGCCTGATGTCGGCAGCGACGATCGTCAAGAACAAGCCGGTGGTGTTCACAGAGGTTTATGATCCGCTGGCCGCCGGAGCGGGGACCTCGAAGTCGGATCATTTGCCGCACGTCACAGGCGTCGGATCCTTTCCGCCGATCACGGACATGGTCGACGCGATGCAAGCCGTCGTTCCGCGGTTGAAATCGATCGGCATCGTCTACAACGATTCCGAAGCGAATTCCCGCAAAGCCGTTGGAGTGGCCCGGGAATTGATCAAGCAGCGCGGCCTGACGCTGGAAGAGGCCACCGTCGCCAACACCAGCGAAGTGCTCCAAGCAGCCCTAGTGGTGGCTTCGCGGAACGTCGATGTTCTCTGGGAGATCGGCGACAACACCGTCAACCAGGGTTTGGAAGCGCTGATCAAGGCCGGAATGGACGCCCGCATTCCCGTGGTGAACAGCGATGCGGACTCGGCCAGTCGCGGCGCGATGGTCGGCGTCGGCATCAGCTTTTACGAAAGCGGCTACGCGGCGGGAGACATCGCGGCCCGTGTGCTGCTGGGTGAAAGTCCGGCTAAAATTCCGTTCAAAGAACTCGCCTTGGTCCGGCTTGCGGCCAATCTGGCTGCGGCGAAAAAACTCAACCGCACCTTTCCCGACGATTTCCTGGCGAAATGCAGCGTGTTTCACGGAGTCGCCACGCGTTTTGACCGGCCGGCAAAAGTGGCTTATGTGCAGCTGGTCGAAGGCCCGGCATTGGACGAGGCCGCTCGCGGCGTGTTCGAGGGCCTCGCGGCGGCAGGAATGAAAATGGATCGCGACGTCGCCCTGCACACGTTCAACGCACAAGGCGATCTGTCGCAGCTTCCTCAGATTTTCGAGACGGTTAAGGCCATCCCGGCCGATCTGATCATCACCTGCACAACCCCTGCGATGATCGCCGCCGCACATTCTACATCATCCATTCCCGTTGTGTTCACAGTGGCAAGCGAACCATCTGCTGTTGGCGTCGTTCCTGAAGGACAGCGACAGCCGAATCTGGCCGGCGTGTTCGACGATCCTCCCATCGACCAACTCCTGAAGCTCGCAGAAAAAAACGTGAAGCCGCTGAAAACGGTCGGCACCATCTGGAATCCGGCGGAACCGAACTCGGAGATCTCGGTCCAACGGCTCCGAACCGTTTGTCACGATCGCGGCCTCAATTTGATCGAGCGAAATGCTGCGGCCACGAATGAGTTGCGAGATGTGACGTCGGCCATTTGCCAAACGGGGATCGACGTTCTCGTGATCTCGGCGGACAACGTGACCAGTTCCGGTTTCCCAGCCATTTATTCCGTCACCAGCCAACAGAGGGTTCCGATTTACTGCACCGAGCCGGACCTCGTTCGCCAAGGCGCTTCCGGAGCAGTCGGCGTCGATTTCTTTGATTGGGGCCGACAATCGGCTCGCATCGCCGCGCAAGTTCTCGCTGGCAGGTCACCAGCTGTGATCCCTTTAGAAAAGGTCACCGGGATACGCACAATCAGCGCTCAACCGTAGGGACTATGCCCGCGAAGAATCGAAGTCAGTAGTCCCAGGTTCGTTTACCGATCATGTCTTGAAAACACCGACCCACTTCGCGCAGTTGGGGTCAGTGTGAGGAACTGAGGGCCAAAACT
>CAZDGB010000022.1:35487-37582 GCA_964504645.1 uncultured Planctomycetaceae bacterium | reverse complement strand
GCAACGTTTCCGCCAGCGGGACGCTCCCGCGCCAATGGAGCAGATACAAATCGAGTCGATCCGTATTCAGCCGCTGCAGGCTCCGCTCACACGCGGCGACCGCGCCTTTCCGCGTCGCGTTGTGCGGATAGACCTTGCTGACGAGAAACGCCTCGTCGCGCCGCCCTGCGATCGCCTCCGCAATCAACTCTTCCGAGTTGCCGTCGCCGTACATTTCCGCGGTGTCGATCAGCGTCGACCCGCGGTCGAGTCCTAGCCGCAGCGTGGCGATCTCCTCGTCGCGCGCCGCCGGTTTCTCGCCGATCTGCCACGTTCCGAGACCGAACGCGGGGACGGATTCGCCGGAAGGCAACCGGACCTGTTTCATCGTTTGTTCCTATGCGGCTTAATGGCCTTGTAGGGTGGGCTGTGCCCACCAGAATGTTGTGGAGACGACACGATCTCTGGTGGGCACAGCCCACCCTACAAATCCAGCGGCGGCAAACCGACGCGCGGGCACAACTTCAACAGCGGGCACTCGACGCATTTCGGCCGGCGGGCGATGCAAATGCGGCGGCCGTGGTGGATCAGGCGGTGCGCGAAGTTGACCCATTCTTTTTCGGGCAACAGTTCCATCAGGTCGCGTTCGATCTGTTCCGGGTTGGAACTCGTCGTCAGGCCGAGCAGATTCGTGATCCGTTTGACGTGCGTATCGACGACGACGCCGACCGCGATGCCGAACGCCGTGCCGAGGACGACGTTGGCCGTCTTCCGCCCGACGCCGGGGAGCTGGACGAGTTCTTCCAGCGTTCGCGGGATTTCGCCGCCGTGCTGCGCGACGACCCCTTTCGCCATGCCGATGAGGTTCGCCGCCTTCGCGCGGAAGAACCCGGTGGAACGGACGATTTCCTCCAGCTCGGCCGGTTTCGCCTCGGCGAGCACCTGCGGCGTCGGATACTTGCGGAACAGCGCCGGCGTGACCAGGTTCACGCGCTCGTCCGTGCATTGGGCCGAGAGAATCGTCGCGACGATCAGTTCATACGCCGATTGGTGATGCAACGCGCACGTCGCATCGGCGTATGTCTTCGCCAGTTGCCGAGCGATCTTCGCGGCGCGGAGTTTCCGCTCGGCCAACGATTCTTTCGGACGCGTCGTGCGTTTGGGCATTTGAGGATGTTCGCTTGCGCTTCGCGGATGCCCCCGCAAAGCGCAAGCGAGTCTGTGGGTGATCTTGAATGTTGTTTCGCGTTGTCTGATGATACCGCGATGAGCGAGTACCCCGCAAAATATCGCGAAGGCCTGAAGCTTTTCAACGAAGAGGAATTCTACGAGTGCCACGACGTGCTCGAAGAACTCTGGGCCGATTGCGAGGGCGTCGAGAAGAAATTCCTGCAAGGCCTGATCCAGGCGTCGGTCGCGCTCTTCCACTTCGGCAACGAGAACTTCGGCGGCGCGAAGAAGCTCTATCACTCCTCGCGAAAATACCTCGAACCCTACGGCGACGACTTCATGGGCCTCGAACTGGCCCGCTTCCTCGCCGACTTTCAGGCCTGCTTCCAGGAACTGCTCGACAATCAGGAAGCCTACCCGACCACCGTGGCGCTCCAGGACGAACTCGTGCCGAAGATGCACTTCAGCGACCCGGAGTTGGCAAGTTCCGAGTAGGGTGGATCAAGGGCTTTGACGAGGCCCACAGGATTCCATCGACGAACGGCCAATGGTAGCCTCGTGAACTTCATCTCATATCTAATCGTCGCTGGAGATTCCGGAGGGGGAATCCGAGCGTGGAAAGACGAGTGGCCGCTATTCTTTTTATTAGTCATTGTTGTTTGGGCCACTTGCCGATTTGTCGTATTGGCGGTCGCCAGTCTACGCGGCAAACTCAGCAACCGTTGGCAGTTTTTCGAATTCGCCGCATTGGGGGTGACGTTGTTCGTGGCCGGTGCGACGATCGCGTGGACTTTATTGCAACTCGCACGATTTCCTTGAAACAGAGTTCCGTCTAATTCATCGGATTTTGTAGGGTGGGTCGTGGGGTTTGGGGGGCCCCCCCCATCGTGTGGGCCCCCCCAAGGGGGGCGCGCCCCGCCCCCCCCCCCCCCCCCCGCGCCCCCCC
>CAZDGB010000022.1:0-35477 GCA_964504645.1 uncultured Planctomycetaceae bacterium | reverse complement strand
GGGGGGGGGGCGCCCCCATTTTTTTTGGGGCCCCGGCGGGGGGGGGCCACCCCCCCCCCCCCGACCCACCCTACGGAAGGCAACCATGAACCGCGTCACCGAACAGCATCGCTACGAAAAGCTCACCTGGCCCGAAGTCGAAGACGCCGTCGACATGAACCAGGTCTGCATCATCCCGTGCGGGGCGGTGGAGCAGCATGGGCACCATTTGCCGCTCGACGTCGATCTCGTCTGTCCCGGCGGGATCGCGAACGGAGCCGGGCGCGAGTTGCCGGCGAAGATCAAGGTGCTGCCGCACATCGCCTACGGCTACACCGGCCACGTGATGGACTTCCCCGGCACGATCAACACGCACTGGGAGACGTTCATCAAGTCGGTCGTCGACGTCACGCAGTCGCTGGCGTATCATGGGTTCAAGAAGATCATCCTGTTGAACGGCCACGGGTCGAACATGCCGAACCTCGACCTCGCCGCGCGGCGGACGAACCTCGAAACCGACGCCGAGTGCACGGTGATCGCGTGGTGGAACCTGCTGACGGTCGACAAGAACTTCCTGCCGAGCTGGCGGGAAAGCAAGTTCCCCGGCGGCTGCTCTCACGCCTGCGAGTTGGAGACATCGCTGTATCTCTATCTCGACGAGGGGAATGTCCGCAAAGATCTGAACAAGAGCGGCACGATCAGCTTCAACAACGAGAACAACGCTTTCAACTGGGTCGATCTCTTCGGCGCCGGCGCGGCGACCGTCATCGGCTGGACGAGCAGCTACTCCGACACCGGCGTCCTCGGCGATTCGGAAAAGGCGTCGAAAGAAAAAGGCGAGCGGGCCTACATCGAAGCCGTGAAGCAACTCTGCAACTACGTGAATTACTGGCAGCCGCGCCCGAAGGACGTGCGCAAACCCATCCGCCGCCGCAAGCCGACGTTCCGCATGCCGTGGGACCAGTTGAACCCGGAGTGATCAAAGCCGCGGTTGGCAACCGCGGGTTTTCGCCGAGCGGTGAGAGTTCTCGGAACGATCTATCCGAGAACTAACATCCTAAATAGAATTCCAGGCGGTAATGGCATTTTGAATGTCCCAGTCGCGGATGGCTTCATGACCCAGCTCGGCCATGTTCAAAACGGCGTTGTTGTTCCTGATCAACCGGGGGCGTTGCCAGAGGGTGCAAAGGTCCGAATTGAACTAATCGGGGGCGACGCGACCTCCGTTCCACAGAAACGTATCGGCGGACAATGGAAGGGGCGCGTGTTCATCGCCCCCGACTTTGACGAGTTGCCGCCGGATCTTACCGAGGCGTTTGGAATGAATCCGCCATGAAGCTGATTCTCGATACGCATGTCGCCTTGTGGTGGTTTGACGATCCTGGTCTTCTGTCTGAAGCGGCTCGCGAAGCGATAGCCGAACCAGTCAACGAGGTTTACGTGAGCGCTGTGACGGCGTGGGAAGTTGCCATCAAGCGAGGGCTGGGAAAGCTACAAGCTCCGAATGATCTTGTCGGAGAAATTCGAGCCTGCGGCTTTCTTACCTTGGCGATCACAATAGACCACGCATTAGCAACAGAACATCTGCCGTCACATCATCGCGACCCGTTTGACCGAATGCTGATTGCCCAGGCGCAATTGGAAGGCGCGGCGATCGTGACTCGCGATCCGATGTTTTCGTTGTATGGAGTTCCGGTGATTCCGTGCTAATTCGAAGACAGATTTTCCTGGCACGACGTCGCAGAAAAATCAATCATCAAATCGCAGTTCCAGCACGAACTCCTTCCATTCCTGTTGAAAGGCCTCCGCGTCGTCTTCCCCCAGAATGGAAAGCAGCGTCTGATAGCCGGTGCGATCCTGGTCGACGTTTTTCCGGAATGTGCGATAGAACTTCACCAGCAACCCTCGTTCTTGCAGGTAGTAGCAGAGATAGCGGGCCTGCGAGTAGTTGGTTCCCTTATCACGGTGATAGAACTCGTGCGTGGATGTGCCGCAGAGTTTTTCGAACGAGGGGACTTTGTCCGCGTGGAGCGAGCGCTGCAAGCCCGCAAGGCGCCAGTTCGTCAGGCCGACGATGTGGCCGTCTTCCTCGTCCGACTGCTCGTAAAGTGACGCCAGACCTTCGTTGAACCAGGCCGGGCAGTCGGGGAAATTCGACTCCAGGAACGGGTGCACGATCTCGTGGACCAGTGTGCCGCCACCCGTGGAGATGTTCATCACGAGCGCCTTGTCCTGCCGCGAGTAATAGCCGTACGGCGTCGTCGGCTTCGTGCCGAACAGGGCTTCAGCGTGTTCTTCGTAGCTCGCGTTGTCGCGGAACAGCCAGATATCGAGAATATCCTCAGGGTCTTTATCGAAGTAGTCCTGCTTCAACAACTTAACGGCCCAACGCACCGTTTCTCGCGATCGACGCTCGACGGTTTTTCTCGGTTCGTCGCCAATGACGACGAATGGCTTCTGAATGACGATGGAGAAACCGTCATGGGGCAGCTTTTCCTTGAGCTGACGGACATGCTCGCCGAAGTCGGCGTCGGTGAAGTCCGCGGAACTGGCAGTATGCCCGAAAAACTGTACCACCAGACAGAGAACCACCGTCCAAGAAATTCGCGTCATGGAAGCAGCCTTCTCAATTTTGAGACTAGCAGCGTAACGCGATCTGCATCGGGCGAGAATACCGGTTGTCGCCCGTCGCTGACGCTCCCGCCTTGGGCTGCTATAATTCGGCATGGACTCTGCAGAACTGCCCGATGATTTGCCGCCGGTGAAGCCGCCGTCGGTGGGGTTTATCTTTCAACTGTTTGTCGTGCCGGCCCTCATTGTGGCCGCCGTCGTCGCCGTGTGGGTGCTGTTCGGCAAGCTGGCGAGCGGCGAGCAGAATTGGGAAAACCTGATCAGTGAGATCAGCAGCCCGAATCGGCACATTCGCTATCGGGCCATGACCGGCCTGGCCCAGGTGCTCGACACCGATCGGAGGCTCGGTCCGAAGGGCCGGCAGCTTTCACAGAATTCACGCATCGCCCAGACGCTCGCCGACGAGTTGAACAAGAAGCTCGCCAGCACGACGATGTCGGACGAAACGCTGAAAGACGCGATGTTTCTGACGCGGGCTCTGGGTTCGGTCGATCAGGCGGAGCTGGCCGTGCCGCCGCTGATCCGGGCGCTCGATTCGTCGCGGGACGAAGACGTCCGCAAGAGCGCGATCACCTCGCTGGCCTTCATCGCCGGCCGGGCGCTCGAGCAGAAATCGCCGCTGACGTCCGAGCCGCTCTCCGATGCGGTCATCGAATTCTCGCGGGACGGCGATCCGCATCTGCGGCGGGCCGCGGCTTTCACGCTGGGATTGATCGAATCGCCGCAGAGTTTGCAGCGGCTTGAAGTCCTGGCGGAAGACGCCGACTGGATGACGGCCGTGAACGCCGCCGTGGCGTTGTCGCGGCGCGGCTCGCCGGGCGGATTCGACGTCCTCAAGCAAATCTTCTCCGGCAAGACGGCCGAAGCGCCGGAGGCGCCGGCGGAAGGGCCCGCGTTGGAACTCACGATTTATCACAACGCGTTCAAAGCGGCGTCGGAGATGGCTGGCCAATGGAGCCCGGAACAGCAAGCGGAGCTGGTCGCGCTGCTGACCCAGCTGGCCGACGATCATCCGGAAATTCGGGTCCGCACGGATGCGCGGTCCGCGCTCGCCGCGCTGAAAAGATGAGTTCGCCGTGTTCGGCGGCCACGGATCGAATTCTACTGATCCGGTTTCGATTTGCATCGACGCGTTGATATGCGTGCGCTGTGAATTTGCATCGCTCGTGATCGATGTACCGATTTCTCAGGCGCATATAGACATGCGGCGTCTGCCGCGTGGGACCGGATGTTGCCGAACGTCAACACGGAATTCTGCGTAATCGTCCAGGTCGCGTGCCTCTGTTGCCATTTGCCGGGCCTATCATTGCAACACAACCGGTTCTTGCGGACTGGCACGAAAAAAATTGCAGTTTCAGCACTACTGGCGTGTGGCATGCGGCCCACAGCACGCTCATAATGAGCAGAATTGCTGTGCAAAGCGGTGCGGAAAGACGGAATATTCCCCATTTCCGGGCTGATTTTGACGGGCCGACGGAACGCTGGTTGAGCAAGGACACTCCACGTCGTACCGAATGAGAGGAAGTTATGACCAGACCACGCATTCTCGGCGCCGCCATGATGGTGGCGCTGGCTGCCGGCTTCATGCCGACAGCCGCGCAGGCTCAGGGATATTGCGGGGCCGCCAGTTACAACTGTTGTCCGACTCAGTGTTGCCAGCAGACTTGCTGCTACACGACGTATCGGACGGAACGGGAAACCTGCTACCGCACCGTGAATTACCTGGTGCAAGAGCCGGAGCAGTTTTCCGTGTCGCGCACCGTCTATGACACCACGTACGAAGACGTCCAGGAGACGTGCTACCGCAACGTGGTCGAGACGGCGTACCGCGACGAGCCGTATCAGGTCTGCCGGCAAGTGGTCGAGACCGCCGAGCGCGAAGTGCGCCGCACGGTGCAGCGGCCGGTGTGGGAGACCAGCTATCGCGATTGCAGCTACCAGGTCCGCCGCCCGGTCTGGGATGAATCGACGCGGGAATGCCGCCGCACGGTGCAGCGGCCGGTGACGGAAGTCATCGAGCGGGAATGCCGCCGCACGGTGATGCGTCCCGTGACGGAAACGATCAACCAGGAACGCTGCTACACGGTGATGCGTCCGGTGACGACGTATCGCTGCGTCCGCCAGGACTGTGGCCAGTGGACGACGCAGCAAGTCTGCAAGCCCGGCCCGCTCTGCCCGGTGTGGGTCCCGCAAGGCCCGTGCTGCATGCCGAAACTCTGCTGGACGCGGAAGCCGGTCACGGTCTGCCAACGCGTGTGGTGCCCGAACATCGTCGAGCGGCAGATTCCCTGCACGACGTACCAGCCGGAAGTCGTGCGGCAATCGTGCCCGGTGACGGTGTGCCGTTATGTGCCGGAAGAAGTTGTGACCCGCGTTCCGCAAACCGTCTGCCGGATGGTCTGCGAAGAAGTGGTCGAACAGATTCCGGTCCGCACCTGCCGCTGGGTCTGCGAGACGGTGACGAACCAGGTTCCGGTCCGGACCTGCAAGATGGTCTGCGAAGAACAAGTTTGCCGCGTCCCCTACCAGGTCTGCCGCACGGTGACCGAGACCTGCACCCGCCGGGTGCCGTTCTGCGTGACGCGTCAGGAGCCGTTCACGGTGGTTCGCCGCGTGGCCCGCTGCGTGCCGCGTGAAGAGCAAGTGGCGTGCACGCGAATGGTGACGAAATGCATGCAGCGGCAAGAGCCGTACGAAGTCTGCAAGCTGGTGCCGCAAACCGTCTGCCCGACGCAGTGCGCGTCGTGCGGCGGAGCAGGCTGTGCCGGCGGCTGCAGCACGGGTGTGATGGACAACGGCGCTCCGGCTCCCGCCGGCAGCACCGCGGCACCGACTCCGATGCCGCAAACGTTCGAAGCCGACAAGCCGGCTGTCGAACCGGAACCGGCCGTGGAACCCGCTCCGGTCCCGAACCCGGATACGCTCCCCACGGAACAGGAACCGGAATCCGCTCCGGAAACCCGCCTGAATGACGCTTGATCAACGTTGAATCGATAGAAAATCAGAGCCGCCGAGGATTTCCTCGGCGGCTCTTTGCTTTTGGAACTTCCGCCTACGGCCCCAACAGCGCCAAATTGCTGGCGAGACGGTCTTCCAGCACCACAATCTGGGCCTGGATGCCGTTCACTTTGGCCTGGGCCCGGTCGAGGTTGCCTTTGCTCTGTTTGAGGCTCGATTCCGATTGCCGCAATTCGGCGTCGTTCTTCGTCGCCAGGCTGTATTTCGCGCGGACTTCGTTCATGTGCTTTTCCGCGGCGTCCAATCTTTCGCGGAAAGGCTTCACCGCGGGGTCGCCGTCGAGCCGCGCTTGGTAGGCCGCGCGAGCCTGTTGCACGTCTTTGGCCGCTTGAGACAAACCTTGCTTACCGGCGGATTTGTCCTGCTTGAGTGCGGCGATGCGCGACTCCGCGTCGGCGAGCGACATCTTGAGCTTCTGAAATTCCGCGTTGGTGCGGAGACTGCCGGCGAGATCGAGCGACGCCCGTTCGTGCTCCGCTTTGGCCGTTTCGAGCCGCGACTGAGCTGGCTGCAGGCCGACTTTCGGGCCGATGCGGTCCGTCAGCGTCTTGCGGATGTGTTCGACATCGTGCTGCGACTGCTTGAAATCCGATTGGGCGCGGGTCAGATCCTTCGCCGCCTTGCCGAGTTCCTCCTGGGCGTCCTTTAGTTGCTTCTGAACGGCTTCGATGTCCTTCTGGATATTGCGCAGCATGGTGCGCGCGTTGGGCCGCCGCGGACGTTGGGCTTGTGCTTCGCCGACGAAGAGCAACCCCATGCAGAGAAAGGCACACCCAACGGCGCCGTTCGACCGGAAGTCTATCATGGCCCAAGCTCCCGAAGAATCGACTTCAGTATCGCAGACGATTCCCGCGGTCACAAGGCGTCTTGCGCGGTGAGGTTGCGAACTCGCAAGCGTTAATCGATCGACGTTTGCGGTTCGCAGAGCTACTCGTCCCGCAGGCGCATCCGCCGTACGTCGAACGGGTGGTCCTCGGCCTGAATGCCGATCAGCCCTTCGCTCAGAAAATTCGGCTCGGACCGGCTGATGACGACGTCGTTCAACTTCGCCGTCACCGCGCCGTCTTTCGAGACGATTTCCATGCGGTTCCATTGCCCGACCGGTAGCAAGGCCGCGTCCCGCGCGGCGGCATCCTCCTGCACAGTCGGCGGAGCCGCGCCCCCGTTCTCCTTGATGCTGGCCGCTTGCACGTGCTTGCCCTGCACTTCCAGACACAACGGCCACCGTTTGTGCTCGCCGTTGATATAGACCAGAAAGCCCGTGTTCCCCTTGAATTTCGATTCGTCTGTGAGCGATTTCGGACGATCGAACCGGTATTCCAGCTTCCAGGTAAAGTTGCGATGCGGCGCGCGGGAATAGAGATACCCTTTCGGTTTCCCCGTGCAACGGATTCCATCGTCCGTCGCAGACCACGTTTCCGGCTCCGCATCGAACGCTTCGAAATCCGCCAACGACAGCAGCTTGAATCCTTCCTCCAACTCGAAATTGGAATCGTCAGCCGGGGCGACAGGAGTTTCCGGCGAATCGTCCGGCACGGCGATCGGTTCCTGCGGTTTGTCAGTGGCCTCTTTCTCTGCTGCGATTTCCGGCGACGCCGTCTCCGTTGCAATCGCCGGTGGAGATTTTGATTCGACGGCCGGCGCCGCATCCTTCACCACCGCCGGCGGCGTTGTTGCTGGGGCACAGCTAGACAAGAGGACGATGGCGAATCCCCACGGGACGAGCGAGTTGAGCGTTTTCATGCGGCGAACTCCGAGAATTCCAATCCCCGTGCGATTGTAGCAGCCGCAAACGGCGAATGCCCGCCGATGGTTTGCCCAGCGACCGTCACAATCGACACGAGACGTTCGGCTCGCGCAGGTCGCAGAACAAATCTGTCCCGCGTCTGTTCCGCCGTTTGCCCAGAATTCAATCCCCGGGCATGAACGCCGCGCAGCGTTCGGGACGATATATCCAGCGTCCACTGGAACGTGACGGCTCTCTCCCGTTCGCCGCTCGGCGGAATTCCGCCGCGGCGAATCTCTCTTCCTCCCCGGACCTCCGGGCGAATCCTCCTCGCGCCCGGAGTCCGCTGCTCGAAAGGGCCTCTGATGTCCTCGAATGCACCGACCGTCGAAATTTCAATCGCCATGGTGAGTTGGATCAACGACCGGCTCAAGGAGTCGATCGTCCAACGGGAACAGGAACGCAATCTGCGCTTCGTCCGCTGGCGGCGCAACGCCGCTGCGACGCTCGCCGCCGGACTCTCCGGCTTGTGCGTGCTGCTGAGGTGGTAAGTTGCAGGTGGTGGGTTGTGGGTCGGTTGGAAAACAACTGACAACGGGATGCCAAAAAAAGAACCCCGGCTTGAGAACAAGCCGGGGTTCGGTCATTTCATGTGCCCAAATCCCGGTTCGGCTTTGCTAACCGGGATTTGCTTTTGGGCCGACATCGATAAAGCGAAACCCGGTTAGAAGACGAACCGGGTTTCGGAGACCTTAGACTTCCCAGCCCTTGCGGTATTCGCGGCTGACGAACTGGTTCGCGCCGGTGTCGTTGGTGATCTTGAGGTTGGCGGCGTCCCATTCGATCTTCTTGCCGGCGCGCAACGCAATGTTGCCCAGCAGCACCGTTTCGGTCAGACGGCCGGCGCTTGAGAAGTTCGACATCGCCAGGTCCGGCTTGCCTTCCTTGATCGCGTTGGCGAATTCCGTGAAGTGTCCCGGCGACTGGACGTATTCCGGCTTCTTGTACTCCTTCCACTTCTCTTCGGGCAGGATCACGTAGGTGCCGTGATAGTCGTTGTCGGAGAACATCGTCCCCTTCTCGCCGATGACCAGCGAACCGCTCGCCCCCTGCTTGATCGGGGCGTGCAATTCCGGATTCGGGCGCTTGCCGCCGTCGTACCAGGTCAGCGTGCACGGCGGCATGTCGCCGCGGGCGTCGAAGTAGTACACGATGTGCGAGAACTTGGGATAGCTTTCCTGCCGCGCTTCGCCGGTCCAGTCGGGATCGGGGAAGGCTTCGACGGCGACGGGATCGTAAAGTTTGAGGGCGGTGACGGCCATGTTCATCGTATGGCAGGCCATGTCGCCCAGCGCGCCGGTGCCGTAATCGAGCCAGCCGCGCCACTTGAACGGCAAGTAGGCCGAGTGATACGGCCGCTCCGGCGCCGGGCCGAGGAACAGGTCCCAGTGGATGTGCGCCGGAATCGGTTCCGACCCCGCCGGTCGTCCGCCGCCCTGCGGCCAGATCGGCCGGTTCGTCCAGATATGGACTTCCTTCACCCCGCCGAGATCGCCCTTCTGAATGATGTTGATCCCTTCGCGATGCCCGCCGGTCGACGTCCCCTGGTTGCCCATCTGTGTGCAGAGGTTCTTTTCCTCGGCGAGTTGCCGCAGGATGCGGGCTTCGCGGACGGTGTACGTCAGCGGCTTCTGACAGAAGCAGTGCTTGCCGAGCTTCATCGCCCGCACGGCGGCCGGAGCGTGCGTGTGGTCCGGCGTGCTGACGGTGACGGCGTCGATGGAGTTTTCCATCTCGTCGAGCATCACGCGGAAGTCGGTGTATTTCTTGGCCATCGGGAAGCGGGCCGCGGCTTTTTCCAGGCGTTCCTCGTCGATGTCGCAGAGGGCGACGATGTCACCGTGCCGGCCGGCGTCATCGCGGTCGCTGGCTCCCTTGCCATCGACGCCGATGCAGGCGAAACGGATGACGTCGTTCGGCGCGCCTTTGACGAATGAGGAGGACGAGCCGACCCACACTGCCGCCCCAATGGCCGCGGAGTGTTTGAGAAAATCTCGACGAGTTGAACGATTCATGCGAGGCTCCCTGATCTGCGGGGTTTCGGGCGGGATGGTGAACGAAGGCCCATCGCTGGGACAGCGGCACGTCACTTCATCATAACACTGAGCTACGGAGCGTACAGGCAAATCGTTGAAAAATAGCGGGCGGAAAATCGGGCTTTGCTGCGAACGCCACAGCTGCGAAGACTCGCCGGATGGCGCCGAGCCTGTCAGGGAATCGGCCCGTGCTCATCACGCCGTCGGATGCATTCATCCGGCCGAGTGACCGACAACAACGCTCGGTCGCATCTCGGGAAAATCGTTCCACGGAAAGTACGGCCCGTCGAGCCGAGTGAAGCGGACATTTTTCAGCGTCGCCGGCGTAGGACCGGGCGTGTCGAGAATGAACTTGCCGGCGGCGAACGGGCCGTAAGCCATCTGGTAATTCATCGGGTTCTTGACGACGACGAACTTGGCGCGGCGGGCGTTGAGTCCGATCGATTGGAATTGCTCGTCGTTCCAGTCGTATGTCGCATGCGAGGCGATTAGGATTTCGATTTCGCCAACTTTCAGTACGGCGGTCGGGCCCATATCGCCCTGTTGTCCGTCCCAGATGCCCCCGGTGTAGCGGAACCGCCCGTCGGTCAGTCGCGTCACCGTTCCGGTCACTTCGACCGGCGTACCCCACCGCGCATCGACGTGATGGCCGAGGGAAACGGAAATCGTCCGTCCGATCCCCGCGGCATGGCACGCTTTCGCCGCGGCTGGATCGACGACGGGAACCAGGCACGATTCCCGCACATGCTCGTCCAACAGCGCTTTCAGCGTGGCGACGCTGTCGCCCGCCGCGCCACCGCCGCAGCAATCGGCGGCTTCGACGAGCAGCACCGGACCGCCGGGAATCTGCAAACCGCGCCGGATCGCTTCCGCCGGGGTGAACGTTTCCGGTTCGAGATCGTGCCGCCGCTTCCAATAGCGTTCGGCGATTTCCGTAGCGAGCGCCACGGCGGCGTCGTGATTTCCGTCCGTAATGACCAGTCCGCCGCTTCCCATGCCGGGCGAGTCCAGATACGGATGGACGAGGAACACGCTCGTCGACAGGACGCCGTCGCGGCCTTCGAGGTGTTTGGCGAACCGCATGCACTCGGCGAACGGGCCGTCTCCCTCGGTGCCGCCGTGAATCGCCGAGACGATGACCGGCACTTTCGCCAGCGCCATCGCTGGCCGGCATTTTCCGTCCAAGATGTCGACCAGCATCCGCGCCCCGCGCTGCCCGGTGGTGAACGAATCGCGATGCGGATACGTCTCCCACGCCAGCAGCGCGTCGGCATGCTGCACCATCGCCGCGGTAACGTGCGCGTGGAGATCGAGCGTGACGACAATCGGCACGTTGGGCCCGACGATGTCCCGCACGGCGGCGATCAGATCGCCTTCCAGATCCTCGGCATTCTCCGCCGTCGCCGCGCCGTGCAGCGGCAAGATCACCCCCGAAACAGGCAATGCCGCGCGCAAGCGGTCGAGCAACTCGTCCTTCAATTGCGAATAACAGTCGGCCGCGACCGGCCCGCCCGGACACGCGCTGGTGACGAGCAACGGGACGATCTCGCAGCGGTGTTCGCGCAGCGCCTGCAGCGCACCGCCGACCGTGCCCGACGTCTGTGCGAGAATCTCCTCGCCCCGGCGGAGTTCCGTGCGGGCGAAATCGGCCAGCGACAGCGGCACGCCGCACCAATGGTTGCATTCGGTGAAGATCGACCCGATCGCGATGCGGTGCGTCATGAGTTCTCCGCGTCCAGCCGCAGGGCGAAATGAATCTGCCGCGCGACTTCCGTGAAGCCGACCGACGGATAGAGATGCCGGCCGATTTCATTCTGATCGAGGGTTTCGATGCGGGCCGCCGACAGGCCCTGCTCTCGGAAGCGGTTCAAGGCGACTTCGAGCAACTGCCGGCCGATGCCCTGTCCGCGGCAATCTTCGCGGACGACGAGGTTCGGAATGAACCCGACGCTGGCGTCCTGGTCGATCCACGTGCTGACGAACCCGACGATGTTGCCGTCAATCTCCGCCACGAAAATTCCCTGCGGATCGCGGCGAATGTCATCGTCGAGATGCCGGCCTTTCCGCCAACCCCAATCGTGCGCACCGACCGGTCCCAATTGCCGCTCGATGTTCTGATCGATCGACACGCCGTTGAAACAGGCGACGAGCATGGATCGCAGCGGTTCGGTGTCGGCGGTTTGGAAAGGGCGGATCGATGGGGATTGCATGGGGATCCTGCCAGAATTCATCTTGTACGAAATCTCAGAATATCATGGCTGAGCAGAGAAGTAACCGGTGTATGATGAGCGCCGTTGCGGCGGTAACAACCTTAATTTGCATCGAGAGTGCAACTCTATGCGTAACTCAATTGCCCTATTGATCGCCGTTTCGTTGGCGAGCAAAATTTCCGTTGACTGTGCGGCAGACGATTCGCCCGCGGAATTCCCCACAGAATGGCGCGTGGTGGTGGAGACCAGGCACGTCTACGAGTTTGCTCATCAACTGACGATGGAATTGAATTCCAAGGGGGAGTTGGTTGAAACGACACGCGAGCGGAAGACCGACCCGAAAACAACCCGCCGGAACGTGGATTTACAGACCGCCAACCAGGGCCTGCATCTGGTCTGGACGGTGCTGGAAGACACATCGCTGTTCGGCGGGCGTGTGGAAGACGGCGACATGGTCAAAGTCTCTCTCGAAACGAAACACTGGACGTGGACTCGGCGCTGTTCGACGGACAATCAACTGAAGGCCGCTGACGAGCGGTTGCCGTTGTTCGTTGATCTGATGCGAGGAAAACCGATTGATCAAAGCCAGTTCCGCACGAAACATGGCCCTGCGGGTGGCAAGCAGGATCGTTGGAAAACGAAATGGGACCGGGGAGACCGAAACGGATTTCACAGCGGCAGCGGCGGCGGCAGCCTGACGTTCGGTCAGGAGGACTACTCATTTGAACCCATTCCCTCGGGCTGGCGATTCAGACGCTGGAAGGGATCTCGCTTCCAGGAAAAATTCGACTTAGCAACCGACGCGCTGCCGGCGCTTTCGCTTGATCAACTCATCGGAGTTCTGCATGAATTCCGGGAGCAATGCTCCGACCGCTCGCCCACAGGAGACCAAAACTTCGCGATTTCGCTGACCTGCGGCGGCACAACGACCTTGCAGCTGCGCGGCTTCAAGAATTACGCCGAAATCGGTCCGCTCAGCGAGGCGTTGTTTCTCAACGTCAAGTCCGTGCTGCCGAAAGAGAAAATCTCAAAGTAGCTCCGCCACCGTCAAGTTGTCAGTTCATACACCTCATACGGCTGCTCGCACGGTGTGCCGCGGGTGAGGTGCATGCGGCGAGCTGCGGGGTCGATGATCACCGAGAAAACCGTTCGCCAATGGCCGACACCGGGGTCGGCGTTCGGATGCCGGCAAATCGAACGCGGATGGTCTTCGTGATTGCGGAGGATCGTTTGCAGGCGGTCCACCGTGTTCGCCCCATCGGATAGCAGCCGGTCGATGCGCTCCTGCCGCGGCTGCGATTGGATCAATTCCGGGAAATTCGCGTTGATCCCGGCCAGGGCCGGGTGCCGGCAGTGATTCGTGTGCGTCACGCGGCCGTGTTCATCGGCACGGAGCACATGGACGTCGTCGATCGTGACTTCCAGATCGGCGGGGCCTTCCGGCGTCGTCAGCATGATGTTCGCCGGGATCGCGCGGTGCGCCCGCCGCACGGCATGGACCGCACCGTCCAGCGAGTTCTGCTCGTAGATCTCCCGCACCTGGAAATAGTGCGGCACGCCGATCGGCCGGCTCGGCGCTGGCAGCGTGTTCAGGCAGACACCGACCCCCGCGTCGTTGAAGCCGATGTAGGCGATCAGCCCGGCCTGCGTGACGTTCAGCAGGGTCGGTTTGCCGGTTGGCTTGCGGGTCAGAACGCAGGTGAACGGGTCGAGGCCCGGGTCGTTGTCCCAGTTCTGGGCCAAAAGGCGTCCCCGTCCGGACGCGGCGGCCAGCGACAGCGACGTGCAGCCGGCTTCCGGTTCGTTCTGCAACTGGTTGCGGATTTGCAGGATCATCACGTCCAGCAGGTCGAGGCCCGCCCCCTCGGCCAGGCCGCGGAGCTCGGCGACGGAATCCGGGCTGTATTTCTCGGCGAATTCGAGCGATTTCGCCGCCGTGGTCTCGGCCTGCTGCCGGGAGACCCGCATCGTCAGGTTGACGCGGTCCAACGCCGCCGCGGCGAATCCACGGACGAGTTCCCGGGCGGCCTCGCCGAACTGGCGACCCATCTCCCGCGGTGATCCGTGGACGGTGAATTCGGGGTAGCGCGTGGTCATGGGGGACATCGTATGAAATGGCTGCGAACTCGCAAGCGTTATCTCCCCGTGAGTCGCTTGAGAGTTCGCACTATTCGAAAATGAATCTGAACGTGTTTATATCAACGGTTGAGAATGTGTTCCGCCGTGCAAGTGACCTTTGCCCACTGAAAATTCGTATCCCACGCAGTTCACTTGTTCGGCAAAGTCCTCGCCCTTTACGGTGGTTCTCGGTTGTCGCCCAATGGAGGAGCGGCACCGGCTGCGAAGCTTGGATTTCGCAGCCGGACGAACGAGTTTCACAGGAGGGTTTACAGTGCGTCGATTTTTGCTCGTGGTCTGCTGCCTGGGTTTGGGAGCGTCGGGAATTGGAGCCGCCGAAACGGCGACGAAGACGAAAGTCACCGTCGCCAACAAGTACGACTGGCTGCTGCAACATCCCACGATCCAATCCCTAGTGTCTCAGACCAACGCTCACCGCAGCCGGATGGGGCTGGGGCCGGTCCGTCTCAACGCGGAAATGGCGCTCGCCGCTCAACGGCACGCCCAGTGGATGGCGGACACCGGAGCCTACCAGCACAGCGGCTTGCCCTACGCGGAGATCATTTTCCAGGGACCGACGTCCCCGGAAGCCGCCGTTCAAGGGTGGATCGCGTCGCCGGCCCATCACAGCATCATGCTGAGCGGGTCGGAAGTTGGCTTCGGCTACATGGTTCGGAACGGCCGCCCGTACTGGGTCGGCGTCTTCCGCTAAGCCATCGTCGTTAGCAGTCAGCCGTCAGTCGCCGGGGAAACCTTGGTGGCTGACGGCTTTTTTTGGCATCGTCCGATGCCGGAAACGTCAGCGACGGTTCCCCATCATCCGAAACCGAAACCAGACCTCTGGCGTTCCGAACAAAATCACCGTCGCGATGCGGCGAGCGCTCCCAAAGCCACTCCCGTCGCCAAGCCGCCGGCGTGGGCCCAGTTTGCGACCGGGCCGGCGTAGCCGGTCCAGCAGACGACGAACCAGACGATCATCCACATCACCGTCTGGGGGGAAACGCCTAACCCGCTGTCCGGCTGGAGCTTGCCGCGCACCCACAGGTAGCCGAACAGACCGTAGTTCACGCCGGACATGCCGCCGAAATGGTAGTTGTGCGGCAACTGATTCCAGAAGAGGGGATTCGTCAACCAGCGCAGGTTCGCGAGCTCCAATTGGCCGAACTGCAGTTGCAGCGCGTTCGACACGGCTCCGATGATCAGGACGATGATCAGGAACCGGAATGAGCCGAGCCGCGACTCGATCATCATTCCGAACTCTTTGAGCCACAGTCCGTTAAACAGGATGTGCAGCCAGCCGAAATGGATGAAGATCGGCGTCCAGAGCCGCCAGATTTCGCCCGATTCCACGGCGTCCCATTGATGCCCCGGCACGCTCGACGTGCCGATCCAGAGCTGCTTGAGGTACGGCTCCACATCTTCGAAGGTTTCGCCCGGCATGGTGAAGTCGCCGCCGAGACGGGTGTAAAACGCCACGACGGCGCAGACGGCGAGCATTCCCATCGTCAGCGGGGAGGCCTCGCCCGCCGGGCGATCCCACCGCTGGCGGAGCGAGACCTGGTTTTTGCGGGCCTCTTTCCGGCGGTCGAATTCCTCGCGGATCTTCGCGCTGGCCAGCTTCCGGGCGTTGGCGTACCGCTCGTGATTCGGCTCGGCGAGGAACGTCTGCAGTTCCTCTTTCGCCGCCGCGACACGGTCTTCATCGTGCACCCAGACCGCCCAGCCGCCGTCGACGGAGTCGAGATTGCACGTCGTCCCCTGCCCGCGGAGAAAGTCGGCAAACTTCTCCGCCTGCTCGCCGTCGGTAATCGTGCCGATCTGACGCATAGAAGGCTTGAGACTTGAGGCGTGAGGTGAGGGACTTTTCGGTTTTCCCTCAAGCCTCAAGACTCAAGCCTTTACGACCTGTGAAAATGAACATGCTTCCAGCCCGCGGCGGTTTTCTGCCAGACGCGGGTTTCCAGAGCGGCGCTGCTGACCGGCGCCCCGTTGCCGTCCAGTTTTTGGACGACGCGGACGTAGGAGACGACGGCCGCGTCGCCGACGATCCGCACGTGGGGCGAGGCGATGGTCGATTGCTTCGGCGTCTTCCCCTTCGGCAGATCGAAGTAGAACTTGTGGAACGGCAACCCGGAAATGAGCTGCCCCATCGCTTCCGGCTCGAAACAGGTGAGCGACTCGTCGCACAACCCGGCATACGTCGCCCAGTCGCCGGCGTCGATCGCCGTCAGCAGCTTCTGGCTCAAACTCAACAACTCCTGCTCCGCCGACATGGTGTCCTCTCTGGAAATCGAAATTCCTTGTTCGCTGGACAGCAGCATATAGCAGACCCCGACGGGTGACCAGTTCACGAGCCGCGCGCGAAGTTCGTTGTGATTCATCACATTGCGGAATTCGTGCGAAGTTCGCCGGCACGAAACCGCCCTTGCCCGAAACGAGTTCGAACGCTATCTTCCCGCCGCTCCCGTCTCTCCACAAATTCCCATTCGCTGACACAGGTTTCCGCCGATGTGGTGCCCTGCGTGCCGGGCCGACGTCGCTGCCGAGCTGTCTAACGACAGCCGCCACTTCCAGTGCGCGCGGTGCCGGGCGGAATTGGGGACAGCGGCCGGAGCGCTCGGCACAACCTTGCCGGCGCCCGCCTCGCCGACCGATGCCGAAAAAAACGCGAGGGAACTGCTGGCCCGCTGGAGCGCTCAGAACCTGCTGTCGCCCCCGCCGCCGTTGGCGCGGCCCATGATTCAAACGGCGAATCCGCAGCCAAGAGTGATCGAGGCGGCTTCCAACGAACCGCCGCCGCAAGCCCCTGCCGTCCCTGAAGAACCTCCGCGACCGCGGCGCAAGAAAAAACGCCGCATTGACCGATCCGAACGCCGCCCCCAGGGGACCGCCATGTCCGACTCTGCGAATTCCCCCCGCGGCGAGCGCGCTCCCAACTGGGGCGCCACCGTCGGACAGATCTGTGCCTACTTCGGCATCGGCCTGATCACCTGCGGCACGTCGATCGTCCTGTGGGGTTACTTCGGCGGTCCGACGAACTACGCCCCGACCGGTTGGCTGATCACGACCATCGGCCAGATGTTCCTCTTCCTCGGCGTCGTCACACTAATTTCCAGCGGCATGGAACAGACGACGTCCGACGTCTCCGAGAAAATCGAACAGCTCGGCGAACGCCTGATCCGCATCGAGTCGCGCCAGAAGCGCCATAAACTCGCCGGCCCCCACGAACCCCACGGCTCCCGCCGCCGCGGCCCGGCGTCGTCGGGCTCGGACGATCTCGCCGCTGAACCGAGTTGAGGCGAATTCAACTCGGTTGGGACAGCACCTTCCTGATCCCCTCCGTCAGCACGTCATCCACCCCCGGGCCGCACCAGGAGACGCTGACTTCGTAGCCGCCTTGGGGGAAGGCTTCTTTCGTGGGGATATACCAGGGGCCGCCGTCGCCGTAGGCGGCGCACGCCACGAAGCGGTCCGGGGCCATCTCCTGGGCGCGAAGCTGGTATTCGAGGAACGACTCCGCCGGAAAATGGACCAGCGACACGCCGTTGACGTGCAAGCCGGAGAGCGTGATCGGGGTTTTCTTCTCGCAGCGTTTGATCCAACTGACGATGTAGGCCGTGCGGTTGCGGTTGACCACGGCCTGCGTCTTGTCCTCGACCAGCGCGAGAACTTTCGCGGCGTCGTACTTCGGATCGGTCTCGGGCAGGATGTCCTGCGTCGTCCAGCGGAGCGACTCGACCGGTTCTTTCTTGAGATTCTGTTCGGAGAGGACGATGCCGTCGTAGATGCGCTGCATCAGAATCGGCCGCGTCTCCTTGGCGCCGTCGTTGTATTTGCCGGCGGCGATGTTGCCGCCGCAGCCGTTGAAATAAATGTGCAGGCAGTCGGGTTCGTCCTGCTGGCGTTTGCGGCGGGCGAGGCCGCAGAAGTCCGCAGTGGCGCGGCCGTCGCCGTAGTAGCTCATCGGATGGCAGGCGTAGTAGTGGCACGCCGCGAGTTTCTTCTCGCCGTTGTAGAAGGCGACCGTTTTGAGATTCGGGTCGATCAGCCCTTCGGGGAGTTCCTTCAACTTTGGATCGGTCGAGGCGCTGCCGCGCATGGCGAGCAGTTTGCCGTCGGGTCCGAACAACCGGCGATTGCCGGCGACTTTCTCGACTTTCCCCTGGCCGTAAGCAATGTGCGTCACGGGCTGCGCTTTCGGCAAGGCCTCCTTCACGGCGGCTTTCGCTTTGGCGAGGCATTCGTCGAAGAACTTGAGATCGAGCATCGGCGGCAGATCGCCTTGCGCGGCGACGAGCTTTTGAGATTCGATGCACGCGAACGGCGCGTTGTGTTGATGGACGCAATGGACGCTGACACGGTCCGGCGTCGTGCCGGCGGCTTCGGCCAGAGCCGTTCGCCACGCGACATGGGCTTCATTTAAGAGCCCCGTCCAGTCGACGGCACAGATCACAATCGGTTCGCCGGCGCCGGTCAGCACGAAACCCAGCGCTTCCATCGGATCATCGACGACTTCGATCGGCTTGATCCATCCGCCGCAACAGCCATGGCCGATCGGCGGCGTCGCGTCGAACTTGAACGGCGCGATCTTCAGGTTTTTCGCATCGACGGCCGGCGCGGCGAACGCGGGCTGAAGTTTCCAAAGCGTCGCGGCGGCGAGCGAAGCGGCAGTGGTTTGCAGGAATTCACGGCGGGACGTCATGGCGGATCTCCAGAAATAAAGGCGGCGAAACCGCAAGCGTGCGGCGAGGGCGGAACTCGGAAAGCTATTTTTTACTGAGGTCTTTGAGGCGGATGTTGCGGAATTCCACGCGCAGCGGCGGGCCGCTGTGGACTTGCAGCGCGAGGAAACCAGTCTGGGGAATGTCGGCGTCTTCCTCAGTGTAGTCGACGGTCGTCACGCCGTTGATCGCCAGCGTGATGTGATTCCCCTCGGCCCGGATGATGTACTCGTTCCAGCCGTCTTTTTTGAGGACGTCGGTCAATTTTTTATCCGCTTGAGCGAGGACCTTGCGGCGGCGGGATTCGTCGTAGAGGCAGCCCCAGTATTGTTCGCCGATATCGGCCTGATAGCCGGAGACTTCGGTGCTGTTCTCGACCGGCTTGGAGCGGAACTGAATCCCGGAGTTGCCGATGCCGTCCTTCAAGCGAAATTCGAGCCGCAGTTCGAAGTCCTGATAGTTTCTCTTTGTCTTCAGAAACTGGTTGTGCTTGATGCCCGGCGAGTCGCCGACGATGGCATCGCCTTCAACCTTCCACAATTCGAAGTCGCCGTCCCAACCGGCAAGGTCATTGCCGTTGAAGAGCGGCTGGAAGCCTGTCTCCTCGGCGAGGACAGTGGCGGCAAACATCGACAGTGCGATGAGGAGGAGAGCGCGCATCGGAAACTCCTGGGATAGTTTGCTGTTGCTTCAGAATATCGGCACGCGAAAGCGGTGAACAGCGGCGTGTGTGCTACAGAACGATCCACGCCTCGAACTGCTTCGCCTTGGCGGACCAACTTTCCTCAGCCAGACGCTCCCGGGCAATTTTCTGCTCAGCGGGGAGACCAGTTCGCAGGCGCTGCAAAACCGCGGCGGTGAATTCGCTGGGTGTCGAGACGGCGTCGAAGCAATCGGCCCACTCCGACGTGGCCGGCAGCTTTCGCACGACCACCGGTTTGCCGGTCGCGAGATACTCCAACATTTTCAGCGGCTGCATGGCTTGCGTGACGGGGAGATCGGCATACGGCATGACGAGCACATCCGCCGCCGCGCCGAGCGCCGGCAGCGCTTCCAGGGGTTGCGAGGGGAAGCGCCGGACGCGGGGAATGCGGCTCAGCTCGGGATCGGGATCGGATTCCGGACCGACGAGCAGAATGGTGCCTGCCGAGAGAGAGTCATTGAGCGCGCGGACAAATTCGACATCCATCCGCCGGTCGACGAGGCCCCAGAACACGATCCACGGCCGCTCCAGCGTTTCGACGCCGTTCGGCAACCGGTCTGTAACCGGCACGTGCCAGAAATCGAGGTCGACGCCGTGGATCAGCAATTCCGCCTCGCGTCCGTGGCCGGCGATGAGCTGCTGCAGATGCCGGCTGGCGGCGATGATCGTGTCGGCCTGGGCGATGACGGTGCGTTCCATCGTCAACATCGTCCGTTGATCGACGCCCGGCCATTGGCTGAAGTCGTCCACGCAGTAGTAAACCCAGCGCTCGACCGGCAACGGCCCCATCAGATCGGCGGTGATCGGCAGCGTCGTGACGGCGATCGTTGGCTGCGATTCGCACCAGCGCCTCAATTGCGACAACAGCAATCTCTGGTTCAGCGCTCGATCCCACGACCGCGTAAACCACGGCCACATCCGCGGACTTTGCACCCTGAGATTCGCAGGCAAGGTTTCGCGTTCGGCCGCCGGAGCGGGAGCGATCCACTGGGCGACCTTTTCGAATCCGCGCGAAACGGTCGCCCAGTTCAACGACGGTGTCCGCATGCCGATCGTGTTGACCCACAGAACTTCACGGTGCGGCAACAGTTGGCGGATGAGATGCTGGCAGCTCGAGGGATGACGGCCCCAATCGTCGGCGAAGACGAGCAGTCGTGGTGTGCGCGGATCCGGATTCGGCTTGTTCATAATTGGTGGTGCACAGTGCCGGAATGCCGCCGCGGATGCAAGATCGCACGCGGTTTCGCTGGTCTGCCGGGCCGGGCCAGTACGAATTTTCGATACAACGTGCATATTCCGCGATTTTCACCAAATCCGCGCGGCTTGACTTGCCGATGAATTCTGCGCGACGGTTCCGCTCGCCGCGGTTTGCGAAGTCGAAATGAGTGGTGGCGATGATCTGTCGCGAAGAGGATCACACGCGAGTTGCGTCGGCGGCAATTCTGACAACTTCGTGT
Source organism: uncultured Planctomycetaceae bacterium (assembly GCA_964504645.1). GTDB lineage: Bacteria > Planctomycetota > Planctomycetia > Planctomycetales > Planctomycetaceae > CAZDGB01. The sequence continues at coordinate 14,818 of CAZDGB010000022.1, read as the reverse complement.
GCGCCTTGAATTTCCGCTTGACGGACTTGGCGAAAAGTCCTAGAACGTGTGAGTAGTGATGCGGAAGTTCAGCCAACTCGATTGATCTCTCCTGCAAGGAGTGTCGCGAATTCGGAGGTCTCTCTGCTCCCGGCGCCAAAGAGAGCTCCTCTGTTTCCTGAACTGAAGGCGCCAAGGGTCATCCCGGAAGGAGTCTCACATGGCCGCGAAGAAGAAAGCTGCAAAGCCCGCGAAGTCGACGAAAGCCAAGAAGGCGACCAAGTCGCCGAAGGCCAAAGCGGGCAAGAAGTGAGATCGAGCCTGCTCTAGGTTCGACTCTTTCGAGTCTCAAAAGAAAACAGGCTGGGGACGCTCCTCGGCCTGTTTTCTTTTTTGGTCTGCGCTAACGGAGAAAGACAGCGACCGCAGATTTCGCAGATGGGATGCAGATAAGACAGAAGAAGATTGGCCGCAACCAGGCACAAAAAACTCAAAAAAGAAGGTGAAATTCGTCGGCTTTTTGCGCCTCTTGTGCCTTTTTGCGGCCAATCGTTTTTTAATCCTGTCTTAATCTGCGAAATCTGCGGTTCCTGTCTTTCAGCGAGCGCTCCAGCCGCCGCCCGGGGCTTCGAGCAGCGATTGGGTTTTCACCACCGCGCAGAATTCCGGGAACGTGTGGAAGGCGTGCAGCAGCACGCTGTCGCGGCTCAAGTCGGCTTGCAGCAGGCTGACGGGACCGGGACTCCAGCGATTGCCGCTGGGGAACGACATCGACAGGTCGGCCTGACGGCAATCGTGCATCAGTTCTTCATGCGCCTGCAAGAAAACGGCCGGCTCCAACCGCTCCAACTGGCAACTCGAGGTGTACTTCAGGCCCGAGACCAGTTCAAACGTCTGCGTCTTGCCCCCTTTGATGCGGTGCTCGCAGACACGGCGAAAATTCGGCAACGGAATCTGCCGTTCGCTCATCGCTTCCGTGAGAAAGTGGTCGCCGTAAGACATCTCCAGCCAGTGGCCGGCGGAGCAAAGCCGCAACGACACCTTCAATCCGTGCCGTTCAAGCTGCATCGACTCGCGGCACTCGAACAGCTCCGGATGCAGTCGGCGCTCGAAGGCGCAGAGCACCAAATCGGCAATATCGGGTCGGGCAAATTGCACCGGCATGGATCAGCTTTCGATAGATTCAGACACCACTGAACACAGTCGATTATACGGCTCGCGGAAACAGGACAACAGAAGCCGCGCGGCGATTTTTCGAAAACTCGCAGGCGGCGCGGATTCCCGCGAAAGCGCACTTGACAGCACGTCGTCTCAGCGCGATTCGTCGGGAATCGGCAGCGACTGCACGAAACCGCGCAACTTCTCTTCGGGATAGAGCACCCAGGAGAATTCGCGATTCGCGAGAACGCGATTGGCGCTCTGTTCGGACGACAGCGTCCGCAGCTCATCGACAACCTGTTCGCGCCGCGGCTTGACGGCGGGTTGTAACAGTTGGTTGATTTCACGCAGCCGCAGATACCGGCGGCGATTCTGATCGCGCGCGAGAATGGAATGTTGCCGATGCCGCGCGTGTTCCTCGGCGATGAGCTGCCGTTTTTCGGCGAGGAGATTCTCTGCCGCAGCATCATTGTCGGACAGAAAACGTTCCGGTTGGTGCTGCAGTTCCCACAAGGCGTGCCGATTCTCGCCGAGGATCTGGGCATTCACCGGCCACGTTCCGCCGAGCGGTAAATGCAGCGTCGCGGAGAGCGTGGCGTATTGCGGCGCGGCGAGACCGTAAAACCGGGCGATCAGTTCGTCCGTCATTTCGTCGTACTTCGCGCCGCCGATGCCGTGGATGAACAAATCCGACAGAAACAAGCGGGCGAACAGCGTCGTGGTCAGCGCGCGGCTTCTCAACCGAATGCCGCGCGACGGCAACGTCGCCAGTTCTTCCACGGCGCAACAGGCGGAACGTTCCGGCGTCAACGGCAGTCGCAGAAAGACGTCGCGGCGGTCGCGCAGGCAGAGTTCTCCCTGCTCTTGCCGGGCGAAAAGCCGCTGCCGAACCGTTTCTCCGGCACGCCAGACCCAGAACGGCGCTTCGTGCCAATCGTCATTGATGTCGAGATCGGGAACCGGATGCGACCGGCTGCGCAGATGATGACGGCGTCGATAGCTGTGGACGATTTCGTTGTACGCCGTCCGGAATCGCGGCAATTGCGCCAGGATGTGCGCCGTGAACCACAGAAATCCCGGCAGCGTCGTCAGCCGCGACATCGGCAATTCCAGATTGCCCGCTTGCCAACTGCGTTCCACGCCGGCCCGCATCGCTGCCAACGCATCGCACAATCGCGGCGACTTTGCTCGATCCGCATAGTGCCGCGCCAACGGCCAGGCCTCGGCCAGCAACGGATCGAGTCCCCACGGATGGAGTTTCTGGTTCACACGCTTGGCGAAGTCATCGAACACGCTGCGATTGGCGAGCGGCAATTCCTCCCACGGACTTTCGGGTCGGGGATCATCGAACGGAACCGTCTCCCGCTGCGGATCGTTTCGCGATCCGGTCGGCACGGTGATTTCGGTCCCGGTGTGCGTGTCGCTGTCGACCAGGAGATTCAAACCGACAGCCTGTGCGTTGCGAGCCAAACGGGCCACGGCGAAGTTCTTCACCCACACGCCGGGGTGAAACAACTCCGGCTGATGGCCCGTGACGATCCACGGCTGTTGCCCTGGAACGGCGACGTCGGTTCCGAGCAGTTCCGACGTATAGCGGGCCGCCGCGCACGCGGCATGTTGCTGCGTTAGGTGCCGCAACTCCGCCAGCGTGCGGCCCTGACAGTTCAAATCGGATCGCGACAACGCGTCGTGATTCGCACTGCCGCTCGCGCGCCAGGTGGACGGATTCGGCTCGGCGAGCCAGGACCCGTCGCTGCGCGGCAATACGAAACGATGATGCGTCACGAAAGATTCGCCGAGGAAACCACGGATGTTTTGAACCGAACGGGGGGCGTAAGCCCCCTGAAAGCGGCGTCGATTGTCGTGGCACGCACTTTCAGGGGGCTTACGCCCCCCGCTCGGGAGATTCCATCAATTACAACGAGGCGTCTTCGCCGCCGCAACCCGCCAGGCACGGCTGCGACGTGGCGTCCAGCTCGCGCTTCAAGACTTCGAAATAGTACGCCCTGCGCCGGCGTGCATCATCCAATGAACCGCCGAACGACCGGTGCTCTTCCAGATAGATCAATGGCACGGGAAATTCGGCGATCTTCCACCCCAACGCCGCGATCTGCACCCACAGTTGCAGCGGCATCGCGTAGCCGAGCTCCGTGATCTTCAGCTTCGCCAGCGACGGCACGTGATATGCCTTGAAGCCGCAAAAAGCGTCGGTCAGCGTCCACCTGAATTGGCAGTTCAGCCACGCCGTGATCTCCATGTTCACGCGGCGCCGTTCCTCCGGCGGACGGCTGTCTCCGTCGAAAGTTTTCAGATAACGGCTGCCAGAGATCATGTCGATCGCATCATGCTGCCCGGCCCGCACGGCGGCGGCCATTTCCGGAATGAGCTGCGGTTGATGCTGCCCGTCGCAGTCGATCGTCACGAGGACGTCGTATTCGTTCTCCAGCGCATACTCGAACGCCGTCCGCAAGGCCGCGCCGTAACCCAGATTGGTCTCGTGCGTCAGCGTGCGGACATCGAGTTCCCGCGAGAGGAGTTGCGGCGTTTCATCCACCGATCCGTCGTCGACGACGAGCACATCCTCACTGTACTTGCGGACTTCCGCCAGCACCGGCACCACGTACTTCGCTTCGTTGTGAACCGGCAAGGCCGTCAGCACACGCGGGGCCATGTGTCTCACCTTCCCAAAACTCGCGGTTTTTTAACTCAGGGGCATTCTAGACCGGTGAACTCCGATGTCAACGACGCCCGCAAGTGCGTCAGCAACCGCAGATTTCGCAGATTTAAGCCAGAAGAGGGGGCAGTACGGGAACCTGGAACCTGAATTTTTTTGCCACGGATGCTCACGGAGCGTCACGGGTGAGTGACAGCATTTTTGAGCCTTTTGTGCCTCTTTGCGGCCAAACGGCTTTGTTTTCAATTTGTGCGAATCTGCGAAATCTGCGGTTCCTGCCTTACGTCTCCCCAATCTGCGCTTTCGTCACGGTCTTCGGAATCGAAAGTGTTGACGACGCCTCGGGACCGTCTCTACGATGGAATATGCAGGAGGCGCGATCTTTGCCGTAGGGATGCGATTAATCTCTACGAAAGAGCGCAACATGAGAGCTTTGAAGCAGATCGGTGTCGCGGCATTGCTGAGCGGAGTGCTGTCCGCCGCCGCGATGTGCCAGGCCGCGGAACCGTTCTCCGTCCGGCCGAGCCTGTATCAGTCGTCCTCCGCCGTGGCCGCCAAACCGGTCTTTCACCGCTCGTATTACGGCGGCGGATACTACGGTGGCTACTATGGTGGGTATCGCAACTACGGCGGATTCTACCCGGGCTACGGATACGGCTATGGGAATTCACCCTACGCCTACGGCGTCGGCCGCCCGTTTTACACCTATCCGCAGGGATTCTACCGCTACGCCTACTACGCCTATCCGACGTATCGGATGTTCGGCTATCCGTATTCCTACAACGGCTACTACACGAACGGCTTCTACGGCCCCGGCTCGTATCCGTTCTATTACAGCGTCGGCGGCATCGCCCCGCTCGGTCCGAGCGTGATCACCGCCGCTCCCGTCGTCGCGCCCCCCACCGCCGCTCCGTTCGTCTCGGCGCCGTACATCTACGGCGGCTACTACAACTACCCGATGTACGGCGGCACCTACGGCCATTGTTGGTAAGCGATCCCGCGAAGCGACATCCTGCAACCGTCTCCGGCCATCGCCGGAGACGGTTATTCTTTTGAGTCCGCCATGATGCAAACGTAGCGGACAATTTTGTTGGGCTCGGTGGTTGTTACGGGTGATCCCTCTTCTTGGGGGCCTTCCGCGTGTAAGTCGATCCGTCCTTTTTATGGACGATTTCTACACCCATAGCTCGTTCGTAGGCCTTTTCGAATTTGCTTTCAACAAACTTCTTGTTGGAGCGATCAGGCGGTGTGAACGGCTGCTCGCGTGGGGCAACTGTTGGTGGAGCAGAATAGACCGGAGCCGCAACCGGCTCGTAAGTTGGATACCTGGAATAAGAAGGTGTCACCCTGGAGACCAAATACACCAGAAATCCAATTAACAAAAAACAGCCCAGAACAACTCCAAACACCATCAACTTCACGTGAAACCAGAATCGTCGCCAAGCATTCTCCTTCGCAAGCCGCTTCGCCTCAATCGCAGCAAGCTTCGCTTGCTTCTCAGCTTTAGACTCTCGTTTGAACATACCGGCAATTGATGACGCTATTCTGCCGACAGACTTCACTGATTTGCTCAGGGTGCGTCTTTGTGGAGCAGTTGCCTCTGGAGCTTCCGCCTTAGGGGGCGCGGACTCCGGAAACAGACCAGCAACCGCCCCAGCCTGAACCCACTGTGACTGGCCATCGCGGCGGATCATCACATCCTCGCTCAGCTTCCCTGCCTCGACCAACTCCTTGAGTTTCGTCGTTGGAAGCGGTCCCCGCTCTCCGTGCTTCGTCTTGATGAACCACGGCATCGAAAAGCCCTCGATTTGGTGACGGAAGATCACCTGTTAATATGTACCGGGGTGCGTGCCGAATTTCCACGGAAATTAGGCTCACTACTTCTTCGGCCATTTCAAATGCCGGTGCAGGAACTCGTAGGTTCCCTGGCCATTGATGGTGTGCGGCCCGTTGAAGAATTCGATCTCGGTCCGGTCGCCGATCCCCAGCTTCACGTAGAGCCGGCGGACTTTGGCGTATTCCCAGGCGACCCATTCGTCGATGCCCACGCCGTCGTCGTGCCCGCGCTCCACCATGAACGGCCGCGGCACCATCAGGTACGACAGCTCGGCGTAGTTGGCGATGTTGCCCATGTTCCATTCGAAGATTTCGTACTCGCCCGTGAAAACGTAGCTGTTCGGGAAATCGGTCGAGGCGTTCTTGGAGACCCATTCGTTGAAGTCCGCCGAGCAGATCGACAGGCAGTAGTCTTTCACCATCGGCGGCACGCGGACGGCCGTCTTGCCGCCGTAGGACAAACCATAGAACGCGATCCGCTCGGGATCGACGAACGGCAATTCGGCCAGCCAGTTCACCGTCACCTGATGCTGCGGAATGATGTAGCTGAACAGCGACCGGCCCATCACGTTCGATTTGCGTTGCAACGTGCGGAAACGGTCTTTGCCGCGATACGGGTTCTGCGGCGCGTAGACGATGAAGCCCCGTTTGACGAGCTCCGCGCTGAACGCCTTGTACGGCGGATAACCGGGCGAACCGGGGCCGGTGATCGTATCCATCGGCACGCCCTCCAGGCCGTGCTGGCAGACGACGACCGGGCGGCGCTCGTCGTCTTTCAGGTCTTTCGGCAAGAGCAGAATGCCGCCGGCGACGACGTCGGGATAGACGTCGAGCATCACTTCGTAGCCGGTGTATCCCTCCTCGTCGAGCACTTTCCGCGTGCGGGGATTCGGCGGCTGCGACGGATTGGGGAGCTTGCCGATCATTTCCTCCATCACGTGTTGCCGCAGTTTTTCGGACGTTTCGACCCATTTCTCGACGGAGCTGCGATCGGCCTGGCTCCAGAGTTTGTCCCGCACGCGATAGCACAACTGCAATTGATGCTGCGTGAAGTCGATCAATTCCTGCACTTGCCGCTGCTGGCGTGCGGCGGTGTCGCCCATGACGCCCAGCTTCAGCGGCTCCGAGGCTTCCTCCGGCAGCGCTTCGAGTTTCACCGACTCGTAGAACTTGGCGAGCGTCCGACGGCTCCCCGCCGGACCTTTGCCTTCGTCGCTCGCGACGAGTTGAATCGCATCGCCCGCTTTCACGCTTTCGTAGATTTGCTGTGCTTTCTCAAATTCGTCCTTCACGGCATTGAGGGCGGCGGTTCGAATCTGGCCCGGCGCGGCGCCGCCGCGGCGGCCTTCGATCGTGAGGGGCGTCGTGATTTCCGGGACCGCGCACGCTTCGATAATCAGCGGCCGCGGCGCGATCATGCCGGCCAACTCCGCGTCGCCGTACATGGTCAGCAATCGCCAGACGTTCCGTTCGATCGGCTCTTGCCACACGCCGTCGCGCGGCTGGAAATAACCGCTCACCACGGTCGCATCGATGCGGGGATCGATGGCCGACGAATACAACGCCAACAGTCCCCCTTCGCCGACGCCCGCGACGCAGATCGGCAAATCGGCGTCGAGCGATTGGTTGAGGTGTTCCAAAGCGTCGACCGCGGCGAGCACCTTCTGCACTTCGTAGCCGATGACGTGCCGGCCGAGTTCGAACGCCGAGCGATAAACCCATTCGCGATGCGTCTGATTCGTCATCGCAACGAGCGGATTACCGGAAAACGTCGTGTCGCGGCTGATGAGCGTCGGGATGATGACGAGAAAGCCTTCCTCGGCGAGCAGCCGCGGCAACGGCGTCGCCTCCGGCAGATCGGGATCGGCCCCGCAGAATTGCTCCGGCGTCCACGCGGCATCGGGAATTGCGACCACCAGGCCGACGATCTCGTCGTCAAGCGGCCGCAGCATCAACCCTTCCGCCGTCACGCCGTCCAGCACTTGCCACCGGCACGGCGCGATGGAATACAAGTCGCCCGCATCGGAATCCCCCGTGCGGCTCCCCGGCGACGGAATGCCCGTGAGATCGACGAAAGACAGGTCCTCAATCCCCCGGCCGGCAACGCGCGGATCGATGACGCCGATGTATTCCTTGAACTTCTCGCGATACGCCGCGAGACTCTGGTCATACGCTTCCGGACTCGACGTGTCGCGCTTCCACAACCCGGCCCGCGCGGCGGCCGCCTGTTCGATTTCCCGCAGCGCAAATTTGTCGATGCCGTCGACCATGAACTCATCAAGCGGCTGATCGAGTTCGAGCTTCGCCGTTCCCGGCCAGACCTCGGGAAATTTGACCGGAGCCGCCGCCGTCGCGGAATTCAAGCTGACGAACAGCAAACCGAAACCAAGCAAAACCCGAGCCGTGGATCGCATGGCGCACCTCAAGGAGACTTCAGGGGAATGTGCGCTGACTATGACTCAAGCGGGGGAGGGAATGCAAGTTTGCAGTGTCGGGTTTGCCGAGTCTTCGAGGCGAACCATCTTCTCGCGAAGCCTGATTGTGGTTGCCTCGCCAAACCCTACAAATCCGCGACATTCCATCCGCTGCGGATCGTGGCGACGAGTTCCTCGCGAGTTCGCCGCAGGTTCGCCACGAAGTCGGCATGGGACCGATGCTCGCGGTAGTCCGGTTCGCGGGTCGGATGTCGCAAGTAGCGCGAGATGCGCGACAGATCGAAGTCGTACAGCACCGTGCCGTGATGCAGAAAAGCACGCTTAAGCCAGCGCTGCGAGTTGCCGCTGATCTTGCGGTCGTCGACAACCAGATCGCTGATGCCGCGCACGGCGACAGTTTCGGCGGAAGAACTCAGTGCGGCAGCCAGACGTTTCATCACGGAGCACGTCACGCCAGAGATGCCCAGTTCGAGAAACGACGGCGGGATCGGCAACGCCAGGCTGAAGCAGAGACAGCCGGGACCGATCACCACGGCCCCGCCGCCGCTGTCGCGCCGGAAGATTTGGACGTTGTCTGTTTCACACGCGGCGACGTCGACTTCGCGGTCCATGGCGTTCGACTTGCCGACGACGACGACGTGGGCCGGAAATTCCCAGAATCGCAACGCCGCCGCGGCCGGATTCTCGTTCACCGCGCGGAGCAGCGAAACGTCGTGGTCCAGATTTTCGGCCAGCGTCGGCAGCGTGAGGTCGTGGCAAGACAGAACCGGAAAGTTCAACCCGAGCGGGGAGCATGCGCCCCCGGATTCCGCTTTCCCCAGGGGGCTCACGCCCCCCGCTCGGAATGTGCTCAATGTCTCATCCTCTACCGCAGCGGCGTGCCGGCGGGCATCGGGGCGGTCGGCAATCGGCCGAAAATCATGCGGCCGGCGCTGTTCTGCAATACGCTAGAAACGATGACGTCGATTTCCTTGCCGATGTGCGCTGCCGCTTGCTCGCAGACGACCATCGTGCCGTCGTCGAGGTAACCCACGCCCTGGCCGAACGACTCCCCTTCGCGGATGACTTTGATCCGCATGTGCTCGCCGGGCAGATAGCGCGGCTTCAGCGCGTTGGCGACGTCGTTCAAGTTGATGACGTCGACCCCTTGCACGCTGGCGACCTTGTTCAAGTTGAAATCGTTGGTCACGACGCGGCCGCCGAGCAGTTTGCCGAGCGACACGATGCGGGCATCGACGTTCTGGCCCTCGATGTCCTTCCCTTTGGAATCGTACACGCGGACTTCGACCTTCGGGCTCTGCTGCATCTTCGCCAGCACGTCGAGGCCGCGGCGGCCGCGCGTGCGGCGCATCTTGTCGCCGCTGTCGGCGATGTCCTGCACTTCCTGCAGCACGAAGTCCGGGACGATCAGTTCGTTGTCGAAGACGTTCGTATCCATGATGTCGGCAATGCGGCCGTCGATGAGGGCGCTCGTGTCGAGGACCAGCGGGCGGCCCCCCTTCACTTCCTTGGCGAATTCGACGTACGGAATCACGAAGCGGAAATCGTCCTTGGTTTGCAAGAGAAGCGAGATGCAGATGTACGGCATGATGAGGAACAACACCAGCCGCACGATCGGCCACATCGGCTCGGCAAAGAACGGCACCAGCGCCTGCGAAGCGCTGTAGGCGAGCAACGTGCCGATCAACAGGCCGAAGTAGATTGCCGAGATCAGGTCCAGGCGTTTCCGCGGCACCAGAATATCAATGAACGTCACGAGTTGCGTGATCGCGAACATGATCAGGTAGGCGGCGAACGGCTGACGCGCGAGCGGCTGAGGCAAACTGTCACCGTCGCGGACCAGAGCGAGCAGCGCTCCGGCGCACGTCACGGCGTAAATCACTCGTAAAATGATGAGAAACATGGTGGGCTATCGTCTGTGGGTGGGGTGTGGTGAGTCGTCCGATCCATCCTACGCATCCGCCGGCGGAAATGCCAAGTCTGGTTTGCGAGTGTTTCGCCGATTACACTGACTTCCTTCGATCCGTTTTCCCAGATGGTTTTTATTAACACAACATGCCGCCCGTCGTTCCGCTCGATCTGAGCCGTCTCAAGGTTTTTCCTCTCGCCGAGCGAAAACATCTCACCCGGGCGGATGAGATTCTGGTCGACCCCGCTTCCGCTCCCAAGTCCCCCGGCGAACGCAATTTCGGGCTGATTTCCGCCTGCGTCGAACGGATCCGCGCCGCCCGCGAACGCGGCGCGGCGGTGATGCTGATCTATGGCGCGCATCTCCTGCGCAACGGCGCAGCACAAATTCTTGAACGGATGATGGCCCACGGCTGGATCACGCATCTGGCGACCAACGGCGCCGGCACGATTCACGATTGGGAGTACGCCTGGTTCGGCGCGTCGACCGAAAGCGTCGAAATGAACGTCGCCAGCGGCACGTTCGGAACGTGGGACGAAACCGCTACGAACATCCATCGGGCCATTCTTGTCGGAGCGCTCGACGGACTTGGCTACGGCCGATCCTTGGGCCGACTCATCTCGGAAGACGGCATCACGTTGCCTGACCCGGACGATCTCGCGCGGCAGATCGCCGCCGAGCCGCGGCATCCGCTGACGGCGGCCCGGGCCGACCTGCTCAAGACGATGAACGATTTCCACTGGACCGCCGGACCGGTCCGCATCGAACACCGCTGGAAGCACGCCTCGATCATCGGCCAGGCGTATGGTCACGGCGTGCCGGTGACCGTGCATCCCGGCATCGGTTACGACATCATCTCCAACCATCCGATCTTCAACGGCGGCGCGATCGGTCGAGCCGCGGAATGGGACTTCAAACTCTTCGGCGGCTCGGTCGAGCAACTTGACGGCGGCGTGGTGCTGTCGGTCGGCTCGGCGATCATGGGGCCGCAAGTCTTCGAGAAAAGCCTGAGCTGTGTCAACAACCTGCGGCTGCAAAGCGGCCGCAGCGTCCTGAAGGATTTTTCGATCTTCGTCGTCGATCTGCAAGACGGCGGCGGCTGGGACTGGACCCAAGGCGAGCCGCCGAAAACGAATCCCGCGTACTATCTCAGATTTTGCAAGAGTTTCTCCCGCATGGGCGGTAGGATGCACTATCTGCAAAGCGACAATCTGGCGTTCGTGCACAATCTCTATCAGGGATTGATGGTCGAGTAATTCCCGGTTGACCTGTATTCCAGCACGGCGCGGTCCAGCTTCTTGAAGGATCATCGCATGCTATGCCGCAAGATGGTTCTGTTCTTGGCGCTCGCCGTGACATTCGACGGGAACTGCCGGCGGTCAGTCGCCGAGGATTTGCCCAAGGCCGCGGAGCCGTCTCGGCGCGCGATTTACTTCGCCAAAAACTCGTCGGTGCGAAGTCTGCTCTATCTGCTCGAAAAGCATTTCGAGGGACAGGCCGGCGTGAAGTTCGTGGCCGAGCCGAATGCAAATCTGTTGTCGATTCGAGCCGATTCCGACGCTGTGCTTGAAGAAGTGCTGCAGACGATGGCGTTGATCGACAAACCGCAACGACAGATTGCGATTCAAGTCCTGCTGGTGGAATTCCAACCCCGGAAAGTCGATGACGCAGCGGCCCCGGCGGAAGTCGACACCGAGGAATTGACCGGGACCGCCGAAGCGGTTTCGGCGAAACTGACGGCCTGGAGCCAGGAGGGACATGTATCCGCCGTCAAGAAATATCGGTTGACGGCCCTGGAAAACCAGTCGGCCGAACTGCTGCTCGGGGAGGTCAAACCGGTAGTCCACGGCGTCAGCATCGGCCGAGCCGGAGATGCCATGCCGCAACTGATCCAACAGGAATTCGGCACGAGCGTGGTCCTGAAACCTCGGATCACCGAAGCCAACGACATCCTGCTCGAGCTGTCGGTTGAAGAGTCGCGTCTCGACGCCCCGGAAAATGGAATCGAACTCGCCAAGGGGGCGAACGGTCCCCTCGTCTCCCGCGGCAAACTCATAGCGACGATGAAAAATACGTTGACCGTTCCCAACGGCCTCTCGACCGTCGTTTCGGGCTGGCAACTGGAATCCAAGGCGGCTCGCATCCCCGGCGTCGTGGTCGTCTCCGCCCGCATCGTCGATCCCAATCAACCCCGCAAAGTCTCGTCGAAAGATTCGTCGGTCGACGTCGCTGAGACGGATGTTCCCGCCGCGCCCCAACCAGATTCTCCCCCGCGGTCGAAACCCGCAGCCGATCCGCCCGCCAATCCACCCGAGGCTTCGGTGGAAGGCCGCAACGTTTTTCGAGGCGGAGACAGGCTCCCTGAACTCTCCGCCCCTTTGATGGACAGGCAACTTGTCGACGACTTGAAGCTGACCGATGTTCAGAGGCAGGAATTCCTAAATCTTCGCCGCGAGTTCAACGTTGCACGCCGGGACGTGATGGCTGGAAACCCGCCGGAGCCGGTGACGATTCTCCAAACTCTAGTGGAGCAGTTCGAGCAAAAACGTGTCGACCTGCTGAATCCAGACCAACAGAAAGTCTGGAACGACTGGCAGATTCAATTGAAGGAGCGGCAACAAGACGGGCTTCCTGCGCCGGTCCCGAACGCCGCAGCCAATGGGCCCGTGGAAGGCCGCAACGCTTTTCGAGGCCGCAGCAGATTCCCTGACGTCTCCTCCCCGATGCACAGGGAACTTGTCGACAACTTGAAATTGACCGAAGTTCAGAGGCAAGAATTGATGCAACTTCGCCGTGAGTTCGACGCTGCACGCCGGAACGTGAGGCCTGGAGTTGGAGGAGTTGGAAACGTGCGGGATATGCAGACGATTATCCAAATTCTGCAGGAACAGTTCGAGCAAAAAAGCGTCGACCTGCTGAATCCAGACCAACGGAGCGTTTTGAGCGACTGGCAGGTTCAATGGAAAGAGCGGGCGCCGGGGCGTGCTCGACGCCGCGAAACCCGACCGTCCGTCGCGGAAGCTGCGTCCGCCGTTCCCGCATTGTCGCCCGCCGAACGGCTGGCGGTACTGGAACGGGAACTGGAAGCCAGGCCTGGCTCGAGCCGGCTGCTCAGAGCACGCCTCGCCCTCCATGTGGAGTTGCAGCAGTGGGACGCGGCGATCGCCGATCTGAGAGAGCCCGCTACGAGGCACGATTCGCTCAGTTCCACGTGTGAAATTGCTTCGATTCTGGCCTACCGCCGCGATGAGGCGGCCTTTCGAGAAGCGGCGCGAGAATTGTTGCAAAAGGCGTTCTCCGAGGGATCGATCTCGTCCGACGGGAAGCGGTTGATCGCCAGGACATGTTTGCTGATGCCGGAATGGCTGGATGACCCGGCACGCGCCCAAAGACTCCTGGAGACGTCCCTTTCCAAAGGGACCGGGAGCTTCAGCGCGCACGAGGAACGGATCGACCGCCATCGGTTGGACCTGTGGCAGGGCCAGCCCCTCTTGGCCGTGGCAGGCTTCCAGGAATGTTTGACGCGAATCGAATCCTCAGAGAATTACGATCGCAATGTCGCCCACGCGGCGCGTCTCTATCTCGCCCTGGCATTCCAGGCGATCGGCGACGATGTCCAGGCCAAGTCCGCCGTGCAGCGGGTCCAGGAGGAACTCGGCCCCGTGCCCACGAACCTGGAGAGCGTGTCGACCCACGTCTTGCTCAATCACGTGCGGCAGAACATCCTTGCGGAGGCAGTGAAGGCCGCAAGCGAGTGATCGGCCCGCGAGCCGGAAATTGCTAGCTGCTTGCGTGCGCCTTCGATCTCGTACCGGCAAAAAATGGAACCAACGGCTCTCTGCCGAACGTCGTAGTGGATGAGGATTTTGCCCCTTTCCAGGAGACGATCATGGCGCGTATCTCTGCCTTGGTAAAATGGGTGCCTATAGCGGTCGTGGCTGCGATGGCTGCCGCCTACTTGCTTCCGTTTCCCGTGAAGGCCGTCATCCCGGAAAACCCAACGGCGGTCAAATCGGTTTCCGGTCCCGCACTGACGGTCCACGAATGGGGGACCTTCACGACGTTTGCGGGATCAAACGGCGTGCAACTGGAGTTTCGTCCGCTCCTTGATTCCGATCTGCCCGACTTCGTGCTCGATCGCCAGCGGCAGGCCGGAGCGCTGTCGCTGTTTACCAAAGGTTCGATTTCGGCTCCGCTGCGGATGGAAACGCCGGTGACGTACTTCTACACCGACCAGCCGCGTCAAGTGCGAGTCCGCGTCGACTTTCCGCAGGGATTGCTGACCGAATTTTATCCGCCGGTTCGCACGATGGAACCGGCCTACACGGCAAAGCGGCCTGCCGCGCTCGGGCCGTCAAGCCTCGATTGGGGCGAGATCACGCTGATTCCTCAAAACTCTCTGGAATTACCGTTGGGCAATGCTGACCTCTCCGATTCCCTGGCGCAGCGATTCATGATGTCTGCTCCACCCGCGGCGTCGGGCAAACAGCATTATGCCTTCGCCCGCGAGACCGATTCGGCCCTCGTCGCCGTCAATCTGCCGGAGCCGACCGCGGCATCGCCGACCAACGTTCCGCCGCCGAGCGGACTGCATGTCGAGAAGTTTCTGTTTTATCGCGGCGTCGGCAAGTTCGATCTGCCGGTGAGAGCGGAGTTGGACCAGGACGGCACGGTCCAGATCACGAATCTCGGCGCGGAGCCGATTCGTTCCCTGTTTCTGGTGAACGTGACGGGCGAGTTCGTCTTCCGGCGATTTGCCGAGGAACTGCCGGCGAACGGGCGAATCGAGATGAAGCCGCCCGGCGGGATCGCGCTGGAGCAGTTGTG
>CAZDGB010000021.1:0-38450 GCA_964504645.1 uncultured Planctomycetaceae bacterium | reverse complement strand
TGGCCTGCGGAAACGCGGATGAAAGGCGACTTTTTCGGCGGCTACTCCGATCACCCGCCGTTCACGCGGGCCGTGCTGATCCATTCGCTGGCGAAATTCGACCCGAAGCCGCTCGGCATGGTCCGCAAGTACGCCCGCTGGATCTACGTCACCGACGATCCGTACCGTCCGAACGATTCCAAAGCTGACAACCCGTGGGACACGCTATCGCAGCACATGGAAACGCTGTGCGACGAGTTGGCGAAACGGGATGGTCGGGAGAACAAGGTGGAAAAGTAAGGTCCGTTCGCGACTAAAGTGGGCAATCATGAATCGTATATTACAGGACAGGATCGCCCTTGCGATTTCACAATTCGAGTCTGCTATCTGAGAACAGCAGTTCCCACCCCTGAAAGTTGCAATTTACGTTCATCACTGCCAGTGCTCGTTCAAGAGTATTGAAGGGAACCTGCGTGACAACTCCCCTATTTGATGAGGTTGCTCAGATTGCAGACCATATTTTCGCCCCGTTAATCTCTCAAGCAGCGGTTGTGAGGCAATGGTCTCAAATTGACACTGGCAATAACGAGTACCAAATAGCACTTCAATTAGTGCTAAATTCATTGCAATATAGTCGAAAGCTTGCTATCGATGGCCGCTTAGGCCGAGACATGGCTGTTGACATTGTGGAAAACTCTGCAATTTCTCAACTCTTAAGATTCAACCGTTCTGAAATGTGTGTCGAAGATCGACCTGATGCTCCCATGGAATTGCGGCAACAAATACGCGAGCTAATTTTTGAGCGAACAAAAGGAGGAATGGCAGATTAGAGCGTCGATTAGAGGTTTTTGTTTTTTTTCGATTGCAATTGAACAAACACACGGAAACGCTCTGCGACGAGTTGGCAAAACGCGACGGGCGGGAGAGCAAGCCGAAAAACGATAACTGTGTTGCGAACCGCGGCCCGGGATAGCGTGTCGATTTGCGCGAGAGATGGCTGCCATGTGGGACATATTTGCGGAACTTTTCGCGTTTGCGATGCTGGTGGCCGTCGTGCTGTCCGCGCTGTGCGGCGTGGTCTGGTTAATATCCCGGATTTTTCGACGCCAAACCATTCATGAATCGCTCAAGCGTCTCTTCCGGCCGGCGCAACTGATGGAGCTTGCCGTCTCCGAGCGGCAGTTTCCGCTCGCCATCCGCGCCGACTTGCAGCAGGCGGTCGACGTGTTCTGCAAAGAGTCGAAGCTCGTGCTGTTTCGCGGCATCTCGCCGATGCACTACGGCATGGGCGGCGTCAATTTCGCGTCGCTGCTCGACAGCAATCCGATGAACGCCATGCAGTCGTCGCTGGTCGGGCCGCCGCAGTTCGAGCAGATCGACGTCGGCGAGGACCAGCCGCTTTCGGTGCTGCAGAGCGGTCTGTGGCTGCTGAGGCGGGACGGCGCGCGGCTTGCGATTCTCTACGGACGCAATACCGAGTACGGCAGTTGCGGCATCTCGATGTCGGTTCGCGTGCAGGTCGCGCATCCGAACGACGACCGGCACCGCACGATCGCCGACGAGTTCTTCCAGCGGCTCGAACGGGCCGTGCTCGAAGCGAAATGCTACCGCGGCAAGATCCTGTCGTTCGAGAGCTCCGATTCGTATTCCGGGCAGGCGGCGGGAGTGCGCGTCTATCGGCTGTCGTCGGTGCAGCGCGACGACGTCATTCTCCCCACCGCGACCGTGGACCTGCTCGACCGCAACGTCCTGGAATTCGTGAAGCAGCGGCCCGCGCTGGCGGCGATGAATCTGTCGGTGAAGAAGGGGCTTTTATTCTACGGCCCGCCCGGAACCGGCAAGACGCACACGATCCGCTATCTTGCCGGGGCGCTGGCGGGCCACACGACGTTTCTGATTTCCGCCGAACAGGTCGGGCAACTGGGTGAATATCTGACGCTGGCCCGGCTCTTGCAGCCGAGCCTCGTCGTGCTGGAAGACGTCGACCTCATCGCCCGCAGCCGCGAGGAAATGCACAATCCCCAGTCGGAACTGCTGCTCAACAAGCTGCTCAACGAGATGGACGGCCTGCGCGAGGATGCCCAGATTCTGTTCGTGCTGACGACGAACCGGCCGGAGGATTTGGAATCGGCGCTGGCCTCGCGGCCGGGCCGCATCGACCAGGCGGTGGAGTTCCCGCTGCCGAACTCCGCGGGACGCGAAAAACTCGTGCGGCTCTATGCGCGCGGCATGCCGGTGGACTCCGCAGTGACGGCGGAAATCGTCCGGCGAACCGACCGCGTGAGCGCCTCGTTCATCAAGGAACTCATGCGCCGCGTCGCGCAGCGCCGCCTGATGCGCAACGGGCAGAACGGCGAGATCACGCTCGACGACGTCGAACAGGCGCTCGAGGAAATGCTGTTCAGCGGCGGGTCGCTCAACCTGAAGCTGCTGGGCGCCGCCGAACGCGGGAAGATCGGCTTCAAAGACGAGGCGGATTGATTTTTTTCCTCATGTCCGCGGCGGCATCGGCCGATACTTGAGAATTGGTTCCTCCGTTCTGAAATCCTTCGATCCGATCCGACATGCCTCCGCGAAAACGACCCACCGGCGACGGAGCGCGGCCGGCCGCACGCACGGCGGACCCGGCGGTGCACGTGCCGGGCTTCGTTCAGTATCTGCAGGCCGAATGCGGGATGGCGAAGAACACCGTCCTCGCGTACCGCACCGACCTGGAACAGTTCTGCGAGTGGAGCCGGCTGAACGGCCCGCCGGCGATTCAGCACACGACGCTCGCGCATTTGAGCGACTTCCTCTTGTTTCTGCGGGAGCGAAAACTCGCGGTCAGCAGCATCGCGCGGAAGCTGGTGTCGGTGAAGATGTTTTTCCGGTACTTGGTGCTGGAAGGGGTGATCAAGGAGAGCGTCGCCGACCTGGTCAACTCGCCGAAGCTGTGGCAGCACCTGCCCAAGGTGCTCAGCCCGGAGATGACCGACAAGCTGCTCGAAGCGCCGTCGTTCGACGACCGGACGCCGCTGCGGGACCGGGCGCTCCTCGCGCTGCTCTACGCGACCGGGTGCCGCGCGTCGGAAGTCTGCGGGCTGACGCTGCGGGACGTGAATCTGGAGGAAGGCTGGTGCCGGTGTCTCGGCAAGGGGGACAAGGAGCGGATCGTCTCGCTCAACCCTGTGGCGCGGACGGCGGTCGAAAACTATCTGGCCCGCGAACGTCCCGCGGCGGCGGGGACCGATCCCGATTCCCCGCTGCTCGTCACGCGGCGGGCCCAGGCGCTCGACCGCATTCTGGTCTGGAAGCTGGTGAAGCGGTACGCGGCGCGGATCGGCGCGAGCCGCGAAGTCAGCCCGCACACGCTGCGGCACAGCTTCGCGACGCACCTGCTGGCCGGCGGCGCGGAGATTCGCGCCCTGCAGGAACTGATGGGCCACGCCAGCATCCGCACGACGCAGGTCTACACCCATGTGGAACACAGCCGCTTGAAGGCGATCCACGAGCGGTGCCATCCGCGCGGGTGAATCCTCCGAGCCGGAAGCGTAAGCGACGGACTTCCGGTAACCGTCGCTTACGCTTCCGGCTCGGATTTGCTTACGCCTTCTTCCGCGGCGGCGCGAACTTGATCTTCTCGACGTAGCGGATAGCGTTCCCCTGCGCGTCCTGCCGGCCGGTGCAGGTGGACACGGCGCGCAGGACGTGCTCGTAGCGCAGGTCGTAGTCGGCGTCGATTTCGACTTCGATCGAATCGGGCAGGGCCGCGCCGGGACGGGGAATGCGTTTGAGGATTTCCGCGTTGAGCCGCTCGAAGGCCCGGTCGTCGCGGCCGAGGCGTTTGTCGCCGAGCACGAGCTGCGCCAGATTGCCGTCGGCGTCGGCCTCAAGTTTCACCTTGATCTCGGAAAGAGAACCGGCATTGTCCGCGGCCGGCGCTCGCAGGGGCATGTTGACGTTGAAGTTCTTGGGCGGCGCGAGGACCTCGAGGTTCAGCACGAAAAAGATCGCGAGCACGAACATCACGTTCAACAGCGAGACCAGCGGCAATTGCACCGGCGATGGTCCTGAACCTGTGCCGAAGCGGGGCATGGAATCACTCCTCATCCGGCGCGGCCTGGAGCGAGAACTTCGTGAACTTCGCCGCCTGGCACTGCGCGATCAGCTCTTGCACCGCGCCGGCCGGCACGTCCGCCTCCGCCCGAATGATGACCGAAACGTGGTCCAGCGACTGCGCGGGATTCTCCGCCTCGGCCAGCAACTTCCCGGCTTCCCGTTCGAGATGCCCGTCGATTTCCGCCGACGGAACCGCCTCGCCGCGGTGGAACACGACCGGATCGCCGTCGATGGTCCCGTCCGCAGCGCGGCGAAAGCCGACGTCCAACACCAGTTCACGGTCGGGCTGCGCCTCCGGTGGACGGGCCAGCGCGTCGACCGGCAGCTTCCTGCGCTCGTCGGCCCGCGTGTGCTCGAAATAGACGGTGATCATCAGGAACGCCAGCAGCAGAAACAGGACGTCGATCAGTGGAATGAGATCGAGCCGGGCGGCGCTCGCTTCGAATTTTCCGAATTTCATCGGCAGGAACTCCGGTTGTTCGCACCGGGCTTACGGCAGCGGAACGGCGGAAGACGCGGCCGTCGTGCCGGCGGCGAGATGCGGCGCCGCGGGCTGGCCGATGCGCCGGAAGCGGCCCATCAGATGGTCGACGACGTGGCCGGACTCCATCAAGAGCCGGGCCAGCCGGTTCTTGAAGAGGGTGAAGAAGAACATCGCGGGGATGGCGACGATCAGTCCTTCCAGCGTGGTGAAGAGCGCCGTCGCGATGCCGTCGGACAATTGATGCGACTTGGGCGAGACGGGCGACGCCGCGATCGCCTGGAAGCTCATCACCAGTCCCTGCACCGTGCCCAAGAGGCCGAGCAGCGGGGCGATCGAGCCGATGAGAGACAGGTAGCCGATCTTCTGTTCCATCGACAGGGCTTCCTCGTCGCCGATCTCTTGCATGCCGGCCTCGGCGGCGTCGTAGCCGTCGCGGAGCCGGGCCAAGCCGGCCGCCAGCAGCCGGCCGATGAACGAATCGCCGGCCTTGGCCGTCTCGAACGCGCCGTGGTAGTCCTTGGCGTTCAGCTTCTGCTCGACCTGTTCGATGACGGAGGCGGGGAGATAGTTTTCGCGCTGCAACTGCAGCGCGATGAGCACGATGAGGGCCGCGAGCACGAACGCCGCGAGCAGAATCAGAAAGCCCACGAGGCCGGAGGCGCGAATCATCCAGCCCAGAAAGGAGCGCACTGCGGGATCGGAGTCATCCGCGCGCTTGGCCGCCGGATTTTTCACCACTGGGGCGGAGAACGCTTCGTCATCGTCCTGATAGGCCCATGCCGTCCGGGGGGCGACGGGGAACACAGCGACGGCGGACAGCGCCGCCAGACAACTCAGAACCAGTCCGCAGGACAGGGATCGGGGATACGACAAAATTCACCTCCGTGCGCTGATATCCGCCTCAGGCGAGCGGCTACTCCGTCGGCGCCGCGCCGAGTTTCTTCGTCCATTCGCTGTTGGGATACGAACCTTCCAGCTTCGCTTGCGCTTCCAGGGCGCGATCCGGATGCTGGACCGCCTTCCATAACTTCGCCAGATGATACAGCGCCTCGGCGTGGAAGGCCGATTCCCGCGCGAACAGCACGTCGACATGCAGATAGGCGAGCACCGCCTCCTTGACCTTGCTGGCCGCCTGCAAACAGTCGCCTTGCAGCACGAAGGCCTCGGCCATGAGCGGGGCGTCATTGGGCGACCCTTTGTCGACCACTTCGTCCAGCGCCGTCAACGCCTCCGCCTGGCGATTCAAGGCGATCAGGCTGCGGGCTTTGCCCACCATCGCTTCGTACTTACGGCCCTGATCGGCGTCGGACGTGCCGGCCGCGGCGATCGCGGCCTCGAAGGCCTGGCGGGCCTCTTCCGCCTTGTTCTCGCCCATCAGCACGCGGCCCAGGTTGACCTTCGCGCTCAACTGCACGTCGCTCCACGGCGCCTGGCCGAGCCCCTCGAACGCCGTCCGCGCGGCGGCGAAGTCGTCCTTGGCGAGATAGATCTGGCCGAGCCATTGCTGCGCTTCGAAGAAGCGGAAGCTGTCGCCGTGCGATTTGAGGAACGCGGCGAGTTTCGCCGCAGCCTCGTCCAGGCCGGCCGGGTCGGTTAACGCCGCACGAGCCGTCGCGCGGGCGATGAGGAATTCGAGATCGGTTTTGACTAATTCGTTGCCGGCGCGGGCGTCATCCATCGCCTTGTTGAATTTCTGCAAGGCCGCGCTGAACCGGCCGTTGGACTCATCGCTCTTGCCGAGCTTCATGTCGTTCGGCGTGGCGTCCCAATCGACCGAGGAGACTTCGTTGGCGGGGATCGTGACCGGGTCGCCGGTGGACGGTTTCACCGTGATGTCGGTCTTGGTCGCGCCGGTGACGGTGCCGCCGGTCCGCCCGCCACCCTTGCGGTTGACGACGTCCGCCGAGAAGGCAAAAGAGGCCGAGAGGCCCACGACGAGCGACAAAATTGTGATAGCGCTCTTACCGAGTTTCATGCCGATTCCTTGCGGAAATTCCCAAATTCTCTTTGAGCCGTTTCTGTGGAATTTGGAGCTTGTTGGAGATTTGGATTCTGGAACTTGGAGTTCAACAATTACGCTTCCGGCCGCGGTTTGGGTTTCGGCCGGACGGCGGGCGATTTCAGCGTCGGCTTCGCCGTCGCCGCGGCGGAAGACGACGACGCGGCGGCCGGGGGTTTCACGGTTCCCGTCGACGAGGTAGATCGTTTTTCGCGCGGCGGAGCCGCGGAGACGAGCGGCTTCGACGCGGGTGTTTCGGGAGCGCCGGCGAACTCGAAGTCGAGCTTCTCGGATTCCGGCGCGGACTGAATGGGAACTCGCTTCTTCTTTTTCTTCTGGCCGAAGATCATGTAGCCGCCGGCGGCCAGTCCCAGCAGCAGGCAGACGCCGAACGTGACGTAGGTGACCCAGTCGGACTGCGGGGCGGCCTCCGCCGCGGGGGCGGCTTCAGCGGGCTTCTTCTCCGCCGGGGACAGTTTGTCGTTCACCTCGGTCTCGGCGGTCTTCTCCTGCTTCGGCTCCATCTGCATTTGCAGGTCCGCCGTCCATTCCAGGTCCTTCACCGGGCGCTTCGGGTCTTTCAACTCGGCGCGAATGTCGTGGAAGAGAGTGTTGAACTGGGCGCGCATCTCGTCGGGGACGTCCTTCGTGGCGCGGGCGAAGTTCAGCACTTCGACCTCCGTGTTGTCGAGCATTTCCCGGCGGGCCTTCGACGACTTCTGCAAGAGCGCCAGCCGGTAACGGCAGACCGACGTCTGATACCGCATGTCGAGATAGGTATCGACAAGCTCCGGCTGCTTGCTGCGGCGGATAAGGCTGTGCAGCCGCTTGCTCAGCGGGCCGTAACCGAGGGACAAAATCTCGCCGTTGCCCCCAATGGCCATCTTGTACTTGATCTCTTCGTTCGCCTCGCCGCCCCAGTCTTGATAGAGCCGCGCCGTCTCGATCTGAAGATTCAAGTCGTCCTTTTTCTGTTTCAGCAATTCGGCGGCCAGCCGTTCTCCCTCGGTGAAGTCTTTCTTCATGCGGAGAGCATGCACCAGTCGCGTCTTCACGGCCGACAACTGGTCGGTGGTAGCGAAGTTCGGGTTGGCTTCCGTCAGCCGCAGAATTTCCTGCAGGGCGGAACTCGCCTTCTCGTAATACGCCTGAGCCGACGCTTGGTTGGCAGCATCGGCTTCGCCCAGCGCGGAATAGGTTTCGCCGATCCAGCTCAGCGTGCCGATCGTCTGCCCTTCCTTCCGCTGATAGACGTCGTTCAAGAACGTTTCGAACGACGTCCGCAACGCGGCGAACCGATCGGCTTGCCCCGCGGCGCGGTACTCGTCCAACTCGGTTTTCAGCTTCTTGCCGAGATCGACGTACAGCTCGGTCACGTCGGCGCCCGCGGTCCCTTTGGCGGCGATCGCTTCCAGCGTGGCCATCGCGGCCCGCGCGTTGTCGAGCTGGCTGGCGCCGACATACGCCCGCAACAGCAGCTTGTAGACTTCGATGGCGAAGGCGCGCTTCTGCACCCCCTGCTCCGGCCGGTTGGCTTCGTCGTCGACGCGCACCGCTTTCACGACCGATTGCGGGTCGTCGAGCAGCGTCTTGATGGCTTCGGCGTCCTGTCCCTGGTTGATCAGCATCGCCGCCAGCGACAGCTTCGCGTCCGCCAGTTCGGGGGGCGGAGCGCCTTCCGTCGGCAGCGTCGCCGCCAGCTTGTTGATGCCCGTGCGCAGATGCTGCTGCGCCGTCGTCTGATACTGCTGCAACTGCTCGAGCGGCGGGCGCTCTTCGGCGGGCATGCGTGCCCCCATGCGGTACGCGTCCCAGTACGCTTGCCCGGTCGCCATTTGGGCCTCGGCAAAGCGCTGGTCGACCTCGGGAACTTTGCTGAACCACGCCGCGGCCTCCAGCGGCTTCTTATTCAGCATGTACATGCGGCCGGCCATCAGCCGGGCGTCGTTGGCGCGTTCGCTGTCGGGCCAACGGGCGATGATCGATTCGCACGCCTTGATGACGAACCCCAGGTCGGCCGCCCGCAACTCGGCGGGGCCTTTCAGGCTGTCGTTGAACGCCTGCACGTAGCCGGCCATCGCCAGGTACGCGGCGTCGATCGCCAGGTTCGATTCGTCCTTCGGCGCGGTCCGGGAGACGAACTCCGCGAGAATGGCCGCTTCGTAGTTCCGCCGCGCCCAGAAATGGACGTACGCCAGATACAGCCGCGCCGTCGCGACCTGCTTCGGATCGTCGTTCTTGTCCGCGAGATTGAGCGCGAGCTGGAACATCTCGACGGCGTCGTTCATTTCCGTCTGGAGATCCTGCTGCAGCTTCTTGATATCTTCCGGCGTCTTGCCCTGCAGCTTCTCCGGCTTGAGCTCGTCGCGAAGCTCTTGCGCCGCCTTGAAGTGCTGTTTGGCGATGCCTTCGGCGACTTCGAACGATTCGGGCTTGGCATCTTTCCCGCCGAGCTTGCCGTTCAGCCGTTGGGCCATCGACAGCGACACATCGCTGTACGGGCTGCGGAACTTGTTGATCGTCTGGGCCAACCCGCGGGCCGTGCGCCAATGCCGCTCTTTGTCCGGCTTGGGAAGGTCGCGCTGGTCGCCGAGCGCCTCGTAAGCCAGCGCCTGCTCCCACTGAATCGCCAGGCCGACCTGGCTGCGGCTGTCGGACTTGTTGTTCTTGATCCACTCGTTGGCGAGATCGACGACGACTTGCGAATCGGGCGGAGTCTTGCGGTTGAGCGCCTCCAGTTTGAACTGCAGCGTCTTGTGTTGCAGTTTCCGCAGGTTGGAGTTGGTGCCGTCGTGCTCCAACAGCTCGTTGTAGATGCCCATCGCCCGTTGAGTGCTGCCCTGGTCATCGTAGCATTTGGCTTCGTACAAGCGGGCGTAGAGTCCGCCGGTGTAGTTGCGATAGCGCTGATGGAGTTGCTCGAACTCTTCCGCGGCCTGATCCAGGATTTTCTTGTTGTCCGGCGAGCCGGCGTCGTAGGTCTGGGCTTCCTCGTAGCGGCACTGGCAGACGTTGAGCATCGCCGCGATCAATTGCATCAGCGCCTGTTCGCGGGCCTCGTACTTCTCCTTGTCGTCCTGCGAGACGAACGTGCCGAAGCTCTTGTAGTTGGCCTCGTGCTGCTGCTGAGCCGTGGCGAAGACCTCGCGCGCCTGCTGGATGTAATTGCGGGCCTTGCTCTGGAAGCCGGACCGAATTCCCTGGTTGGTCGGGTTGCGGGATTGCAGAATCTCGACGCGCGCCTTGCCGAGCAGAATGTCGGCCCGCTGCGAGTTGGCGTCGCCCGCCTTGGGATGATTGGGGCTCTCCTTGGCGAACTGCTCGAGAAACGCCTGCGCCTGGTCCAACTGTTCGATCTGTTTTTCGGGCAGGCGCTGCGTCTTGGAGCTATCGAGCAACACCATCGCCTTTTCGTACGGGATGGTCTGGCGGATTTCCGGCGGCAGATCGGTCTTCGCGGCCAACTGGTCGAGGTAGAGCAACGCGTAATCGTAGTACTGCCGCTCGCGCAGGCCTTGCGCCATGTCGGAATACAGTTGGGCCTGCTCGGCTTCGTCAGCCCGCACCGGCAGCAGAGCCGAACAGAGAAATCCCGCCCACACCAATGCCCAGCCCGGGACGCGTCGCTTCATGGGTCCGAAGCCTTCGGGGGAAAGCCAGAGGTCATTCCGTGACGGAGGCATTTGAGCCTGGAACAAATCCTCCGTAAGTACTTTGTAGGATATGCGGAACCGAACGGGTCTGGCAAGGAGTGCCGTGGCGGTTTTCTTTCTCCGCCGCGACGATTAGGCTGTCGCCAACCCGTTTCGCGGAAGCCCGGCTTTCCGAGCCAAGCCGGGCTTCGTTTTGGCGGCCTCCATCCCGAACGAAAGCCCTGTGACCGATCCTCGACCGACCCTGTGGCGCGACCGCTCCTTCTGGGGCATCAATCTCACGCAATTCCTGGGGGCGTTCAACGACAACCTCTACAAGGAGCTCGTGCTGCTCTTGTGTGTCGACCGCATTCAGGCCGGCGGCGGCGATCCCTACCAGGCGCTGGCGAGCGCCGTGTTCGCCGTCCCGTTCATCGCGTTCTCGGGCCTTGCCGGCTACCTGTCGGACCGCTATTCGAAACGCACGATCATCGTGCTCTGCAAAGCGGCTGAAATTTTCGTCATGCTCGCCGGCGTGCTGGCCTTTCGCGAGAACAGCATCCCGTGGCTGATGGTCGTCTTGTTTCTGATGGGAACGCACAGTGCCTTTTTCGGGCCGCCGAAGTACGGCATTCTGCCCGAGATGCTGCGCGAAGAAGACCTGCCGCGCGCCAACGGCATCGTCCTGATGACGACGTTTCTCGCCATCATCTTCGGACTGGCGAGCGCCGGGCTGTTAAAGCGATATTTTGGCGCGAATGTCTGGATCGCGTGCGAAGTCTGCGTCCTGGTCGCGATTCTGGGAACGATCACGTCGCTCTGGATCCGGCCGACGCCGATCGCCGCGCCCGAGCTGAAGTTCTCGCCCGATTCGCTTGCCATTCCCCGCGAGACGCGACAACTGATGTGGGGCAATCGCGAGCTGCTGGGGGTGATGCTCGTCTTGTCGATGTTCTATCTCGTCGCCGGGATGGTCTATCCGCTGGCGATCAACGCGATGGGCCGCAAGCAAATGAACCTGACCGACGACATCACCGGCGCGTTGGCGGCGACGACCGGCGCCGGCATCGCCGCGGGGTGCGTCCTCGCGGGGATCATTTGCCGGCAGCGCGTGAAAGGCTGGGTGGTCCGTCTCGGCGCCGGCGGTTTGCTGGCCAGCCTAGTGCTGTTGGCGCTCCCCGGCGCCGGACTCGGCGGAACGTTGCTCGGTTTCTGGGGCAGCGCCGCAGGATTGATGTCGGTGGGTCTGTTCGCCGGTTTCTTCACCGTGCCGATGCAGGTCTACCTGCAGGCCAAGTCGCCGTCGCAGCAGAAGGGGCGAATTATCGGCGCGATGAATCTGCTGAACTGGATCGGCATCTGCGCATCGGCCGCAGTGTACGGCATCGCCAACCAATGGCTAGTCGCGAAAGCGCAGTTGCCGTATTCGAGCGTCTTCTTCATCGCCGCGGCAATCATCGCGCCGATCGCGCTCTTCTATCGGCCGCCGAATCTCGTGCTGCACAACAAAGACGCCCAGGGATAGCCATCCCTGGGCTTCACGACGCGGCGCGGAATTGCAGCGACGGCTCTTCCACGGTGACTTTCGTGTTCGGCGGGACGCTGCGGTAGAGCGATACGCCGGAACCGATCACCGAATTTGCTCCGACGACGGTCGCGCCGCCGAGCACCGTGGCGTTGGCGTAGATCACCACGCCGGTCTCGATCGTCGGATGCCGCTTGCTGTTGCGGATCAGATCGCCGTTGGAGTCCTTCGGGAAGCTGAGCGCGCCCAACGTGACGCCTTGATAGATCTTCACATGGTCGGCGATGTCGGTCGTCTCGCCGATCACCACGCCGGTCCCGTGATCGATGAAGAACGACGGTCCGATGTGCGCGCCGGGATGGATGTCGATCCCCGTCCGGCTGTGGGCCGATTCGGTCAGCATCCGCGGGATGAGAGGCACGCCGAGTTCATGCAACTCGTGAGCCAGCCGATAGACGGTGATCGCCTCCAGCCCCGGATAGCAGAAGATGATCTCATCGAGCGAACCGGCCGCCGGGTCGCCGTCGTACGCGGCCTGGACGTCGGTCGCCAGCGTGCGGCGCAAGTCGGGCAACGTCTGCAGGAATTGAATCGCCTTCTCCTGGCCAACCGCGTCGAAATCGACGTGCTTGTCCTCGCCGCAGCGCAAGCTCAGTTTACGGCGATAGTCGTGCCGCAGCGCCCGGGTGATCTGCTGCGTCAAACGGTCGTGCAGGCTGTCGATCAGGTCGCCCACGTGATAGGTGACGTTGCCGAAGTGCAGCCCCTGCCGCTTGCGGTAGCCGGGATAGAGAATCTCTTTCAGGTCCTCGGAGATCTGCAGGACCGCTTCGAGGTTCGGCAGCGGGCAGTGTCCCAGATGATGGATGCCGGCGATTTCCTGATACGTGTCGACAATACGGTCGGTCAACTCCGGCAGGAGTTCTTTCCGACGGAGATCGCTGGCCATGACGGACCCTTTCGCCAGAAAACTGGGCGAAGCTGAGACGACTTTACCGGGCAACGGGTTCAGGACAATTGCCCGAATTGTAGGACGCGCTCCTTGAATGGAGCAACTCTCCTACTGGCCATCGGCGTTGCAATCCTCACAGACGCAGCAAATCCGCACCGTCAGCCCGCTGGGAGTCCGTAGGTCTCCGGCAGGCTTCTCACAACTTGCCCGGTTTGCCAACAGGATTGACGGTTAGCCGCGACGCGGAGGGTTTCCGAGCGGAGCGCTCCGCTTCGCCAGGTCTCCCCGTCGCGGCGAACCATCGATCGTCGCGTAAACCCTGCGGGGTGGCGTCCGACTTTTCACGTTATTGCGCCTGTGCTGCCGATGCTCAACGAGTTCCGACCGACTAAACCCGAACGGTCGTGATCCAACTTGGGGTGGCACGCCCTAAGGCTCCGCGAAGGGCGTGGTGCTGTAGTCCATCGCCACGCCGCTCGAAGACTCTGGCAGTGCCACCCGGCTCCTCGGATGCAATTGTCACGAAGCGCCCATGATGTCACCGATGCAACATCGATTGACGGCCGACGAATGGCGGGCGGACATCAACCGCCGGCGAATGCCGGGATTGGCGAGCGTTGACGCCTCGGCGCTCGATCCGTTGTGGCGGCGGTTCCGCAGTTTATCGGCTCAAGTGCGGGAGCAGCGCAAAGCCGGCTGGATCGACCCGCCGGAATTCCTCCCGCTGAGAATCCGCAGCGACGAGACGCTGGAACTGACGCTGATCGTCCAGCAGGAGTTGTCGCTCTACGACGAGCGCGGCGCGGCCGTCGTTCCGCTGGACATGCTGGAGCGCATACTCGCCGATGTTGAGGCCCTGCTGACCGAGATCGAATCGCAGATCGGCCTCATCGACACCACCTTCTGGGCCGCGGAACTGCTGTCGCCGGTCTTTCACTCGCTAGGAACGGCGAAGACCTTTCCTACGGGTGCATGGCAAACGGCCATCGAACACTTCTCCGCCATCTCGCCGCCGCGCGAGCTGACGGCGCTGATTCCGTCGCCCGAACTCCTGCTCGATCGCTTGCTGGCCGCGCGGGGCGTTCCGCAACCGGAATGGATTTACGCGGGGATTGTCCGCGCCCGCTGGATCGCGGCGCTGCGGGATGTGGTTCCGCCAGCGACGTTCTCTCCCCGCGAGCCGTTGATCGCCGCCGCGTTGTTCGCCGATTGCGGTCTCGCGGCGCAACGCACTCCGCCGAATGCGGAAACGACGGCGTATCGGCGTCACCCGGAAATCAGCGCGGCGCTGATCTCGCTCATCGGCCACGCCTCGCCGCTGACGGCGGTGCTGGCCGGCGCACATCACGAACGGCTCGACGGCTCGGGATTCCCGCATCGCTGGAAGGATCGCGAACTCACGCCGCTCATGCGGCACTTCACCGCCGTCGTCCGCTGGACCGAATTGCTGTTGGAAATACGTTCCGCCGCGTCGGTGAACGAAGTTTTGCTCAGCGCGGCGACAGCATTGGGCCGCGAAACGATGCGAGGGTTGTTCGACGCGGCCTCGGTGACGGCGCTGCTGAAGGCCGTGCAGCCCGATTTGCCCGCCATCGCGTTGCCTGCCGCGAACCAGGGAACGCGGCTGTCGCGGCACGCGGCACAGCCGCAGTCGGGACCGCATCAGACGCAGCCGTCGACGGTGAGGATGCGTCCATTGAACTCGGAAACGGCTGCCACGCCGCCGCACCTGCCGGTTCCGCGCCGCGCCTGATCAGGAGCCACACTCCGCCATGTCTCAGACGATTGCCGAGGATGCGACGGTCCGCCCGCCGGAGAGTTACTGGCGGGAAACGCAGCATCCGTTGTCGAGCCTCGTGTTCCTCGCGCCGCTGCTCGCGACGTACGAGCTGGGCGTGTTCTGGGTCGGCGGCGCGCGGGCCGACGCCGTCCGCAACGGGGCCGACGCCTGGATGCGCGACTGGCTGCAGCAGATCGGCATCACCGGGTTGTGGTATTTGCCGCTGCTGCTCGCGGGCGTGCTGCTCGGCTGGCACTACGCGACGCGGCAGACGTGGAAGTTCTCCTGGGAAACGCTGGGCGGCATGTTCGCCGAAAGCCTGCTGTTCGCATTCATTCTGATTCTCGTCGGCCAGATGATCGACGGCGGCTGGAAGGCGTCGGACGCGATGACGCTGTCGCTCGGTTGGACGCGGGGCATCGCCGTCCGCTTCGTGACGTTCGTCGGAGCGGGAATCTACGAGGAGTTTCTGTTCCGGCTGTGCCTGGTGCCGATCGGTTACGCGGCGCTGCGCGGCGTGATGGCGCCGCCTCGCTGGGCGCTCGCCGGCACGGTGATTTCGACCAGCCTGTTGTTTTCGCTGGCGCACTATCTCGGGCCCGATCCCGACGGGCAATCACTGGCCCTCTTGTCCGACGCGGTGCAGCGCGTGCAGTTGTCGCGCGAGCTGTGGGCCGGTTTCGTTTTCCGAACGCTCGCCGGGGCGTACTTCACGCTGCTGTTCTGCTTTCGCGGCTTCGGCGTGACGGTCGGCTGCCACGCCGCCTACGACGTCTTCGTGGGCATCGTGCTGATCAGCGAATTGTAGAGTTTCCGGTTAGCCGCGACGCGGAGGTTCTACGAGCGGAGCGCTCCGCTTCGCAAAGCCTTCGCGTCGCGGCTAACCGTCACCGCGGATGATGACGGCGTCTCCCCAGTCGGCGTAGTCGCAGACGTCGCCCTCTTCGCCGAAGTCCACAGTGAGCGTCAAGCGCTTGCCACCGCGCAAATCGACGGGCGGAATCGCCAACGGATCGCTGGCGCCGGTGAGGCCCGGGCCGATCCACACGGTTTTGTCGTCGACGGCGACCGAGAACACGGCGTGGCCCCGGCCTTCGGCGACGTCATCGATTCCCACCGTCGCGCGAAACTCGCGATCGTTCGGCTCCAGCGGAAACGTCAACTGCATGCGGCTGTGCAGGCCGAGCCCCGTCGCAAACTCCCGGCCGCGCAGTTGTAACGGGCCCGACAAAACATTGCGGTCCTTGGCCCAGGTCCACGTCCGCTCCAGAAACGGCGTGAACTGAACCGACGCCTGTTTTCTTTCCGACAGCGGCTGGACCGTCTTGGAAATGCCGTGCAAGCTGTCCAACGCAGACAACGGCAACGCGGACTTCGCGCCGAACGCCGTCGTGAACGAGACTTCCTCTCCCGCAACTTCAAAACTCCGCACCGTCAACCGGGTGCCATCGGAGAACAGAAGCACCGCACGCGGGTCGGTCGATTTCAGCGGCGCGACGAGTTCCGCATCAAAGCGGAGCGCCAGAAGTTTGTCGCGCAAAATCGGCAATTGACCTGTCTTGGTCTTCAGCAGGAACTCGCCGTTCTCCAGGCCGAGCAATTCCCCGGCAACGCGATCGCCCGACGTCAGCCACGCGACGTCGCCGCGTTCGGCATTCGCCGCCAGCGATTGAAACAGCTTCTGCCGCGCGCCCGCCGACGTCGGCGTCTGCAAACATACGGCGACGACGTATTCGAGCGGCACGGTCACCGGTTCGCTCGCCGGAAACTGCTGCCAGCGGAGCGTCATCTGGTCTTCGTCAATGCCCGTCGGTTCGCCAATGAGCCGGTCTCCATTCGACAGCCAAACGATCTTCGTCCGCTGCGACCAATCGACGAGCGCCCCTTTGCGCCGCAACGAGACGACGTCTTTCAGCGGAAACGAGCGAACGGGCGGACCGGAAATCTCCAGCACGGCATTCGAGACGTCGAATCGCGTGAACGTCTCGGACGGCCCGGAGACGCGTTCGAGGATGAACTCGGCGCGCGTCGGACTCGCGACAGCGAAGAGCGCGAACGCCGCGAAGTGGTAAGCGATCGTCGAAAACGAAATCGGCTTCATCCAACCCACCTGCAACCCACGAACTTCAGCGCTGAAAAATTGGCAAATAATTATTCGGCATCTGCAACACCAAACAGGCCATGGCGGTGCCGTATTCGGTGTTGATCATGTGGTCGGGCCAGCTTCCGTCGGGCATCTGGCGCGACACGAGTTCGTCGCGGATCGAGGGATACCACTTCCTCCAGTTGTCGCCGCCGGCATGCCACATCGCCTGCACGGCGTAATAGTGCCCGTAGAAGTAATGGCTCTCGAACCGCAGCAAATCGCCCGAGGGACGATGCCGCTCCAAGTACGTCAGCCCGCGATCCAGCTCCGCGCCTTCGTAGACGCCGGCGCTGTACAACGCGACCAGCCCCGCGGCGGAGCGGGCGAACTCGCTCGTCGGGCGGATGTTCAACTGGTAGCGGAACCCGCCGTCGGCGTTCTGGCATTTCTTCACGTAGTCGATGCACTGGTCTACGGTCGCCTTCGGCACGCCGATACCGCAGTTCCGAGCCGCCCGCAGCGCCATGATCTGACAGACCGTGACCGACACGTCGGCGTCCTTGCCATCGGGATCGTAGCGCCAGCCCCCCTCGCGGTTCTGCGAGTTGACGATGAGCTGCACGGCGGACTTGAGCGTTTGCCGCACGTCGTCCCGGGGACTCATGCCGTAAACTTCGGAGAGAAACAGCGTCGCGAAGCCGTGACCGTACATCGGGCCGTGACCGGCGCTGTCGGCTTGAATGATGTACCCCGACGGCTGCGCGCTCGATAGGATGAAATCGATCGTCTGATCGACCGCCACACCGTACTTGCCCCGGCCCGGCGTGTGGCCCGCGGAGAGAAACGCCATGCCGGCGAGAGACGAGACGGCGACGTTCCTGCGATACCGCGTCTCCATGCCGAACGACCCGCGCGGCTGCTGTCGGGCCGCGAGATACGCCAGTCCACGGTCGATCGCCTGTTGCGTGGTCGGCGTCACCAGTTCCTTACCGCTGGCTTCGACGGTGGGAGGCTTGGTTTGCGCGAAGGCAGGTGTAGTGCTGAGTGCGGAGAAAATCAAAAGCCCCGACACGGTGATGGTAAGGCGGAAGGGCGAAGGCGGAAGGGCGAAGGTGGAAGACGGACGGTTTTTTCCTTCCGCCTTCCGCCTTCCGCCTTCGCCCTTCTCATGGCGCCACATGCATCGCCGGCTGGATCGGCACGGCCGGGGCGATGGGGGACATGACCGGCGTAGTTGAGAAGCGGTTCGAGAGCCCGAAGACGCCGCCCCCCGCCATCGACTCCAGCAGCCGCAGGTCGAAATCCTTGCGGGTATCACTGCGCGGCTCCTCGAACTGCCGCGGACGGACTTCCGTATTCGGTCCGGCCAGCTCGTCGGGAAAGGGATCGTGGAACTCGTACGTCCGCGCTTCGGTGCGCAAGTCGCGCTGGCACCAGGATTGAAACCGCTGCTGCGGTCCGTTGCACCCCGCCAGGCACAACGCCGCTGCACACGTTCCCGCCAGCCAGCCGCGAATCACCACGAGCATCCTTTCTGAGGTGAGCCGACCCCGCCGAAAAACCGGCAAGTTCTGCCGCTCGAATTCTAGTCGAACGACCCCAGAGCGGATAGACCGGAAATCCCGCCCGCGCACGGCTCTTCCGTGCCGGCCCGCGGTGTGGTATGCTTCCTCTCCCCAAAAACATGGACTTATCCGTAGAGGACCCGCACCATGGCCGTCAAACTGACCACCAAGCAGAAGCGCAACCGCCGCCAGAAGATCAAGCGCCGCAAACTGCGTCGCCAGAAGATCGGTCTGTAAAAGACGTTGCGAGCCGCGAGCGTGGTGATCTCACCGACGCTCGCGGCTCTCTGTTTGCGCTGTGCCGATTTACAGGTCTTCCGTCTTCGGCACGATGTACGGGGCCCGGTATTCCCGCGTGAGGAACTTGTTGGCGTCCTCGGCGCGTTCGCCCGTGAACGTCTCTTGCTCGGTCAGCGTCAGCGTCGGGCCGAGCGTGATCTGCGTCGACTGCGGATCGACCTTGTTGTCGATCAGGTGCTGATGGAACCGGTCGAGCGTCTCGGACGCTTCCTTGTCCTCAGCGAATGACTTCTGCAACGTGTCGGCGTCGACCGGCGTGCCCAGCCGATACGAAATGTTGCCCAGGTGGCACAACGCGCTCGACAGATGTCCGTCGAGAATGTCGGCGTTCAGCAGCTTGTGATCCCGCTTGCGGACGGCTTCGACGAAGTTCTCGAAGTGCGCAGCGTCGCTGCCGCCGGAGAACTTCTTCACTTCCTTGCCGTCATTGTCGAAGACGACGCCGCCGGCATAGCTGCCGATGACCAGCATACCCTTCTCGCCGTAGAAGATCACGCCGACGCTGGCGCCGTTGAGCGGTTCCGTCTGCAGGCCGCGGACTTCGAACACCAGCCGCTTGTCGTTCGGGTACTCGTGAATGCAGACTTGCGTATTGGCGGTTTCGCCGGCGTCTTCGTAGCCGAAGCGGCCGCCATAGCTGCGGACCGACTTGCCGAGCGACATCTCACCGAGACCCCAGCGGGCGATATCCATCTGGTGGATGCCCTGGTTGCCGAGGTCGCCGTTGCCGAACTCCCACTGCCAGTGCCAGTCGTAATGGAACTTGGGCCGCGTGACATTGGTCATCGCCGCCGGTCCGCACCACAGGTCAAAGTTGACGCTGGCCGGGACGTCGTAGTTCCCTTTCGGGCCGATGGACGGACGCCGCTTGTAGCAGAGTCCGCGGGCGAGTTTGACGTCGCCGATGCCGCCGTCGTGGACGAACTGAATCGCTTCCCGCATGCCGGAGTTCGAGCGGCTCTGCGTGCCGGTCTGCACGATCTTCTCGTACTTCCGGGCCGCTTCCACGATGCGGCGGCCTTCGGAGACGTTGTGGCTGACGGGCTTCTCGACGTAGACATCTTTGCCGGCCTGCACCGCCCAGATCGCGGCGAGGGCGTGCCAGTGATTCGGCGTCGCGATGCTGACGATGTCGATGTCTTTGTTTTCGAGACATTTGCGGAGGTCGCCATAAATCGTCGGCCGCTTCCCCTTGGACTTCTCGATTTCGTCGGCCCGGCGATTGGCGACTACCTCATCCACGTCGACCAGCGCGGCGATCTCGCAATCGGACCGGCCGCCAAACCCGCCGATGTGCGACGCACCGCGGCCGTTCACGCCGACAACCGCCACGCGCAGAATGCTGTTGGCGTCCGCCGCGAAGAGGGGCGTAGAACTTTGCAGAATCGGCTGAGAGGCCAGCGCAGCCGCAGCGGCGGCGAACAGCGAATCTTCCAGAAACTCACGGCGCGAGAGGCGAGTCATTGTCGAAGTCCTTCCGGGAGGGAACGCGTTTTATGGATGGATTCATCAAACATTCAGCATATTTGGGCGCACGACCGTTCGCAACGATTCCGAATTAACGCTTGCGGGTTCGCAGGCTTTCTCAGAACGAATGATCCCACGCCTCGGTCCCGGTCCCTTTGTAGCGCACTTGCCCGAAGTGGGCCTTCGTGCGGCCGATCACTTGCAGCGGCTGCTCGAAGTAGGGCGTGAGGAGCCGGATCAATTCCGGGTCGGGATCATCGTGCTTGCCGCGGTCGGCGTAGTTCGAGATCACCACGATCTGAAACGTGCCGGGGTTCGCGAGCTGAATCGAAAACTGGCCGCCGTCGTCGGTGAGGGTGTAGTCGCCGCCGAGCGCTTTCACGGCGGCGGTCGCCAGATTGACGTCCGCCGGATGATCGGCCGCGCGAAAACCGGCAGCCGAAAGTTTCGCGGTTCCTTCCCGTTCACGCGGCAGGACGATGACGCGGGCGCTGCGATCGGGCAGGCTGCTGCCATCGGCGGTCTTGTAGGTGATGCGTCCCGAGATCGCCGGCGCGAGCGGCGCTTCCAGCTTGGAATCCACGATCTGTTCAGCCGAAGGATTCGATGTCGCGGCCGGTTGGCGGAAGTTCGCCGTCAGGAATCCGCTGAGAAACCCCGCGAGCGCCAAGAGCAGCATCGCCAGCCATAGTTTCCAGGAAGAGGATTTCGGACGCGGGTAGTGAATGACTTCCGACGTGGCTTCGGCGCGCGACGTCAGCGGTTCGACCGCGCCGATCTGCTGGAGTTCCGCCAGCGCGTTCCCCACCGACATCGCCGGTTCCGCCGCAGCCTCGGCGGACTCGGCCGTCGCGGCGGCTTCGACGACCGGCGGAGGCTTGATCGCAATCGGCTCCGGCGCGAGCGGCACTTCGATGGGAATCGGCTCGGCGATCGGCTGCGGAATCTCAACCTCGGCTTCCGGCTCCAAAGTCTGCGACACAGCGGCCGATTGCGCCGGCGCGTTCCAGTTCGCCAACTCGTCCAGTGCCCGGATCAGTTTCGCGTCGCGGACGTTGATCTCCGGCGCCGCAACCGGCTGCACAGCGCCATCCAACCCCGGCACGCGAATGCTGCGGCCACACGTCGGGCAATCGACGACATCGCCGGCCCGCCCCCGCGAGATCCCCAGAAACTGGCGACAGTAATTGCAGCGAAATTTGATGGGCATCGAACAAGGAACTTAAGGATCCGAGCCGCAAGCGTCAGCGACGGTCTTCAGCGACCGGTCGCTGACGCTCGCGGCTCGGACCGGACACACAACGACCACACCCCGAGCGCTGTCAGATCGGCGACCAACACAATTCCCGTCACCACCGCCGCGCCGAGCAGCGCTTGTCCGCCCGACGTGTCTCCCGCGGCTCGCAAGATCACCGACAAGCCCAACGCGGCGAGCATCGCGGCGAATAAGCCGAGGGCGATGTTGCGCAGACGAGTGAGCCACAATGAGGACATGCTTCTTCCCGCATTCGGCAGTTTTCATTCAAAGACGTTTGCCACAAAAAACACAAAAACGCACTAAAAAGAAAACCAGGAATCCAAGAGCTTCTCTTGCCTCTTTTTGTGTTCTTTGTGCTTTTTGTGGCCACCCGCTTTCCTGAATTCCAGAAAATCCTACTTCTCGATCTTCACCAGGCCCTCTTTCACCGCGGCGGCTTCGGAATCTTCGTAAGGCAGCGATTTGAGAAATTCGACCAGGTCGGAAATCTGTTCCGGCTTTAATTGGCTCGTCTTGCCGTGCTTGTCGTCGGGGTTGTATTTGGTGAGGACTTCATCCAGCGTCGCCGCGCGGCCGTGATGCAGGTACGGCGCGGAGCGGTAGACGCCAAGCAGCGTCGGGGTGTCGTAGTCGGGGCCGAGCGTTTCGCTGGGGTCGTCGTTGCCGGTGCCGACGTTGTGCTTGCGGAACGGCGACTGCGGCCGCGAATCGCAGAAGTAAGCACCGTTGTGGCATTCGGCACAGCCGGTCGCTTTCGCGAAGAAGAGTTCCTTGCCCCGTTTCGCGGCGTCGCTCAAGCCGCGCTTGGCGTGCGGGCTGAGCGGAATCTTGTGCGTGTTCGAGTAGGCGGAAAGCGCGTCGAGATCGGCGGACAACCCCTTGTTCGGTTGGCCGAGCGCCTCGTGAATGCGGCCGGCGACGAGACCGCGGCCCTGCATCAGCGGGCTGCGGACGGTGATCTCGAAGTCCTGCACTTCGTCGCGATCGGCCGACCAGTGGATCGGATGCGTCCACGCCATGCCGGCGAGCGACATCGTGTTCCGCAGTCCTTCGGCGTTGTGCCACGTGCGGCCGTCAGGATCGCCGTCGGGATGGCAGCTCGAACACGAAATCCACCGCGCGCCGACCATCGGCTGCAGCGCGGTGTAGAACAGAATCTTGCCGCGATGCACGTCGTCTGATAGCGGGTTCGCGCTCACCGGAATCGTCGCCGCGCGCTTCCACGTATTCGTGTCAAAGACATCGACGGCGAAGTCGAGCGAGTTGAAGACGTAGAGTTCCCGGCCATCGGGCGAGAACTGCGCGGCGCGCGGATTGTGGCCGACACGGAGGACTTTCTCGAAGACGATTTCCTTGTAGTCGTCGTCGAGGACCTGGCAGGCGTAGACGTCGTCCGTGCCGGCGAAGACAGCGGCAAGCCGGCTGCCGTCCTTGCTGAGGGCGACCTCCCACGGGTTCGCCACGACGAACACGCGATGGAAGCCGTCCATCGCGATCGGCTTGCGGCGCCGGCCTTTGCCTCCTTCGGTGTCGACGACCGTGACAAACGGCACGATCGCCCCTTCGCCCTTGTCGACCGTGATGCGCGAGCGGATGTGCGGTACGTAGGCCTTCGTGCGCGTCGGATGGACGGCGATCTGCCGCGAAAGGTTTTCGCTCGCCGTGCCGAGCCAGCGATCGACGATCTCGCCGGTCTCCGTGGAAATCGCCAGCACGTTGCAGGTGAGATATTCGGTGACATAGAGCCGTTGCTGCACTTCGGCGAGCGCGATGCCGCGCGGCATCGCCCCGGCGGCGAACGTGCGGCTGCGGCCGCTCTCGACGTCGTACTCGCACACCTGGCCGGGGTATTCGCAGGTGACGTAGAGTTTCTTACCGTCGCTCGTGGCGGCGAGTCCGTACGGCTCGTCGGCGACTTCGAACGTCGTCTGCAGTTCACCGGTGTCGGCATCGAGAATCTTCACGACATCGTCGCCGTAAACCGTCACCGCGAGCCGATGCGACGGGCCGAGAAACGTCACCGATTCAGGATGATGGCCGACCGGAATCTCGCGGAGCGTCTTCCGCGCGGCGAGGTCGACGAGGCTGACCGACCCGTTGTCGCGGTTGGCGGTCGCCATCAATTGGCCGTCCTCGGAAACGGCGAGCATGCTGTTGGACGCGCCGGCGAAGGCGACATCCGCGAACAGGCAGACCATTGCACCGAAAATCACGGACCGCAGAATCTCACGGCGGAAACTTTCCGGACGAACTGGCATGGGGACTCCTTTGTGTGGCCGGAACCGGTGAACCCTATCAACACTAACTTCGTGCGGCGACGAGGGCAACGAATAACTCGCCAGGCAAGAATCCCTCGCAGAGAACGCTGAGAGGAGCAGAAGGCAGGCAAATTTCTCTGCGGCCTCTGCGAGAGACCGTCTTCAGAACTCTGGCACGGTTTCGCCGCCGTTGATGGTCGTGAGGGCTTTCAATACAGCGGGATCGATTTTCTCGCTGATGTATCTCACCGTTCCGTCGCCGAGCAGGACGTGCCCCCCGCCGACGTGGTACGACGAAATGATGCCGCGCGAATGGCCAAGTTGATCACCGGGGAGGTTAACGCCAAGGGATTGCTCGGTGACTTCGATGTCTTTCGGTTCTGTGAAGAGAATCTTGCGACCGCTGGCTTCGACGATGAAGATGGTGTTGGAAAGTCCGTCGGTGACGTCAGCGGGCGTCAAAGTGGTCATGCCGTCGCCGCCGATGGTGCCGGGACCGGTGAGCATTGCATAATCGGTGAAACGAGCGGGAGCGTCGTGCGTCGGGCAGCGCCACGGGCTGTGGTGTTCGAAACGGTCGAGGCAGCGGCGATTGAACGGCGAGTCCCACGGCTCCTCGAAGTGGTAGATCTCGTGGAAGGGGATCGCTTCCATGTAGGACCACGTCGTCATCCGCCAACTGCAGATTTGTGCGGAATCGGAGATCACGCGCCCGGCGTAGGGGTATTGACCGTGAAAGTCGACGTAACATTGGAGGCCCAGTCCGATGATCTTGAGTTGATTCTTGCACTGCGTCCGCCGCGCCGCTTCTCGGGATTGTTGCACCGCTGGCAACAGGAAAATCATGACGACGCCCGCCGCCAGTAGAAATGTCGTGACATAGCGCAGTCCGGGCTCTTTCAGCGAACGCCAGGCCGTGACGATGATCGCCACGACGGCGACGAGGAAAGCCGCGAGACAATAGAACAGCAGTGCTTCGCGGCCGATCAGGTTGCGATCCATCCAGCGGGCCAGAAACCAATCGGCGGCAATCGCCCCAAGCCACAACACGACGTCACTCCCGCGCGCCGGACGCCGCATGCGTACGATCAGCACGGTGATTACCAGAACAAGCATCGCGGCCAAACCGACGTGCCACAGCCAGGAAGGATCGATGGCCGGCGACGGCGTCAGTTCGCGTCCGGAAGGAAAGGCGTACTCGCGCATGCGACAGGCCCTTACAGGAGAAGATTCATCATGGTGGGGGATGATGCCGAAGTTCAAGCAGAGACTTTGAGCATTTTGATTCAGGAAAAGCGGAACGCGGAAGGACGCCGGCCGGAAGCCCGCGGAGGAACGCGGATCAGACCGAGGAATCGTTTACTTCTTTCTAATCCGCGCGTTTTCGCGTCGTCCGCGTGGCGCAGCCCCGCGTTCCCGTTTTCCTGCCGTTCTTCGTTTTTGCAAACGTAACGCCTCTGCGAGAGAGGCTCGCCGCCGACTTCTTTCGCGGCTCTTTTCACGAGCGGTCCGAATTCCGTGCTGCGGGGTTCAATCTCGCGAGGCCTCTTGCCAATTTGAGTTGGCACGGCGTATTCTGGATTTCGCCGAGCCGCGAGCGCGAGCGACCGGTCGCTGGTGCTTTCGGCCCGGACCTACGCAGCAGGAGAATCATGATGAAGCGTTGCCCCGATTGCGATTCCACCGACGAGAGCGGCTGGACACGACGCCAGTTTGTGCAGACGGCGGGAGCCGCGGCCGCAGTCGCCGCGGCGCCGCGAATTTCCACCGCGGCCGAAGAGTCCGGACGGCAGTCCGAAACGCTGGTGAAGAAACTGTACGATTCGCTCACGCCGGAGCAGAAGACGAAGATGGCCCATCCGTGGGATTACACGGACGAGCGCGGGCTGCTGCGGACTTTCGTGAACAACAACTGGCAGATCAACGACATTCGCGTCGCCAGCGACTTCTACACCAAGGACCAGCAGGACCTGATCGAGGCGATCTTCTGGGGCCTCTATCAGCCCGACTGGAAAGATCGCATCAAGAAGCAATTGAAGGACGACGCCGGCGAATACGGCCGGCATCAGTCGATCGCGCTGTTCGGCGAGCCGGGAACCGGCAAGTTTGAGTTCGTGATGACGGGCCGGCACCTCACGATTCGCTGCGACGGCGATTCGGGCGAGCACATGGCGTTCGGCGGACCGATCTTCTACGGCCACGCCGCGCAGGGCTTCAACGAGCAGCCGAACCATCCCGGCAACGTTTTCTGGTATCAGGCCCAGAAGGCGAACGAGCTCTACACGATGCTCGACGGCAAGCAGCGCGAACAGGCGCTGGTCCCGAGCTCGATCGAGGAAAGCGCCGTGCAGTTCCGCACGGGGGACATCAAGCCGGTCGGTTTGCCGCTGAGCGAGTTGTCCAAAGATCAAATGGAGTTCGCGCAGAAAGTGCTCGCCGCGCTGGTCGAACCGTATCGGAAGATCGACCAGGACGAAGTCTCCAAGTGCCTGGAGAAACAGGGCGGCCTCGCGAAGTGCAAGGTGGCGTTCTTCGCCGACAGCGACTTGGGCAACGACAAGGTCTGGGACGTGTGGCGGATCGAAGGCCCGTCGTTCGTGTGGCATTATCGCGGCACGCCGCACGTGCACGTGTGGGTGAACGTCGCCGACGATCCGTCGGTGAAGGTCTCACTGCCGGGCTGATGCAGAAACAGAGTCAAACAACGAAGCCTGGCTTGCGCTCTGACAAGCTGGGCTTCCTTCTTCTCCGTAGCCGGGCGTCGCGCATCTTTCTGCGGCGCAAATGCGCAACGACTGCTGACTTCGCGCGCGACATTTTCGGTGGCGCGGATCAGTTGATCGCTGAGACGTCAAGGCGCGATTTGAGGTGTTTGTCGTCATTGGTGAATTCGCGCGACTCTGCTCTTGGCAAGTCGCGTAGCGCTCGGCACAATCTGCATTCCATCTTGGCGCCTCGCGAAGCGAATCTGCGGCGAGGCTTGATCCATATCCCGCGACGGAGACGAGCGTGAGCGAAAGTTTTTTTCACCCACAGTTGTCCGGTCGATGGAGAAAATGGTTGGGCTTACCCGCGGACGAGGCGACTCGCCCGGTTGTGGTGCCCCTCTCACCGCGGTTGTCGCTGAGCCAGATCACGACCTACCGCAGCCATTTGAGAGAAGAAGTGGCGGCGATCGCCGCCGGCGGTCTGCACGGCATTGGTTTGTGGCGCACGAAAATTTCCGCGCACGATGAAGACGCCGTCGCGGCGCTGTTGCGCGAGTTCGGCGTGCGGGCCGCATCGCTGTCGTGGGCTGGGGGCTTCACCGGCTCGCTCCGCTTCAGCTATGAAGAAGCGCTCGAGGATGCGCGCGACGCCGTGCGGCAGGCGCACCGGCTCGGCGCGGAGAACCTGGTGATCGTCACCGGCAGCCGCTACGGACACACGACCCGTCATTGCCGGCGGACGGTGAAAGACGCGTTGCTGCTGTTGGCCGACGAAGCGGGCGACCGCGGCTTGCAGTTGGCGCTGTTGCCGATGCAGAAGCGGTTCCAGCAGGAGCAGACGTTTTTGCAGAGCGTGGACGATACGTTGTCGCTGCTCGACGATTTGAAGCATCCCCAGGTGGGCATGGCGTTCGACACGTTCCAGATGGGATTGACGCCGCGGCTGCTCGAGCGGATTCCCGACCTGGTGCCGCGCACGTTCCTGGTGCAGGTGAGCGACAGTCCGCTCGATCCGCGGAATCACATGGATCGGCGGCTGCCGGGACAAGGGGAATTGCCGCTGCCGGAGATCGTGCAGCAGTTTCTGACGTACGGCTATCGGGGATTGTTCGACGTGCAGGTGTGGTCCGAGGATGTCTGGCGGCTGCCGACGGCGGAGATCATCGCGGCGTGCACGCGGTTCGTTTCCGACGCCTCCGGCGCGGTGACGCGGTTTGGATGATCGGTCTTCCCGAGCGGGGGGCGTGAGCCCCCTGATTGTGCGTTCTTGAACCAGACGACATCGCTTCAGGGGGCTCACGCCCCCCGCTCGGAAGTTGCTTCGCCCCGGTACGGTGGCATCCGGGAGCGCATTGGCATACGATTTTGTGATCGGATCACGCCTGCAGTTTCACTGTCGGGATACGCAGTCCGACCTTGCCCGCCGTTATGAAGTAATTTCGCACGCTTGAAGCGTGCCCCACGTTGCCCGCCCTCCCGCCGAATCGGTCACGCCTGATGTCAATGGACTGGTTTAATCTGGACGAGCTTGCACAGCAGTTAGGGCGCGATCGGCGCGAGATCGAGAAGCTGGTGCAGCGCGGCCGCATTCCCGGCCGCAAGATCGGCGGGGAATGGCAATTCCATCCGACCGAGATCACGCACTGGCTCGAACAGGAGATGCGCGAGTACACCGACCGCGAGCTGGCGCTGGTCGAGCAGACGCACCGCTCGACCGAAGTCAGTGAGCGAACACCGGTCAGCAGCCTGCTTAAGCCGGAGACGGTGCAGGTGCCGCTCGAAGCGAAGACGAAGCGGAGCGTGCTGGAGTCGCTGATCGAAGTCGCCGGCCGCACCTGGCAGATCTGGCAGCCCGCAACCATTCTGCAAGCGGTGCAGGAGCGCGAATCGGTGTTGCCGACGGCGTTCGAGCATGGCGTGGCGATTCCCCATCCGCGCAATCCGCTGCCGGACGTGCTCGGCCAATCGGTGATCGCGTTCGGCCTGGTGCCGGGCGGTGTGCCGTTTGGCGCGCCCGACCGCAGCTTGACCGATTTGTTCTTCCTCGTGTTGTGCCGGGATTCGCGGACGCATCTGCAGGTGCTGGCGCGGCTGAGCCGCTTGTTGCAGACTCCGGGCTTTCTGGACCGGCTACGGAATTCGTCGGACAGCGAAGCCGCGTATCTGACGATCTGCAGCGCGGATCAGCAGCTCGTGGGATGAGGCTCTTCTCTTCTTGTCCCCTCGCCCCTGTGGGGCGAGAGGGTTAGGGAGAGGGGGCGAGCGTCTCAACACGCTCTCGATTGTTCTCCTGCGAATGTTGCCGAATGTCGATGGTTCCCAATCCCGAGTCCATAATCCATCGCCCCCCTCACCCTAGCCCTCTCCCCCACGGGGGCGAGGGGACCGGAGAAAGGCCATCGACGCCGGAGGAGTCGCCGCCCGACGCGTGTCCACCTCCGTTGTTATGGCACGACGTGCGCAGCGAATTCCTCGCGCAGAGCCGGGAAATCAAGATTTCCACGCCAGCCGGAACGGCATCAGTGCGGGTGCTGGGAACCGGGAAGCCGCTCTACCTGTTGCCGGGGTTCACATCGCCGGCGGAATTGTATTGCCTCCTCACCTGGCTACTGCGCGATGAGTTCCGCTGCGTGACAATCGAGCCGGACGAAACTTCTAGGAAACTGCCGCGCACGATGGGTGACTACGCCTCGTTGTGCGGTGCGACAATGGACGAACTCGGCGATCAGCAGGCGATCGTCTTCGGCGCGAACTTCGGCGCAGCGTGGGCGCTGGCGACAGCACGGCAGTTTCCCGAACGGGTCTCGCGACTCGCGCTGCTGCACGGATTCGCCCGGCGGCGGTTGTCGGTCTGGGAGCGGCAACTGGCGTGGTTGTGCGGTTGGAGCAGGCGGACATTGAACGCGCTGCCATATCGGGCCGAGTTGCAGACGCAGAATCACCGGCGCTGGTTTCCGCCGTTCGACGCTTCGCGGTGGCAGTACTATCTCGACGCGACGGGCCGGATGCCGCTCGCGGAACTCGGTCGCCGCGCGGCGGCGGTGTCGTCGTTCGATCTGCGGGCCGAGCTGCCGCGCATCGCCGCACCGACGCTGCTGATTCACACCGAAGGAGAAGGCCGCGTGGCCGAAGCGGCGCAGCAGGAACTCGAACAGAAATTGCCGCACGCGACGGTCGAATGGCTGCACAGCACGGGACAATTGCCCTACTTGACGCACCCGCACCGTTTGGCCAAACTCTTGCGGGGCGAACCACAAGAGCCGCGCACGCAGTAAGCGGCGCTTTGTCATTCGGGCCGTTTCCTGCGTGCGCGGCTCTTGAGTGAACATGACGATTCAACTTCCGGAACCTGTCG
This sequence comes from uncultured Planctomycetaceae bacterium, assembly GCA_964504645.1. GTDB lineage: Bacteria > Planctomycetota > Planctomycetia > Planctomycetales > Planctomycetaceae > CAZDGB01. The sequence goes on along the minus strand of CAZDGB010000021.1, from coordinate 9,004 downwards.
ATGTCATGGCGGTCGGCGCGCACCCGGATGACGTCGAGATCGCCTGCGGCGGCACGCTCGCTCGCCTCGCTCAGCAGGGGTATCGGACGGCGATCATCGATCTGACGAACGGCGAGCCGACGCCGGGCAGCGACGGGCCGGAAATGCGACTCGCCGAAGCGCGAAAAGCCGCGGAGATTCTCGGCGTGCACGTCCGCCGCACGCTCGCCTTGCCCAACCGCAGCCTGTTCGATTCGTTCCCCGCACGGATTGCGCTCGCCCGGGAAATTCGGACGTATCGTCCGAAAATCGTGCTGGGCCTGGCTGGTAAGACGCCAATGGCCTCACCCGATCACTGGCAGGCGATGCAGATCACCGATGCCGCGGTGTTCTACGCCCGGCTTTGCAAATGGGACGACGAATTCGGCGGGCTGCCGGTCCACCTGGTCGCCAAGCAGCTATGGTATCCGCTCGGATTTTCGCCGTTCGACTGGCCGGAAGGGGGCGGGCGGTTTGTGGTCGACATCTCGTCGACGCTGGAAATCAAATTGCAGGCGGTGCGGGCGTACGCATCGCAGTTTCCGCCGTCAAAAGACCGCGTCTTTCGTCTGGTGGAGGGGTTGAACCGAGTCTTCGGCGTCGGCGCGGGGTTTGAAGCGGGAGAATTATTCATCGGGGCGACGACCGTCGGCATCCAGGATTTGGTCGAGACCCTTTGCCCCCGGGGGTGAACCGCCGTAAAATCGGGTAACATCTCTGAGGCACGCAGCGCACGCGGAAGGTCGGGCCGGGACCGAGATCACCATGAAGTTTCGCACGGGCAGTCTGAGCATCACCGGAAATTTCCGGGAGAACAACGAAGACAACTGCCACATCGATCCGCAAAACCGCTTCTTTCTCGTCGCCGACGGGATGGGGGGCCAGTGCGCCGGCGAGAAAGCCAGCGCCCTCGCCATGGAAATCATCCCGCGGCGGATGCAGATCATCAATTTCCAGTCGGCCGCGCCGGAACAGGTGATCGACGCGATCGACGCCGCCGTCTCGGAGGCCAACGCCGAGATCATGGCCTTGGGCGAACTCGACGCCAAGCTGCATAACATGGGAACGACGATCACGTTCCTGGTCCACGCGGCGGGGCACTGCTTCATCGGCGGCATCGGCGACAGCCGCGCGTACCTCTTGCGGAACGGCAAACTCCAGCAACTGACGACCGACCATTCGCTGACGCAGGCGCTCCTCGATTCCGGTACCCTCACTCCCGAGGAAGCCGCCACGCATCGCTATCGGAACGTCCTCTACCGCTACCTCGGCACCAAGGAAGGGGGAACCGGGACGAACCCGAAGCAGATCGCCCCCGAAGCCGGCGACCGCTGGCTCCTCTGCACCGACGGCGCGACGGGCGGCGTGAGCGACGCCGACCTGGCCAAGCTCCTCGCCGACGGCAACGACCCGCAACAAATCGCGGAAACCATCGTCCGCGCCGCCGAAGCCGGCGGCTCGAAGGACAACATCACCTGCCTGGTGGTGTTCGTGGAAGGCTGAGAGCGCATGTGACGATCAACATCCGCCCCGAAAACAACGCTGATCGAGCGGCCGTCTGGAACGTGAACCGTGCGGCGTTTCCCACCGACGCGGAAGCCGATCTGGTCGATGCGCTTCGCGACGGCGGGTACGGCCGCGTGTCGCTGGTGCCGAACAAGCGGGGACGATCGTCGGCCACATCTTCTTCAGCGACCTGCCGATTCACACGGCGACGGGAGCAATCTCCGCGTTGTCGTTGGCCCCGATGGCCGTGTTGCCGGACCATCAACGTCGCGGCGTCGGCAGCCGATTGGTCGCCGACGGTTTGCTCGCGTGCCGGCAGGCGGGACATCGGATCGTCCTGGTACTTGGCCACCCGGAGTTCTACCCGCGTTTCGGCTTCTCGGCGGACCTCGCACAGACTTTGGAGTCCCCATTCGGCAGCGGAGCGGCGTGGATGGCGCTGGAGTTGGTTCCCGGCGCTATGGCCGGCGTGCAAGGCCGCGTCGAATATCCACCGCCGTTTGGACAGTTTGGTTGATCGGACGACGGGAATCGTGCGTACAATGCCTGCATGAACCTCCCCACGGCGAGTTACGCGGAACAACAGCGGCAGTGGCCGCAAGCGGGACGGCAGATCCTCGCGCACTTCGATGCGGAGACGATCGTCGTCTATCAAGCCTATGCGCCGGCGATCGCGTACTTCGCGATGAACCATGGCTACTTCGGCGGCGACTTCAGCTACACCCGCATGAGTTGGATCAAGCCGAACTTCCTGTGGATGATGTATCGCAGCGATTGGGGTCGCGCGACCGGCCAGGAAGTCGTGCTGGGCATCCGCCTCACGCGGTCGTTCTTTGAAAAAGTTCTGAAAGCCGCGGTCCCCTCGACGTTCTCGCCCGCCGAGTATCCCGATGAAGCGTCGTGGAAGCGGGCCGTCGACCAATCCGACGTGCGGCTGCAATGGGACCCCGACCACTTGCCGACCGGTGCGCCGTGCGAACGCCGGGCCATTCAACTCGGCTTGCGCGGGGCGATGCTCGACGCCTACGGCAAACGCGAGATTCTGGAGATCATCGACCTCTCGCCATTCGTCGCCGCCCGGCGCTCGCACGCCGCAACCTGGCAAGACGGCACGCTGCAATCGCCGGTGGAAACCGTGTATCCGCTCCGCGACCGCTCGCTCGCCGCCCGACTCGGTGGCGAAGGGGACGAGGCGGGGATGATCTGAGGGCCGAATCCTCGCCGGGTGGGTGGCGGGACTACGGCGCCTCTTGATTTTTCATCGCCTCTTCGCGCGTCACTGGCACACGCGTCTCCATCTCCACCAGGTCGATCAGTTCCGGATCGTCGACCGGTCAGCCGGTCGAAATCCTGGGGTTGGGGGACGTGCTCGATAGCGTCTGCACGGCGATCGAGGCGTTCCATCAACCGTTGGATCAGGCCGAAGCGGGGCAGAACGTCGGCTTGTTGCTGCGCGGCATCAAGTCCGACCAGGTCCAGCGCGGGCAGGTGATCGCCGCGCCGCGCACGATCCGGCCGCGGCGGAAGTTCGTCGGGGAAGTTTACGTCCTGAGCAAAGAGGAAGGGGGCCGGCACACGGCGTTTCTGCCGGGCTACAAGCCGCAGTTCTTCTTCCGGACGACAAACGTCACCGGCGAAATCGGCTTGCCGGACCGGGAACTGGTCCTGCCCGGCGAGAACGCGGTGGTGTTGGTCGAGCTCGACAAGGGCGTCGCCCTCCAACCGGGGAGCCGCTTCGCCATGCGCGAGGGCGGCAAAACGGTCGGCCGCGGCGTCGTGACGGAGGTCGTCGAGTGAGTTGATGTCCTGGAGCGCGGGGCGGAAATGATTCTGCCCCGCGTTTTGTTTGTTTTCGCGACGCTTTGAGTGCACTTGTAGGGAACGGCCTCTGTGCCGTTCCGCGAGAAGACACGCGGATTGAAAGTTCTCGGAACGCCACAGAGGGCGTTCCCTACACGACGACTCCGAACATTCTGGCGCCGTTCACTTCACCGACGCGGCGCGGGCCAGGGACGCTTCCAGCGTCGAGAGGCTGACGGGTTTGATGAAATGGTTGTCGAAGCCGGCGTCGAGGCAAAGTTTGCGGTCGTCGTCCTGGCCGTAGCCGGTGACGGCGAAGATCAACTGCTCGGTGAGGCCCTGGGCCCGCATCTGGCGGCAGGCTTCGTAGCCGTTGAGGCCCGGCAGGCCGATGTCGAGCAGCACCACGTCGGGCTGTTCGCGCAGGGCGGTCTCCACGGCTTCGAGGCCGTCGTGCGCCAGGAGAATATCGTGCCCCAGCATGCCGAGCAGCATCCCCATGCTGCGGGCGGAATCGCGGTTGTCGTCGACGACGAGCATCTTCCGCTTCGACGCCGCGGGCCGCTCGGCACGCGTGTCCGTGGAACGAACTTCGTCGGCCGGCATTTGGTCGCGCGGCAATACCACGCGAAACTCGCTGCCGCGGCCGAGTCCTTCGCTGCGGGCTTCGATGCGGCCGCGGTGCATCTGCACGAGGCTGCGCGCCAGCGACAGGCCGATGCCCAGCCCGCCGTCGGAGCGGTCGATGTTGCTGTCGGCCTGATAAAACAGCTCGAACAGATTGGCGATCACATCCGGTGCGATGCCGCGGCCGGTGTCGGCCACGGAGATCACGGCGTGATCGGGCTCGGCCGGATCCTCGGCGAGCGTCAACCGGATGACGCCCCCTTCGTCTGTGTATTTCACGGCATTGATCAACAGATTCGCCACGACTTGCGACAGCCGGACGAGGTCGCCTTGCACGAAGAGCGGCGCCGGGGGCTCGGAGACGAGGAGTTGATGCCGCCGGGCCTCGATCTGCGGCCCGCACGATTCCAGCGCATGCTGCAGCGCGAGCGAGAGATCGAGACGCTCCATTTTCAACTGGATCTTGCCGCGGGAGACGCGGGAGACGTCGAGCAGGTCGTCGACGATGCGGGTGAGCTGCTGCACTTGCCGGTCGAGGACTTCCTGGCACCAGCGCAGCTCGGGATGCGGAATGCCGATCTTGTTGAGGATGGTGACGGCGTTGCGGATCGGCGCGAGGGGATTGCGGAGCTCGTGGCCGAGCATCGCCAGGAACTGGTCCTTGCGGCGATCGGTTTCTTTCAGTTCCAGTTCCATTTCCTTGCGGGCGGTGATGTTCCGCACGGCGCCGCGCATCCGCTGCGGTGCGGGCTGGCGTCCATCAGCGGCGCCGACGAACTCGACCCATTTGACGTGCCGGTCGTCGCCGAGGATGCGGAACTCGTCGCGGTACGTTCCGGTGGTCCGCGCTTCGTTCAGTTTCTGCACGGCGCGCTCCCGGTCTTCCGGGTGAATCCGCGAGGTCCAGACGTCGTGGCTGATCGGCTCATTGACGTCGGGCAGATCGAGCAGCAGCCGGGCGGCGTCGGACCACGTTCCGGCGCCGGTGGTCAAGTCCCATTCCCAGGTGCCGACTTCGCCGGCCTGCTGGGCGCGATGGAGCCGCTCTTCGCTGCGGCTGAGGGCCGAGTTCGCGTCCATCAACTCGGACGTGCGTTCGGCGACGCGCTGTTCGAGCTCCTGATTCAGAACGTGCAACTGATCCTGAATCCGCTGCCGTTCCCGCACTTCGGCCAGGAGAGAGACCTGCGCCAGCACGCTGTCGCGGGTCTTGCGATTCAATTCCGCAAAGACCGCGACCTTGGAGCGGAGCACGGTCGAATTGACCGGCTTCAAGAGATAGTCCACCGCGCCGGTTTCGTACCCTTCCAGCATGTGCTGGTCTTCGCCGAAGTGCGCCGTGAGGAAGATGATAGGGATCGACGCCGACCGGCGGCGCTGCTTGATCATCTGCGCCAATTCAAAGCCCGTCATGCCGGGCATCTGAATATCGAGCACGATGAGGGCGAAGTCTTCCCGCACGAGCGCGAGCAAGGCTTCATCCGCCGATTGGGCCTTCACGAGCCGGTAGCCGGGATTCTCGAGGATCGATTCGAGCACCGTGAGATTCTTCGGCTCGTCGTCGACCAGCAGGATATTGATGGGCTGATCCGGGAACTGGACGGTCGGCGCGTCCACCCGCTCGGACGCGGGATCGAGCCGAGTCTCCGTCAAATTCGCAGCCTGTGCGGAACTCATCGAAAATCTCGCCAGTATTAGCGGAACAGCCACACGCGGAGCAACGACAGCAATTCTTCGGTGTTCACCGGCTTGGAGATATAGTCGGACGCGCCGGCATCGAGGCACTTCTCGCGGTCGCCCTTCATCGCTTTCGCCGTCAACGCCAGGATCGGCAGCGTGCGGAACCGGGCGTCCTTGCGGATTTCCCGCATCGTCTCGTAGCCGTCCATTTCCGGCATCATGATGTCCATCAGCACCATGCTCAGGTCGGGCGTCTGTTGGATCATTTCGATCGCCTGCCGGCCGTTGGTCGCGCTGAGGACTTCCATTTCCTGCCGCTCGAGCACCGTCGTCAGCGCGAAGATGTTCCGCGCATCGTCGTCGACGACCAGCACTTTGCGGCCGTGCAGAACCTCGCTCGAACCGTGCAGACGGTCGAGCATGCTCTGTTTCTCGGCGGGAAGATCGGCGACCACGCGATGCAGGAACAGGGCCGTCTCGTCCAGCAGCCGCTCGGGCGAGTGGACGTCCTTGAGCACGATGCTCTTGGCCATTGTTTTCAAGCGCGCCTGCTCGTCGCCGGACAGATCGCGGCCGGTGTAGACGACGACCGGCACATCGTCCCAGGCCGGCTCCGCCTGGGCGTATTCCAGAAGCTCGAAACCTGTCATATCCGGCAGCCGCAGATCGAGCACGACGCAGTCGAACCGCCGGTCGGCCATCGCTTCGATCGCGTCGCGGCCGGAGCCGACCGAGAGGACTTCGATGTCCGAATGGCCGAGCAATTCTTCGATCGCCCGCCGCTCGATGTCGTGGTCTTCGACGATCAAGAGCCGTTTCGTCCGCGGGACGGTGAAGTCCTTCAACCGGCCGAGGGCGGTTTCCAGGTTGTCGGTCGTCGGCGATTTGATGACGTACGAGAACGCCCCGTGCGACAGGCCGTGCTGGCGCTCCTCGTCCAGCGTGACGACCTGCACGGGGATGTGCCGCGTCTGCGGATCGAGCTTCAGATTGTTGAGGACCGTCCAGCCGAGCATATCCGGCAGGAAGATGTCGAGCGAGATCGCCGTCGGCCGCAGTTGCCGCGCCAACGCGAGTCCGGCGGCTCCCTTGTTGGCGACGACTCCCTTGAAGCCCTTGTCGCGTGCAAGGCCGAGGAGAATCCGCGCGTAATGCGGATCGTCCTCAACGATCAAGAGTACCGGATCGCCGTCCTGAATCTCGTGGCGGTCGTCTTCGATCGGCTCTTCGCGCACGGCCGTCGGCGCGGGGAGGATATGGGCCGTTGGGCGTCCGACAGGAATCGGCGCCGTGGTGGGACCGGTATAGGTCAGCGGGAGATACAGCGTGAACGTGCTGCCCTGGCCGGGGGCGCTGACGAGGCGAATCTCGCCGCCGAGCAACGCCGCCAGTTCGCGGCTGATGGCGAGCCCCAGTCCGGTGCCGCCGAACTTGCGGGCCGTGCCGGCGTCGGCTTGCTGGAAAGCTTCGAAGATGAGCCGCTGCTTTTCCGGCGCGACGCCGATGCCGGTGTCCTCGACGGAGAACGCCACCACCTGCTGCGCCTGGCGGAGCACCGGGTGATCGGTCGTGTAGCCCGGTTCCGCGAAGCCGACGCGAAACTCCACGTGGCCTTGCGTCGTGAACTTCACGGCGTTCGACAACAGATTCTTCAGAATCTGCTGCAGCCGCTTGGCGTCGCTGACGAGAGAACGCGGCAGGTCTTCGGCGAAACGGACATGGAACGGCAGGTTCTTGTTTTCCGCCATATGCCGGAACGTCCGTTCGATCGTCTCGCGCAGGTTGCCGAACGAAATCTCTTCCGCCTCGACGCTGACGGTCCCCGATTCGATCTTCGAGAGGTCGAGGATGTCGTTGATCAGATTCAGCAGATCCGAGCCGGACGAATTGACGTTGCGGGCGAACTCGACCTGTTTCGAAGTCAGGTTGCCGGCGGCGTTCTCCGCCAACTGCTGGCTGAGGATCAGGATCGAATTGAGGGGCGTGCGGAGTTCGTGCGACATGTTCGCCAGGAACTCGGATTTGTACTTCGACGTGAGGGCCAGTTCCGCCGCTTTTTCTTCCAGCGCGCGGCGGGCGTGCTCGACTTCGTTGTTCTTCCGCTCCACTTCGGCGTTCTGCTCGGCGAGCAAGCGGGCCTTGGTGGCGAGTTCCTCGTTGGTCTGCTGCAGTTCGGATTGCCGCGACTGCAATTCCACCGTGAGTTGCTGCGATTGCGTGAGCAGGCCTTCGGTGCGCATGGTGGCTTCGATCGTGTTGAGCACGATGCCGATGCTCGCCGTCAGTTGCTCCAGAAACGCGACGTGCGCCGCGGGGAACTCGTGCAGCGACGCGAGTCCAAGCACCGCCTTGATCTGCCCTTCGAACACCACAGGGAAAACGGCGACGCTTTTCGGCAAAGCGCGGAACATCGCGGAGCCGACCGGCACGGTGTCCGGCGGCACGTTGGAAATAATGATGCGCCGCTTGTCGACTGCGCACTGGCCGATCCAGCCTTGGCCCAGCCGGACGGAATTCGGATACCCTTCGTCTCCTTCATTGCCGTAGCTCGCCAGCATCCGCAGATGCGGCTCGCCTTCGCCGTCCATCTGGTAAATGATCCCTTGGTGGGCGTTGACGAGCGGCACCAGTTCGGACAGGAGCAGATGTCCCACGGCGAACAGATCGCGCTGCCCTTGCAGCATGCTCGTGAACCGCGCGAGGTTTGTCTTCAGCCAGTCCTGCTCGCGGTTGCGCTCGGTCGTCTCGCGCAGGTTCGAGATCATCGTGTTGAGGTTGCCCTTCAACTCGGCGACCTCGCCTTTCGCTTCGACCTGGATCGACCGCGTCAGGTCGCCCTGCGTCACGGCGGTCGCCACTTCGGCGATGGCGCGGACCTGCGTCGTCAGATTGCCGGCGAGCAGGTTCACGTTGTCGGTGAGGTCGCGCCACGAGCCGGCGGCGCCGGGGACGTTGGCCTGCCCGCCGAGCCGGCCTTCCACGCCCACCTCACGGGCCACGCTGATCACCTGCTCGGAGAACGTGGCGAGCGTGTCGGTCATGTTGTTGATCGTGTTGCCGAGCGCGGCGATTTCGCCCTTCGCCTGCACGGTGAGTTTCTGCCGCAGATTGCCGTCGGCGACCGACGTCACGACTTTCACGATGCCGCGCACCTGGTCGGTGAGGTTCGAGGCCATGAAGTTCACGTTGTCAGTGAGATCTTTCCACGTTCCGGCGACGCCCGGCACTTGCGCCTGCCCGCCGAGCTTCCCTTCCGTCCCCACTTCGCGGGCCACGCGGGTCACTTCCGAAGCGAACGCGTTTAACTGATCCACCATCGTGTTGATGGTGTTCTTCAATTCGAGGATTTCCCCCTTCACGTCGACGGTGATCT
>CAZDGB010000020.1:0-38602 GCA_964504645.1 uncultured Planctomycetaceae bacterium | reverse complement strand
TGGCGCTCGGCGTCGGCGAAGGTTCGGAATTGCGGCGCCCGCTCGGCATTGCCATCGTCGGCGGCCTGATTTTCAGCCAGATGCTGACGCTCTACACCACGCCGGTCGTGTATCTGTATCTCGACCGCTGGGCTCACTGGTGGCGTTTACGCCGCGCCGCGGCGGCCGCCCGGTTCACCGGTGAAGTGCCGGCCTGACGTCACTCCGTCAGTTCCAAATACGGATCGAGTCCCATCGCACGCCACGTTTTCTCGCGCTCCTGGTCTTGCCGCAACAATTGGCGCCGCTGGCGGCGCTGCCGGGATTCGATCTGCCGCTGCACGCGGCGAAACACGTGAAACCATCGACGGGGGAGTTCGCCGCGGGCGTTCGGCACGGCCGCTAGCCGCCATTCGTGATGCAATGCCGCCGGCACATCGTGAAAGAGCTCGTCTTCGAGCGACAGCCAGAACTGATAAACACCGGGATCCCCCTGCCGCGCACAACGGCCGATCAATTGCCGGTCGATGCGCCGCGAGGAATGAATCTCCGTCGCCAGCACATGGAGGCCGCCTTGTCGGCGGACTTCGTCGTGCAGCAGGATGTCGGTGCCGCGGCCCGCCATGTTGGTAGCGATCGTCACGCGGTGCGGCTGTCCGGCATCCGCTACGATCTCGGCTTCCACCGCGTGCTGGAGCGCGTTCAGAATGCGGTGCGAAACCTGCAACTCCGTCAGCATTTGTCCCAATCGCTCGGAGGCCTGCACCGACGGCGTGCCAACCAGCACGGCGTGTCCTGCCGTCTGCAATCGCTGAATCTCCTGACCGAGCGCCGCGTACTTGGCCTCCAAAGTCGGAAAGATTCTTGGCGACCGCTGGATTCGCCGGGCGCGGCGGTGCGTTGGAATCGCGGTGACGTGCAACCGGTACGTGCGACGGAACTCTTGCGCCGCCGCGATCGCCGTCCCCGACATTCCGGCTAGATGCTCGTAGCGCCGAAAAAACGTCTGCACCGTGATGCGCGCCGCATCGCCCGTCTCAGCGGACAACGTCACTTCTTCTTTCATTTCCACGGCTTGGTGCAAGCCGTCCTGCCATTTGCGGCCTTCGAGAACGCGGCCAGTGGACTCGTCGACAATGCTGACCTCGCCCTCTTTCACCACGTAGTCTCGGCCGCGCAGGAATCCAAGTTCCGCCCGCAAGGCCTGTTCGACGTGATGGTAGAGCTTTTCCGCATCGACGGCGTTCAGCGTCGTCGGCTTCGGCCGGATCAGCAGTTTCCGGCAGCCGCCGTTAGTCAGTTCCGCCGTGCGGTGCGTCCAATCGAAAAAATAGTCCTCACGAGGCGCCAGCCGCAAAGCGGTTTGTCGGCTCCAGGCATACAAATCCCGGGCGGATTTCGTCATCGAATCTTCCATGGCGATGATCATCGGCGTGCCGGCATCGTCGATGAGCACGCTGTCCGCTTCGTCGATCAATGCGAAATACAAGCCGCGCTGCACACCGGTTTCCGCTGGTTGCAATTCGCTATCGAACACCGTTGCTGATTCCGACTCGTCGACGCCGATGGTCTGCTTCAAGCGGTCGCGAAGAAAATCGAATCCGACTTCCCGTCCCGTTGTGTAGGTGATGTCGGCCCGGTAAGCGGCACGGCGCTGTTCCGGCGTGTCATCCGACTGGATGCATCCGACCGTCAATCCCAGCAGGCCGTACAGCGGCCGCAATTCATGTGCGTCGCGTTGGGCGAGATAGTCGTTGACGGTGATGACATGGCAGCCGCGTCCCACGAGGGCCCGTAGAAACACGGGCAGCGTGGCCGTCAGTGTTTTTCCCTCGCCGGTCTGCATTTCGGCGAGGCCCCCTTCGAAGAGCGCGATCCCCCCCATGATCTGCACGACGTAATGCTGCTTGCGTAAGGTTCGCCGCGCGGCTTCGCGAACCAGCGCGTACGCTTCCGGCAGCAAGCGGGCCAAAGGAATGCCGGAGCGGGCCCGCCACCGTAATTCTTGAGCGCGGCGAGTCAGTTCGGCGTCGGACATTGAGACCAAGCGGTCAGAACGGCGAATGATTGACCGCGCCAACGACCGCCAGCGCGACAAACGACTCGGCGCGGGCCGTCCGCCACATTTGATCCAGTGCCAGACATGAGATGCCGTCAGCATGGGGAACTCGTCGGAACCTTCACCACCACAGATACTTCTGCACGAATTCCAGCACGTCGCCGAACAGGCAGTAACCGAGCGGCTTTTCCCCGCAGTCGATGCGGGCGCGAACCTTAGCTCCGATGGAGGGATGGTCGATGTCCCCGGAGTTCAACGCCGCACGGAGTTCCACCACGCTGCCACGCTCCTCGGAAGTCGCCGTGCGGGTACCGACCGAGGCGAGCTTCGCTCGATGGGATTCTTCCGGATGTGTCAGCAAACGGAACGTGACGGGGAGATCCGGAGCCGAATGCGCTTGTGCCGCGAGCAGATGCCCCAGCCTCTGTTCCGGCAGATCGAGTTCGAGTTGCCAGTCGCCGCGGTCATCCATGACTTGCAGCAGCACATCGCCGCGCTGCACCGGGCGGTTGAACAGGAGTTGTTCGGCCTGAAACGTGGTGACGACGCCGGAAATCGGAGCCCGTACGGTTAGTCGGTCAATTCGATCATTCAAGATGGCTACCCGTTCCGTGAGCCCCTCGACCTCGACTTTCGCTTCCGCGACCTTGCCGAAGAGCCGTGTCGCTTCCTCCCGTTGCGCCGTTCGTTCGGCGTCGTCGATTTGGGCCAACAGCGCCACGACGAGCTTGCGCTTCTCGCCGAGTTCTCCGCGAAGGCGCGCTAGTTCCGAAGATAGATCGTCGTTCCGCAGATTCAACAGCAGTTGGCCGGAAGAAACGCGGTCCCCGCCGCGCACCAACAATTCCACGACCTGGCCGTCTGACGGGGCGAAGACGTCCCGCTGGACGACCGGCATCAGTTGCCCTTGGGCTTCGACGCGGTACGGCCACGGGATCTGAAACATCGCGGTCGTGACGCCGACGAGGAGACCGGCGATGAGCAACGTCCACGCCAGCCGGCGTCCGCGCAAGGCCGACCAGGCGCGTCCGAGAGCGGTCCACAACGGCAAGAGAAAAATGGATTCATATTGCCGGGCGTGGGTAATCGCCGTGGCGAGTTGCTCGCGGACCAGGTCAAAATGGGCCACCAGTTCGGGTTGCGGCTGGCTTTGCCGCATCTGCTCGATGATCAGCACGCCCTGTAAGGAGCGAGATTTCTTTTGACGTGCATTCCACTCTTCCGCATCGCCTGTTCGCCGCGGCTCCAGGAGCGGCACAATCAACACCATCCGCGCGCCGCTGAGCTGCGTTAACATCGCGAGCGGTCGCTCCAGCGACGGCGGAATGTCGGTCGTTTCGCCATCGAAGCGGAAGGGCTCTTTTGTCGCCGCGACCAGCCGCGCCATTTTCGCCATCGCCTGCACCAGATTGGAGCGAGTCTGCACCCGATCTTGGCCGCTCACGGCGATGATTTTGATCCGACGGCCAGACGGCACGCCGATTGACACGCGATCCGCGTTGAACAGCAACCGAGTTTCGTTGACCGTCGCCTCGGCGACGTCTTTCAAGCGGCGATTCCGCTGAATGTGTTGGATGCACCTCATTGCGGCCGGCCAGTCGGCGGACTTGGCCGGCAAACGATCGGCAGCCTGTTCCTCAGGAATTGGCGCCGGCAATTGTGGAGCAGCAGACGTTGAATTTGCAGGTTGACCATTCGCCGGCTCCGTTGTGAGCGCATGCCATTGGCAACTCTGTTGCAGGAATTGCAGTTGTCCCATGCGCTGCTGTGGCGGCAGTGGAGCGCGCTGTACAATCTCCACGGCTCCCAGCAAGTGGTTTTCCAGGACAATTGCCGCCATCAGCAGAGACGACGGGCCGAGTTCCGCATCGTCGGGCGACGCTTCAATGTCCAGAGCGTTTGCTCGATGAGTCGTCAGGACATCCTGGATCAGTTGCTGCCGGCGCTGGCGTTTCTCTTCGGATGGCAACACTTCTGTCGGCGATACACCAGCCGTGGCCGCCAGGCGCGGCTGCGGGCCATCAACCAGCCAAATGCCGCCGCCACGCGCCTCGAGCGCCTGCACCAGGCGATTCAGAAAGTCTTGCCAGTTGGGTGATGGCGCGTCCACGTGAATTTTCTTCTTGATTCAAGTCTACAGATCGAAATCGAACGTGCGGCGCAGCCAACGCCACATCCAACCGCCGAGCGTCCGTTGCATCACAATAAACCGCGCCTCGCCGCGCAGGCCGGTCCGTAAATTCGAAGGTGGGGCATCGAACTCGACAATCGCCTGATAGGCCGCATCGGTGAGCCGCTCCTGGCCCGCTTTGTCCGTCACGGTCGGGAGAGGTCCGCCTTGTTTGTTCGTCAGTTCGGCGGGAGCGACACCGGTTTCCGCCGGGCCGATATGGCGAATGTGCCCCGTGTAGGTTTCCCACACGGCGTGCTCGAATTTCATCCGCATTCGCATCTGCTCGCGGATGTCCAAACGGTCCGCTTGATCGAGATAGACCACGGCTTCGAATTGTTCCTCGCTCTCCGCGGAACGGAGGGGTGAGATGCTCATCAGCGGTGTGCGCTCGGGCAGGAACGCGCTGCGGTTACGAGGATCGAGCGGCGTCGATTCCCACGTCGGCAGCCGAAACTCCTGATGCTCCAGCGTTGAAGGCTGATGCCGCTGCGCGGCGACCACGCGTCCGGAGCACGGCGCCAGAACTTTGAGTTGACGCAGATGCTCCTGCAATTCCACCTCTTCCGCCTGTAACCCAGCGAGTATCTCGCGGGCGACGACCTGGCTGGAAGGATCGTCGACGGCAGCGTACAACGCGGCCTCGGCCCGCTGCACCTGGATCTTCACTTGCAATTCTCGCAGCCGCGATTCCCATTCGGGATCTTCTAACCGCACGAGCAGATCCCCTTCCTGGACGAAGTCACCCGGTTGAACGAGGACTTCTGCAATCTGGCCCGGCACCCGCGTCACGATCTGCCTGACGCCCTGTGGCTCGATCAGGCATGCCGACGCGCGATACCACGGCACGGGAATCTGCAGAGCCGCGACGAGCAGCGCGGCAAGAACGGCTAGCGTGACGCCGACGCGTAGGCCGTTGAGCGGCTTGGCGCGCGGCGCGGAGACGATTTGATACAAATTCATGACTCCGCCTCCGATGATGCCTCCGATGGAAAACACAGCCAACGCCTGGCCCAGACTTTGGAGTTCGTAAGGTTTCAACACCGTGTAGAGAAACAGCAAAATGCCGCCGAGCACCACCCAGGAATAAATGTGCGAAGCGACGGCGAACGCGATGAACCATCCTCGTCCGGACTGCGGCGCGAACGCTTCACGGACCGGTTCGATGCCAAAGCAGACCTGGGCGAACGTGTCGCGCAAGAAGCGGTCGGCCTGCGGGCGCAGGTTGGGAATCTCCAGCCAATCGCTCAGCATGTAGTAACCGTCGAGCCGCATCAGCGGGTTGGCGTTGAAGATGATCGTGGTAACGGCGGTGACGAAGAACAGATTCAGGCTGAGGTAATGCAGCGTGCCGGCGGACGTCGCCTGCCAGACGAAGATCGCGATGGCGGAGAGGATCATCTCCACGTACATGCCGGCGCCGCCGATGATGATCCGCTGCCACTTGTTCCGCAGCATCCAGGAATCGGTGACGTCGCAATAGAGACAGGGGCTGAAGACGAGGAACATCACGCCCATTTCGTGGCATTCGCTGCCAAAGTAGCGGCACGCGACGCCATGCCCGAACTCATGCAGAATTTTTGCACCAGCCAATGTCATCCACAAAAACACGAGATTCGGCCAGCCGAAGAATTGTTCGAATGCGGGGAGCGCTTGCCGGTATTCGGTCCAGTGCAACGCCAGCGTGATCCAGGAAGAAATTACCAGCGTCATGCACAACGCCACGCCCCACGGCTGGAACATCCAGGCACACCAGGGAACCAGACGCAGCAGGAAGGCGTCCGGATCCCATCCCGGCAACCGCAACGACAGGAAATTCAACACCGTCTGCCGAAGTTGCCGGCCTCGGTGCTCATCGTCTTGCCGCCTGCGAGTTTCCGCCTGTCCGGAGCGAACGCTGTACGCCAAGCCGCGTTGATGTAGATCGGCGGCGAGCCGCTGCAATTCCCGCAGCGTCGGTCGAATGGCCGGGAATTCGGTGAGCAACGCCTCACGCAGCGATTCGAGCGTCTGTTTGCCGTCCAATAACTCCAGGAAACGGAATTGCTCGCCTTTCAGCCGGTGATACTTCAGGCCGACCGGGTCTTTGACGACGTAGTGAATGATTCCGCCGTAGGAAACTTCGGACACAACGAGATCCGACCGGCCGAGTAAGGGCACCGGCCGCCGCGACGAACGCTGGAGTGATGCCGCCGATGACAACTGCATGCCGCGTGGTCTTATTTGGATTTCCGGCTGCCATCCGGCTTCGGTTTTGACGGCGCGTCGAGCGGCACTTTCAATGTCGACCGGGGCTCAGCGTCGTCCTCGGGGGAGAACGTCGAATTGGTCACCGTGTTCAATTGAATGACCATATCGGCGTTCAAACCGGCCCGCAGAATGTTGTCGTGATTGACGACCTCGGCGAAAACCCGGGTCAGCCGCGTCACCGGCTGGACCGTTACGTCGACGAACGTGACACGGCCTTCGTGCACCACCTCTTCGATGGGCAAGTCCACTTCCGGAATATTCAACCGCACCAGCACGCGATTTCCGACCGATACTTTCCAGGTTTGTTCGAGGTCGAGCCATCCTTCGACGCGCACATGGTCGGTATTGGCCAGTTCCAGAATCGGATCTCCCTGCCGGACCGCTTCGCCGCGTTGCTTGAAGACCTTGGTCACCACGCCGCTGAACGGCGCGCGGATCCCGAACGTTTCCAACTCCGTCCGCTTCAAATCTCGTTGCAGGCGGCTGAAGATCAACTCGTGCTTTGCCAACTCGATTTCCAGCACCGACTGTTCCGCCGCCAGCTTGTATTTGTGCAGTTCGACCATCGGCACGGTGTTCTTCACATCGCGATTAGCGCGCTGGGCTTGCTCGTACTCCTTCACGGCCAGGTCGCGGGCCTTCTCACCAGCACGGACTTCGATGTCGTTGGTCGCCTTGTGCTCGGCGGCGGCTAGTTCCGCTTGCACCAGATCGTCTTGCAGCCCGGCGATCTTCTGCTTGGCCTGGACCGCATCCCCTTCCTTGGGTTCGATGAATTTGAGAATGCCCGGCCGGTCGCTGGCCAGCATGACCTGTTCGATGAGCTTGATCTTGCAGTCCGTCAGAGGAATCGCCGTCGGAGGAGATTCTTGAGCGGACATTGCGGCGGACAAGCAACAGAGTACGGCCGCGCACGACCCGGACGAAAATCGCATTGAGCGGCGCATAAGGACCATTCCGGACGGAGGCGTGCAGGAATCAGAAGAAACCGTCGAATTTCGTCGTTTCTAGTGCCCTGGCGAGGCCTTTCGCAAGCACCGAATGGGAATTCCGGTGCCGGCCTCGGAACCACGAGCGCGATTTGCCGAAATTGAGGCTTGGGGATTCCGGGCAACCGGCAGGGTTCGCGGCGCGGACCACGAGAGGCTACAGGGCGGACGCCACTTTGGGCGCTGGCAACGCATTTTGCAGTTGGATGTGATTTCGCAACAGGATCGTCCCCGAGCGGAATTGCAGGTCCCAGAGCATCTTGTTGTATTCCGCCATGCTCCGATAGTAGGCAATCTGCGATTGCGTTTCGTTGGCTTGCGCCCGCACCAGCAAATCGAGGGTCGCTCGGCCCGATTCATAGTCGGCCCGCGACGCTTCGCTCCGGCGTTTGGCCGCTTCCTTCCGCAATCGGTTCGAACCCATCGTTGCCAGCCAGCGCTCGAGCGACTGGAAGGAATACGTCAGTTCGTGGGCGATCTCCAGTTCCTGGTCGGCCAGCGCGGCGTTCGCTTTGGCCAGCTTGAATTCCATCTGCCGCAACTGCGATCGCTCCGCCCGCAGAAAGACGGGCACGTTCACTTCCACACCGAAATTCCAGGCCGTCTGTTTCCCCTGAAACAGCGACGTGTAGGCGCTGTTGTAGCCTTCCGGCGTGATGCCGTCAGCCGTGTTAGGGGAATACAAATTTTGACCGAAACCGTTCAAGCCATAGTCGGCGATGAAATCGACACGGGGATTGACCAAGCTGCGGGCCGCCCGCCATTGCAGACGCAGGCTTTCAATGTTCGTCTTTTGACGCTTCAGTTCCAGGCGGTGGGCGTAGGCCTCCTGCAGATAAGCCATGCGGTCGGGATGGACGTCTTCGATGACCGGCTGATCGCAGGGGCGAATTAGCAACCCATCGTCCGCAGTGAGGCCGACCAACCGCCGCAAGCGGGTCTCCGTTAAGTAGATGTTCGCTAAAGCGCTCTCGGTCCGAACTTCCGCGTCAAAATACGCATCGGCGGCTTGCGCTTCGTCAGCCGCGCTGCCTCCTTCGAGTCCATTGCGCAGTTTGGCTTTGACTTCCTCCCACGTCTGGTGTGACAAATCCTTGATCTTGATTTCCGATTCATACTCGCGATAGGCGAGAAAGAGGTCCCAATACAAATCGCCGATTTCCTTGACGAGGTTCTGCACCTGGTTTTCGAAATCGATCTGCGAAATCTTGTTGTTGAGCAGCGCGATCACCACGCCCTGATTGATCGGGCTGAAGCCCCGCGCCCGCTGCGAGATCGGGCCGGCGATGCCCGTGTATTCCTTGCCCGCCCCCGCCCACAACGGCTGCCGGAATTCCATTCCGAGCAGTCCGGTATACGCCGAGGGAAATAGCTGAAATGGGACCGGCAAATTCCCCTCGGAGTACGTCCAGTTGTGCAGCAGCGATACCGTTCCGCCCGTGGAGAGGGGCTGTTCCAGCCGCGACTGCGCCACCACAGTGTCGTTGACCACCGTCGCACCGGGAGGCAAGCCCGTGAGCAGATTGTTCGGCACCGATGCGTCGCGGCCATAGGTCAACGTGGTGAAGATGTGCGGATCGTAGTCGGATATAGCGGCCGGCGTACCGCGGCTGCCGAAGAGGACGCCATTGTCCTGGATCGTCACGTCGAAGACCGACGGGGCGAAATCGGGATTGTCGAGCAGCGAATTTGAGGACGACAGGAACTGTCCGTTCTGGCGGATGATCTGACTGTTGCGCAGCCCCAACTGCACGGCGTCGTCGAGCGACATCGGCCAGGGAGCATACATTTCCGGGGGTCTCAAATCGCGGTTGGCGCCGAGCGTCGGCAGCTTGCGTTCGCGCGGCTCGATCGCGTCGGGAAAATTCACCGCCGCCGCAGCCTGCATGTATTGATTGATCTGCTTCTCGCCAAACCCGGCGATTTCGTGATCCATGGACAGACAGCCGCCCCCCCAGACGCAAATTAGCGCCCAGCATGCGCGCAACGCAGACTTTCTCCACCGGCCATCCATAGCGGTTTTGAAAGAAACGAGAGATCGGGTTGTGATTTCGGGAGCAAACGATGGGAGATGTCCGGCAGTTCCTGCCGGTGCGGAAGTGTAATCGGCAGGAAAATACCTGTCCAGAGGGCTTTCGAGGTCGCTTTACGGCAGTTTCCGCAAGACGTTACGTCGAGCCGGCTGTTCAGTGCAGCTTTACATAACGAGCTATTCCTCAACCTTTCCGGTGCGTGAACGGCCCGACGACCGAACCCGAGAGGATGACTAGCGGGCCTTCCAAGACGGCGTGCGGGCCAATCTTGCAGTTGGCGCCGATCTTCACCTTTCCGGTGATCGATGTGAACGGACGGACGACCGAATCCGCATCGATATCGACTTGCGGGTCAATGTGCGTTTGCTCCGGATTTTCGATCGTCACGCCGTTGAGCATCAGCCGCTGCAGCGTCGTCTGCTGGATCGTTTTCGTCACTTCGGCGAGTTGCACGCGGGTGTTGACGCCGAGCGATTCAATCGGCTCGAAGCAGTTCAGCGCGGCAACCGGCTGCCCGGCTTCGAGCATCAGCCGGGGACAGTCGGTGAGATAGTATTCCTTCTGCGCGTTTTCGGGCCGGATTTTGTCCAGCGTGCTCAGCAACTGCTGGGCGTCGAACGCATAGCAGCCGGTGTTGATCTCGGTGATCGCCTTCTGCTCCGGCGTGGCGTCCTTCTCTTCGACGATCTTCACAAACTGGTGCTGCGCATCGCGGACGATGCGGCCAAGCCCCTGGTTGGCGTTGGTCACCGCCGTACCGATGACACACCCCGCCTGCCGTTCCTGCTGCAACTCCAGCAACGAGACAAGCGATTCCCGCCGCAGCAGCGGCGTGTCGCCGGCGAGAATCAACACTGGCCCACGATGCTTGGCGAGATGTTGGCGACACATCATCACCGCGTGGCCCGTGCCGAGTTGTTCGGCCTGCAGCGCAAATTGCACATCGGCGTGATGCGACAGCGCCTGCTGGACCAACTCCGCCTGGTGGCCGACGACGGCGACGATTTGCGTAACTCCGGAGGCACGGGCCGAATCGAGCACGTATTCGATCATCGGCCGGCCGCAGACCGGATGCAGCACCTTCGGCAGCGCCGACTTCATCCGCGTGCTCTTCCCCGCCGCCAACAGAATTGCCATCGCCCCGGACATTGTTCGATCCTTCGTGAAACTTCCAACCCGATTGTTTCGACAGTATGTGGAATTCATCAGTGAGGGGGAAGAGTTCGGCGCCGTGCAACCGTAGAGCAGGCAGCTCGCCTGCGGGACTTTGAATACGAGCAGGCGAGCCGCCTGCTCTACGGAATCATGCCGCATCCACGCTTGCGCATCGAATACTTATCCCGTAAGATTGCTGCATGACCAAACCGCTGGTGATTCTGAACGTCGTCGGGCTGACACAGGATTTGCTTGGACCGAGCACGCCTCATTTGAATCGACTCGCCGCCGAGGGGTTCTCCCGCCCGCTGGGAACCGTCTTGCCGGCGGTCACCTGTTCGGCCCAATCGACGATCCTCACCGGAACCCTCCCCCGCGAGCACGGCATCGTCGCCAACGGCTGGTACTTTCGCGATCTGTCCGAAGTCTGGCTCTGGCGGCAATCGAACCGCTTGGTCCGCGGCGAACGCATCTACGACGCCGGCAAACAACGCGATCCGGCCTACACCACCGCGAACATGTTCTGGTGGTACAACATGTACGCGGCGGTCGAGTACTCCATGACACCGCGGCCCAGCTACCCCGCCGACGGCCGCAAAATTATGGATTCCTACAGCCAGCCCGCCAGCCTGCGCGACGAGTTGCAGGCCCGGCTCGGCGTCTTCCCGCTGCTCAAGTTTTGGGGTCCGGGAGCGGACATCGCCAGTTCGCGCTGGATTGCGGACGCTTCGGTGGAAGTGCTGGAACGCTTCCTTCCGACGTTGATGCTCGTCTATCTGCCGCACCTCGATTACAATCTGCAACGCCTTGGGCCGAATGATCCGCGTATCGCCGACGATTTGCGGTTGATTGACGCTGAGGCCGGCAAGGTGATCCAGGCGGCCCGCAGTACTGGGTACGATGTGATTGCGTTGGCCGAATACGCGATCACCCCCGTCTCGCGGCCGGTCCACATCAATCGCGTGTTGCGGCAACACGGGTATTTGACAGTCCGCCGCGAGCCGCTCGGCTGGGAGACCCTCGACTTCGGCGCGTCCCGCGCGTTCGCCGTGGCCGATCATCAGGTCGCCCACATTTACGTGCAGCGTCCGGAGGACATTCGCGCAATCAAACTGATTCTAGCGAACCTTGACGGCGTGGATGGTGTCTTTGATCGCAGCGAGCAGCGCCAGTTCGGATTGGACCACGAGCGCTCCGGCGAATTGGTCGCCGTCGCAGCCCCCGATGCGTGGTTCACGTACTATTTCTGGCTCGACGACCAGTTGGCGCCCGATTACGCGCGCACGGTCGATATCCACCGCAAGCCGGGCTACGACCCGGTGGAGCTCTTCCTCGACCCGAAGCTGCCGCTGCCGCAACTGCGCATCGCTCGGCGGCTGGCACAAAAGTTTCTCGGCTTCCGATACTACATGGACGTGATCGGCCTCGACGCGACCATCGTCAAGGGGAGCCACGGCCGCTTGCCGACTCCGGGGAAGGAAGCGTCCGAAGGCCCGGTGTTCATCTCGTCGAATCGCAGCATTGAAGCGGATGAAATTCCGCTGACGGCCGTCAAGGAATTGGCACTGCGATTGCAGTTTGGATGAACGGCACGTCGGGGGCCCGTGAAGCGCAAGCGAAATATGATCGGTACACAAAAAAACAAACAAACGGTACTGAATGACTGACTATCGAACGAACATTCTCAATTATTTTTCTGATCCCGATGCGCGGCCGTTGCGGCCGAATGATCTCGCGAAAACTCTGCGCGTCAATAAGTCGACGCTCAATCAATTCCGTGTCGCCGTGGAAACCTTGCTTTCGGAAGGGCGATTGATTCACGCCGCAAACGGCACGCTCAAGCTGAAGACGATGCAAAATGCGCTGGTTGGCACTCTGCGGCGTACGGCGTCCGGGGCGGGATACTTTCGCCCGACGGAAGGTTTGCCGGACGGCAAGCCGACCGAAGAGGCTATTTACATTTTTTCGGAAGACATGCGCGGCGCACTGTCGGGCGACGAAGTCACCGTGCAGTTGCTCAAGCGAACGCGCTCCGGCGGGCAGCTCTGCGGCCGCGTCGTCGGCATCAAGCACCGGGCCCGGCAAGAGTTTGTCGGACTCTATCACGAACGCCGCAAGGAAGGCTTCGTGACCGTCGACGGCGGGCTTTTTTCCGCCGCGGTGAGCGTCGGCGATCCCGGTGCGAAAGGCGCTCAGCCAGGCGACAAGGTCGTCGTCGAAATGGTGCGGTTTCCGGAAGGACATCACGCCGGCGAGGCCGTCATCACGAAAGTCCTCGGCGCGCACGGCCAGCCGGGCGTCGACACGCTGTCCATCATCCATGAATTCGGCCTGCGCGACGAATTCCCGGAAAACGTGCTGGAACACGCGCGGCGTGAAGCGCAAGCGTTCGAAGAGGCCGATCTCGGCGATCGGCTCGATCTGACTCGCGAAACGATCATCACGATCGATCCGGTCGACGCCCGCGATTTTGATGATGCGATTTCGCTCACGCGCGAAGACAACGGTCATTGGCGGCTCGGCGTGCATATCGCCGACGTCGCCCATTTCGTGAAGCCTGGCACGCCGCTCGATCGCGAAGCGCTACTCCGCGGCACAAGCGTGTATCTCCCGGACCGCGTGCTGCCGATGCTGCCGGAAATTCTCTCGAATTCGCTGGCGAGTTTGCAGTCGGGCAAAGTCCGCTTCACGAAGACGGTCTTCATCGACTTCACTCCCGAAGGCATTCCGACGCGGGCCGAGTTCGCCAATACCGCGATCAACGCCATCCAGCGGTTCGCCTACGAGGACGTGATGCCGATCCTGGAAGGCAAGAAATCCCCGCGCGGCAACGATCCCGTCAATGCCAATGTGCTGACTTTGTTGAAGCAGATGCACGAGCTGGCGATGATTCTCCGCCGCCGACGTTTCGAGCGGAGCGCTTTGAATCTCGATTTGCCGGAGATCAAACTCGATTTCGACGCCGACGGGCACGTCGCCGGCGCGCACAAGACGGTGCACGATGAGAGCCATCAGATCATCGAAGAGTTCATGCTGGCGGCGAACATCGCCGTGGCGCGGGAATTCGCTTACCGCGGCTGGCCGTTTCTCCGCCGCGTGCACGCCCCGCCCGATGAGAAGAACTCGCGGATGCTGTCCGATTTTCTGAACGGCCTCGGTTTCAAGGTGCCGCCGAACCCCGGACGACCGCAGTTGCAGACGCTGCTCGACCAGGTGCGCGGCGAGCCGGAGGAATACGCCGTCAACTTCGCCGTGCTCCGCAGCATGAAGCAGGCCGAATACAGCCCGGCGGAGGTCGGGCATTACGCCCTCGCCGAGGAAGAGTACTGCCACTTCACCAGCCCGATCCGCCGGTATCCCGATCTGACGATCCATCGGTTGTTCGATCTGGTCGTGCAAGATCGCAAGAAAAAGCCGCCCCTCTCGACCGAAGACCTGATCAAACTGGGCGATCAATGCTCGACGTCCGAACGGCTGGCCCAGGATGCCGAGCGGGAACTGGTGAAAACCAAGCTGCTGAACTATCTGAAAGACCGCATTGGCGAGGAACTGGCGGCGAACATCACCGGCGTCGAACGCTTCGGGTTCTTCTGCCAAGGGAAGGAGTTGCCGGCCGAGGGGCTGGTGCACGTCCGCAGTCTCCCCGCCGACCAATGGGATTACGACGACCGCGGCCATACGCTGACCGGGCGGCGCAGCGGTGTGGTTTTCCGGCTGGGCGATGAAGTCCGGGTTTCCGTCAACAAAGTCGACGTCGACAAACGGACACTCGATTTCCGCCTCGTCGAAAAGCCGCAAACTCGCCACCGGAAACCGCTTAGCGACTCGTCACCGAAGCGCCGCCCAAAGCCGCACGTCATCAGCCCTCGGAAGAAACGCAAGCGGTAGCCGCGTTCGGCGCGGGTCTGGAAAATTCTCGAAACCTCGACCAACGTGAGGGGTTTAACTTCGACACGGGATTGTCGAACATCTGTCGCTGTTACCAGAGAGGCCCGTATGCGTCTTCCCCTGCGAAACCTGGCTGTCGCCGCGTTGCTGTTGATCGCTTGCCCCGGATGCAATATCGAGGACACCGACGGCGATGGCGTGATCAGCGTGGATGAGTTTGTCGCGGGCCTGCAAAACGGGTTCTGTGGCGGCGACGACACGACGACGGATGACGGGACAACCACTCCGTCCACGGACGAACCGACTGATGAGACGACCGATCCGACGACGGACTCCACCACTGGCACGCCGTCGCTGGACGACCTGACCTGAGTCGAGGACGTCTACTCCTCGACACCGCCCGCCGGGATAGTTTCCTCCGACGGGCTTTCTCCGGATTCGATGCGCCGGAGCGCGGCCGTAGCGGCCGTGCGAACGTCGGTGCTGTCGTCATCTGCCAGCCGACGCACGGCAGTGACACTGGACGACGCTTTTTCTCCCAAGCGGCCCAAGGCTTCGACGGCGCCGCGGCGCACGATGGCATCGGATGACGTGAGAAGTTCCGTCAGCGCGGCAATGGCTTCGGCTTCGGTTTCCTTCATCCCTGCCAAGGAAATCGCCGCGGGGAGACGAACGTTATCGTCCGCATCGGAGAGCAACGACTGGAGAGCCGATGCGATCTCTTTCGCCGCTGAGTTCATCGACAGCAATGCCGCGGCGGCATTCATTTTCACTAGCGAAGAATCATCCGCGAGCGCCGCGACCAACTGCGGCTCGGCACTCGCGGCAGACGGCCCCAATTGAGCCAGAAACTGCGCCGCCAATTCCCGCGCGAACGGATTGTCGTTCGCGAGCTGTCGGGCCAATACGGGGACGGCTTCCGGCCCCAATTCCGTGAGCGCGGCTTCGGACCGCGTCCATTCGTCCGGGTCGGAATCCTGCGACGCGTTCAGCAGTCTCTCGAACGCCGCTTCCGCGGCGGCGGAATGAGCCGTAGCCTTCTGTGCGGGAACCGCATCAGGCTCCGAGAGGGAAGCCGTCTTCACTTCACGCGGAGCTTTCTCCGTCGGATTCTCGGCTTGGGGCTTTGGCGTCTCCCGGGTTCCACATCCGAGATTCCAGAAGAGCGCCGCGCCTGCGATCCCTGCCATCCAACTGCGGGACATCATCCATTCCTCCCGAGACAGTTTGTCGAGCTTTCGCGAACTCTACGCGAAAATCGGGGAGCCCCACAATTGCAAAATTTTCAGCTTTCCAAAGCCGCGGATGGCATCCGCGGCTTTTCTTCGTCGACGTCGTTCAGAAGACCGCGGATGCCAACCGCGGCTTTGCGGACTAGAGATCCCGAATCCGCGTCAACGTATGTGGATCGACGATCGGGCCATACATCTCCGGGCGGCGATCGGCGATGCGATTGACCTCGTTTTGCCCAGCGACCCGTACCAACCGTTTGTTGCGGGCCCGCGCGATGTCTATGTCGGCATAGAGGATGGTTTCGCTGCTCTCGTCGGCCGAAGCCATCGTTTTTCCCAG
This sequence comes from uncultured Planctomycetaceae bacterium, assembly GCA_964504645.1. GTDB lineage: Bacteria > Planctomycetota > Planctomycetia > Planctomycetales > Planctomycetaceae > CAZDGB01. The sequence continues at coordinate 22,507 of CAZDGB010000020.1, read as the reverse complement.
CGGGTCGCAGATGCGGCTGCGGCCGATGAACGTCACGCCGCGCTCGGTCCCGACGCGGTTCACGGCCATGTAGAAAATGATGTTCTCCATCGCCCGGGCGTTGCTGGTGTAATCGGCGGCGCATTCGGCGCCGGGAGGCCAGTTCGTCGGCAGCACGACGAGATCGGCTCCGAGCAGCGTCAGGCAGCGGGCCGATTCCGGGAAGCCGCCGTCGTAGCAGATATTCATGCCGACCCGCAGCCCGTTGAACTCCTGCACGGCGAACGGGCGGTCGCCGTAATCGGTGAACCGGTCGATACCCAGAAACGGGAGATGAACTTTGCGATACGATCCGATCACGCCGTCGCCGCTGACGAACGCCAACGCATTAAAGAGCCGATCGCCGTCGCGTTCCAATAAGCCGAAGACCACCGCACCGCCGACTTCACGGCAGACCGCCTGGAACTTCTGGATCGCGGGACCGGGAATCGTCTGGGCGAATGGCAACGCTTCCTCGCGGCTCTCGAAGCAGTAGCCCGGCAGGGCGCATTCCGGGAATACGGTGAGCACCGCGCCCTGCGAACGGGTTTCGCGATGAAATTCGATCATGCGGCGCAGATTCGTTTCCACGTCGCCAATTTTGACGTCCATTTGCACGCCGGAAATCTTCATTCGTTGTCTTTCGCTAATCGATTTTCCAAGTTGCGAGCGGCAGGGCTTTCCATAGGATGTAAGCGACCGGGCCGGCGTAGAGGACGCTGTCCATCAAATCGAGCAGGCCACCGAAGCCGGGGAACAAACTCGCCGAGTCTTTCTTGCCGACGTCCCGCTTGATTAGCGATTCACACAAATCGCCGATCAGACCAACGACGCCGAGCACCAGGCCGTATAACGCCGCCCAACACCAATACCATTCCGGCGGCTGCCAATCGCGATGAAACAGCGGCGTGGCGAAGTACATCCACAAGACGCCGCCCAGCGCCGAGCCGAGAAGCGCCCCGACGGCGCCGGCCCAGGTTTTTCCGGGCGAGAGATGCGGCGCCATCTTCCGTTTGCCGAAAAAGCGGCCGAGAAAATATGCCCCGATGTCGCCCGACTTCACGACGACGATCAGCGACCCGATCACGAGGTATCCGGAATCGGCCCCGGCGACCCACCGCAATTGCGTCGCCACGCCGAGCAGCACGCCGATGTAACTCACGATGAGCAACTCCGCGCCGAGCGTTTCCATGCTCTGCCCCGGCTCGCGGTAGCGGTACGCAGCAAAGAGGAACAACGCCAGCACGGTGCACGAGTAGGTCAGCGTTACCTGGGCCAGCGTGTTGCCGTCGGACGCAATGGCGATCGGCATGTGCGGAAAGCGGCCCCACCAACTGGAGATCGCCACCAGCACCGAACAGATCACGACGAGCGTCCGGTTCGGCGTGAACGACCGCGTCCGCAACAGGTCGACGAGCTCCGACGCGCCCCGCCAGGCGATAACAGCCACGAAGATCATCAGGATCGGCGCCGACTCGCGATACCAACTGTCGCCGAGCCGGGCGTCGAGGTAGAACGCCGCGAACAAGAGCGGAATCAAGAGTGCGGAGATGAGGAGTCGCCAGCGCAGCATGGATCACTCAGGAGATCACGTACACCAGCATCATGTCGTGCCATTCGCGCGACCAGTCGGTGTTGCCTACGAGCACCAGCTTGTTGCCGGTCGAGAGAATCCGCTGTTCGCGGCCCATGTGCTCGACATAGGCGAGCAGTTCCGCCGGCGGCGACGCCACGGCGTCGGTGACCATCGGCGTTACGCCCCAGAAGAGGCACATGCGGCGGGCGATTTCCGGGCGGTCGGTCAATGCGAGGATCGGAGTCGGCCGGCGCTGCGTCGACAGCGCCATGGCGGTTTTGCCACCGCGCGTCGCCACGACGATCAAATCGGCCCCCAGACGTTCCGCCGCGGCGCCGGCTCCGCAGGTGACGGACTCCGTAATCACGGTGGCTCGCGTGCGGGATGGTCCCGTCGCCGGCGCAATCGGACGCGGTTCCTGCAGGCGCTCCGCTTCCTGGCAGACGCGGCTCATCATCGAGACCGCTTCCACCGGGTAATCGCCGGCCGCCGTTTCGCCGGAGAGCATCACGGCGTCGGTGCCGTCAAGCACGGCGTTGGCCACATCGCTGACCTCCGCCCGCGTCGGCAGTTCGTTCTTCTGCATGCTGTCGAGCATCTGCGTCGCGGTAATCACCGGCACCCGCTGTTGATTGCACAAGCGGATGATCTGCTTCTGCAGCGTCGGCACGCGGGCGATGTCGGCTTCGACCCCCAGGTCGCCGCGGGCCACCATCACGGCGTCGGTCTCCGCGACGATGCGCTCCAGATCGGAGAGCGCCTCGGTCTTTTCGATCTTGGCGACAATCCAGGGAACAACGGCCGGGGCGTGCTCGGCAATCGCCCGCCGCAACAAACGCAGGTCATCGGCGCTGCGGACGAAGCTCAGGCTGATGTAATCGAGCTGCTGCTCCAACGCGAATTTCAGGTCGCCTCGATCTTTCTCCGTAAGCGCCGGCGTGCTCAGCGCAACGCCCGGCAGATTGACGCCTTGCCGGCTGCGAATGGTCCCAGGTTGTTGCACTTCGCACGTCGCCCAACGGCCCTGTGGATCTTGCTCCACGACGCGCATCGAGACGGTGCCGTCGGCGAGCATCACGCGGTCGCCGACGCGGAGATCGTCGATCAGTTTCTCATAGGTGCACGTCAATTGCGTCGGGGCGTTGAGGTCGGCTTCCCGCACGAATTGAAAGCGCATGCCGTGGCGGCAACGTACGCTGCCTTCCGGCAATTCGCCGAGGCGAATCTTCGGACCGGAGAGATCGGCGAGCAACCCGATCGGCCGGCCGATCCGCGCGGAAATTTCCCGCACGCGGCCGACGATCTCGGCGAACCACTCGTGATTGCCGTGCGCGAAGTTTAGCCGGAAAAGATCGGCTCCCGCGGCGACGAGTTGCTCCAGTTTCTCGGGCGCTTCGCACGCCGGGCCGACCGTCGCCACGATCTTCGTTTTGACGAGAGGTGTCTCGGCATAACGGGCGCGCCACAGGTCCATCGGGGGAAGCTTTCAGGCCGGAGTCGAAATGGGAACGGCTTAGTCAACCACACGGCCCGGCATTCGTCCACTCTACCGTGCGGATTTCGGCGGGCCCGGTCTCCGGCGTCGGAGACCGGGCGCATCGAATTCAATTCCCACCGGGTTGCCAACGAGCGCGGGAACTACGGCGACGTCCCCTTACCTTCCCGGTCGGTGTTGCGCGACAAAGTGTTTGCAACAGGCGTTCAGTCGATGATCTCCGGGCGCTGAATTTTGTCGCTCCGCTGTCGCTGAACGTCGCCTGAGCGTCGCTTCGCTGGCGGTTCGTTGTCGCTTGACGTGCGTGACGGGCTTCAAATCAGCGGCCGCCGATGCGTGTTTGGTTAAACAGGAGGGCTGGGCAACCAACTCGAACAATAGGCATGCGAGGCATGCCGCGCAAGTTCGATTTCAAAACAACTTGTCGAAACCGCGCTTCAGTGGCGGGAAATTCCGCGCCCTAACACCGTGTGGTGTTGCGCAACAAGTTGTTGAGAAATTCGTGCAGGCGAGCCGCCGACACGACGAAGACCGGCTACTTCGCGGCGAAGTATTTTTGGTTGATCTGCTTCACCGGCGTACCGGGGCGAACGATCGCCAACTTGTCGTTGAACGTCACCGTCTTTTTCATGCAGGTGATGTCGTTGCAGACCTGGAACTCGATCTGGAATTCGAGATCGTCCGTCTTGCCCGCGGCCGATTCCGGCGCCTGGATTTCTCCCTTGATCGCAACTTCGCCCTTGTAGATGGAAACCGGCTCGTCGAACTCCTCGACGGCCAGCGCCGCGCCCTTCGGATACTTCGTGTTCTGCTGCTTCAGCTTTTGCTGCGAGGTCACCGTCACCGTCGTGGGAATGAGGTCTTCGTTGCCGGGCGGATTGGCATAGATGTGCCAGCCCTCTTCGACGTCCAGCACCACGGCAAACTTGCAGCGGCCGCCTGCGGGCAGTTTATCCACCGACAGGAACACCTTTGCGTTGACGTGATCCTGCGATTTCTTCGCCTTCACCGGCGCGACGTTCTGAGCGGCAGCCAGCGCCTCAGGCGCCTCGACGCCGAAGGGCCGCACCGGCGACTCAAACTCCAGTTGGAGCGGCGCGTCGGCCAGAGCTTGTTCGGCCTCGGGAGCAACGGTGGCCCAGGGCGATTCCGTTTCGGGAACGAATCCGACCAGCGTTCCACCCAACAGTGTCACTCCCAATCCCCGCGCCAGAGCCAGCAACTGCATGACAACATCCTTGTGTTGGCTAACGAGACATTCCGCCTCGATCGCTTCGGACAAATTTCCGGCGAAGTGTAGACCAAGTGGCAATTTTCGCCTAGATGGAATCCGTATCCGTCGTGAAAACGCTGCGAACTCGCAAGCGACGCGCGAGGATCGCCGGCGGGTTCGCAGCGTTTCGGAGAAATCGCTCTGGACAGTTGTGTCGAGTCGCGGCAAAGTTGTGGTTGGTGAGCTGTCAATTTCACTCTGCGAGGCCCGGCTCCGCATGAAGTCTCGTTCGCTGATCGTTGTTCTCCTGCTCGCCGCGTTCGGCGTGGTGATCGCCGCCGCGGCGAATCGGGATCGCGGCGTACCGGTCAGCAAGTTTCGGGTGGTCGCCGAATTCCCACACGATGCCCGCGCCTTTACGCAGGGACTGGTCGTCCACAACGGGACGATGTACGAAGGGACCGGACTGGAAGGGCAATCGACCCTGCGTCGCGTCGATCTCGAAACCGGCGACGTGCTGACGCGGCGGGACTTGATCAAACCCTACTTCGGCGAAGGAGTCGCCATTCTCGACGGCACGATCTATCAACTCACCTGGCAGAACCGCCTCGCGATTTTGTACGACCTCGAATCGATGGACTATCAGAAAAGCATTCGCTACTCGGGCGAAGGCTGGGGATTGACGACCGACGGCAAGCAACTGATCCTCAGCGACGGCTCCTCGACGCTGAAGTTCCTCGATCCGGCGACGTTCGAGGTCACGCGCCGCGTGGTCGTCAAAGCCGCGAAAAAGCCGATCAACAATCTGAACGAGCTCGAATACATCAACGGCGAAATCTGGGCCAACATCTGGCGCTCCGACCGCATCGCCCGCATCTCGCCCGATACCGGCGAAGTCCTCGCGTGGATCGACCTCGCCTCGCTATGGCCGGCCCGCCAGCGCCCCGACAACGAGCACGTTCTTAACGGCATCGCCTACGACGCCCAGCAAAAGCGCATCTTCGTCACCGGCAAGAACTGGCCGAAGCTGTACGAGATCGAACTGGTGAAGTAGGCGAGACAGGAAATGCCCGAATGTGTTCACCAGCTCGTACCGTTTTGAACAAACGAGGCAGAAGAATCGTATGTCACGGAGCTAGCTGTCGGGGCGGTTTTGAAATCAACGCCTTTTGCGCCGGCTCGCTGATGCGGGTCGTTAGGTGTCCCTAATGCCTACACGTCGAATCATGAAGAGCGTGCTCGACGGTTTGCTCGGAACCTACACAAGCCGTTACTCAGACCTGCGTGGCTATTGGCTTCACGGACAACTGCCGTTCGACACCTCGGAGTACCACATTGATCTGCTCGCCATGCCATCCGATACCGATGCGCCACTGGATGTCGCACAACGGTTGGCAATCCGTGGATTCTTGGAACAACTTACGAAAGCTGGCCTGGACGCTACCCTCATTCGATCCGCAGATCTGCAAATCCGAATGCAATCCGAAACCGTCATTGGATGGCAAAGTGATCATCGCAGCGATGGCCATATGGTAGAATTCGCCGCGATCGCAGTGATGGACAACGGTCGCACCTACGAACGGAAACGAACTGTATTTGTTGCCCCGCACGACCCTCGAAAAGAACACCAACGTTTGCCCGAATACTGGGGCACCTAACAATCGGTTCAATCGTAGCCGCGGATCACGCGGTTTCTAAAATCAATGTTGGTTGGCCGCGGCGCGATCGACGGGGCTTCAATACAGCGCCACCACCGGTTCGCCGTGGTCGACGAGGCGGCGGGGGCGGTTGAGGTTGTCGCGGTATTCGGTGTCCGGATCGATGCCGACCGCGTGGAAGACCGTGCTCAACAGATCGTACGGATGGACCGGGTTGAGCTTCGGATAGGCCCCGAAGCGGTCGGACTCGCCGTAGGCCTGGCCGGGGCGAATCCCGGCGCCGGCGACGATGGCGCTGTAGCATTCCGGCCAGTGATCACGTCCGCCCGGTCCGACGTTGTTCGTCGTCGACGCGCCGATCTTGGGCGAACGTCCGAATTCTCCGACGGCGACGAGCAGCGTCGATTCCAGTAACCCTCGCTCCTGCAGATCGGAAACCAACGCTGAGAACGTGTGATCGAACACGGGGCAGCGATCGTTCCGCAACGTTGGAAAATTGTTGCGATGCGTGTCCCACGAGCCGTCGGGACCGGGCGCGGGTTCGTCGTCGGATCGGGCCGGCCACGTCACCTGAACGAATTTCGTGCCGGCTTCGACGAGGCGTCTCGCGAGCAGGCAGCTTTGTCCGAAGCGCGTCAGGCCATAGCGTTCGCGCAGTTTCGGCGCTTCGTCCTCCAGCCGAAACGCCCGCACGGCGTCATTCGACTGCAACAATGACAGCGCTTTTTGGTAGTACGCATCGAAACTCGCGACTTCGGTCGGTTTGTCGCGCCGGTCCGAGCCGGACGTGCGAGCGATGGATGTTTTCGACAGTCTCCGATCAATCGCCCCGCGCAAATCGACGCGATCTTTCAAGCGATTGAGCGTCACATCGCCCGGCAACGAGAACGTTTCGAGTTTCAGCGGCTGCGTGGGATCGTCATACATCGTGAACGGGTCGTACGCCGCGCCGAGGAGGCCGCCCCCCTGCCCGACGCCGACGATCACGTTCTCTTTCACCGGGCTGCAGAGCGCGACGTAGTTGAAGCGGCCCTCCGTCGGCGCCGCGTTGTGCGTGATCACCGAACCGACCGACGGCAGATCGTCCCGCGACGGCGGCACCGAGAGGCCGGTCGGCGAGAAGTTCGTCGAATCGTGCCCCGTCATCGCCATGTAGATCGCTGAGCCGTGATTCGGCAGCCCCTTTGGCTTGCAGCCGACGGTGCGCAGGATGGCGAATTTGTCGGCCTCGCGGGCGATCTTCGGCAGGACCTCGCCAATGAACACGCCGTCGGCAGATGTCGCGATGGGTGAAAACTCGCCACGAATTTCCGCCGGCGCGGCAGGCTTCGGATCCCAGAGGTCAATGTGGCTCGGCGCGCCTTGCAAAAACAGAAAGATGACCGACTTGGCCCGCCCGAAGCCCGGTGGCCGTCCCACGGTGTTTGCGGCGCTCGCCTGTTGCCGCAGCCACATTGGCAGGGACAAGCCGGCGAACGGCACGCCACCGACGGAGAGCAACTCCCGCCGCGAGAGCGAATCGCACAACCGGCCGCGTGGTCCGAGGATGTTCCACATGGGCATTTGCCTGCAATGCCTGGAAATTGACGGGCTGCCGTCAGATCATGCCATTTTGATGGAATGCCGTATAGGCTGAACAGTCCAATTGGCCGAGAAACTTCTCGTCATGAAATTCTTCGCCATCGAAATCCATTATGACCGCAACCAGAATTCCCCCTGGGACGCGCTGTGGAACACCGGAGAATACGACGAGCTTGCTTGCCTTTCCGGTTCTATTGCGCTGGCGCCAATCTGGAAGCCGCCGCGCGTGCAATTGGAAAAACGAGACAAGCGACCGGGGATGTACGGTTTTGTGAGCGATTTTGCCGTCACGGACGCGGTGCGTCGTTGGCTGCGGCCGCTGGTGAAATGGGAGGCGGAGTTCCTGCTGCTCGACATCCCCGACAGCGATCCGCTATATGTGATTCATCCCCTCTGGCCGCTCGATTTCGATGAGCGGGCCATCGTGCATCCCAACAGAGCCAGCGGCAATATCACGCGAGTGGAGAAATATTCCTTCCAGATCAACCCCGATCAGTTCCCGGGACCGCGGCACTTGTTTCGCATGAGGCAAGCGGAGGGTTCCCCCGCCCGAGCGCAGGGTTACACGCTGCACACGCTCATCGTTTCGGAGAAGTTCAAGACGCTGTGCGAGAAACACAAATTGAAGGGGGTTCGCTTCAAGCTTGTGCACGAGACCGATTGACTTCAAAACCCGCGCGCCGTGCGGATGTCGTCGAAGTCCCGCAGGTGGTAGCCGATGCCTACATAATCGAGCAACCGGCACAGCGACCGGACGGCGACGCCCATTCCGTCGGGGCCGCTGAAGCCGCCGAACTGGCCGCCGCCTTTCAAATGTGGTTCCAGTTCGAGGAAGACGCCTGGCGCGCCAAGCTTTTTCATCTTCTTCTCGATCTTCGGCAAGTGCTGCTTCAGGTCGCGGAAGATGAGTTCATGACCGGAGTCGCCGACGTCGCAGGGAACGAAGTTTTTCAGCATCTCCTCGTTCACCACGCCGGTCCAGGGAAGCTTGGGATCGACGCGGTAATCCTTGATGTGCATCCAGCCGAATGCGTCCCGCATCGCCTGGTATTCGTGCAGGCAGTCGAGGGGCGAGAGATTCTGCGACGAGATATTGCCGGCGTCGTAGATGCAAACGAGGTTCGGCCGCTTGATCGCCTTCGCCAGTGCGGCCAGCATCCGGCCGTTCTGCCCGACGAGATTCGCCTCGACTTCCAAGCCGTAGACGAGCTTCGCTTTGGCGCAGGCATCGACGATGGGGATCAACTGCTCGGCGGCTTGGGCGACGTGCTTCTTCGGGTCTTCGCCGCGCGGATGATAATAGGAGAAACCGCGGATCAGTTTCGCGCCGAGCGCCTGGGCCGCTTTGATCGTCGCGGCGACGTCGGTATCGAGATACTTCTTGATCGGCACGTACTTGTTGTGGGTGCCGTCGTCGACGTCGATGAGCTTCACCTTGCCCAGCCGGCTGCCGATGCTGGTGACCGACATGCCGTATTTGGCCTGCAAGTCGGCGAGTTGCTTGAGCTCGTCTTTGTCGAGCTCGGTGACGTGCTTCACCTGGCCGGTGCCGCGGACGTCGATAAACCGCGGGCTGTAGTACGAGAGTCCCAGAGCCGAGAGCGAGGCAAACTGCTCGACGGCGGTCTTGGAGTTGGCGGCTTCATCCGCGAACGCGGAAAGAATGATCTGCGGCTGGTCGGTCATGGTGGGAGTTTGTGGGTGGTCGGTTGTGGGTTGGGAAAACGCTTACGCTTCGCGGGGCCAACGAACGGTTATTGCAGCCGATCTTGCCAGACCTTGGGATCTCGCGACGTGTGAAACACGCCGTAGATGGTCACCGCGGAGTCGTCCGATTCATAAAAAATCTGGTAGGGGAACCGCCGGACAAGATAGCGGCGGAACTCATCCTTCGCAATTGGGAACGAGTTGGGCTGGCGGAGTATGACGTGGAACGCGGCGTCCACGCACGACAGAAAATCCTCGCCGAGACCCGGTCGGCAGGCTTCGTACCAGTCATACGCCGCGGCCAGATCTTCTTCCGTTTCCGGAGTGAGAATCAGCTCAATCGCCATTCCGGCTCCGGATGCGCTGTTGAACTTCCGCCCATGACAGCGCGGTCCCGGGATTGGCTTGCAGATTCGCTTTGCGCCGCGCGACTTCTCGGAGGTGTTCCTCGGAGACCGGGACCAACTCCGGAGTGGCGCGCAAATCATCCCAGAGATCTTCTACCAACTGCAGTTTCTCTGCGGGGCTGAGATCGAAAACGGTCATCGTCTGCGCGTCGGACATCAAAGTCCTCACTGCCAAGGGAATCGTTTCTGCGGATGACAAGGCCATCTTCGCACAGTCGTTCCTGCTGTTCCAGCGTGTTTCGCAGGGGCGCATAACGAATTGCCAGAGAAAGGCAAAACGCTTCGCTCCGAAGACTCCACGCCGCGGGTAACCGAATGGGCTTACGCGCTCTTCGCGCGCAGCATTTGCAGCGTGTACGCCAACGAGTTCAAGCGCGTCTGGGTGCTGTCGGCGCGGGACATGAAGACGACGGGGCACGCCGCGCCGCACAACACGCCGCCGAAGCGGCAATCGGCGGTGTACATGATGGCTTTCACCGTGAGATTCGCTGAAAGCAGGTCGGGGAACAGCATCGCGTCCGCCGCGCCGACGACGCCGCCGGCGATGTGCTTCTTTTCGCCGGCATCGGCGGCGTAGGCGAGATCGAATGACAGCGGCCCCTGCACGATGCACTCGGGCCACTCGCCGGCCGCGTTGCGGCGCTGCAACTCGGCGGCGTCGAGCGTTTCCGGCATGGCGTCGCTCGTCTTTTCGCTGGCGCACATCACGCCGATGCGGGGTTTCCAGTCGGCGGGAGTGTCGGGATCCCGCAAAACGCAAGCGATTGATTGGAGGTGCCGGAGCAAGTCGATTTTTTGATCGAGCGTCGGCTGAATGGCAATGCCGGTGTCGGTCAACAGAAATCGCCGCTGGTCGCGGGGGATTTCCATCAGCACAACTTGGCCGATCACGCGGCCCGTTCGCAAGCCGGTCACACGATGGAGGACGGCGGACATCAAATTCGGCGTGGCGATCTGCCCTTTCATCAAGCAGACGGCGCGGCCGGCTTTCACTTCCTCCACGGCATCCACGGCGGGAACTTCGCTGTCGACCAGGCGGAATCCGTCGAGCGAAATCCCCAATTCCGCAGCGAGTTGGCGCGTCGCGGCTTCCGAACCCGAGAGGATCGGCGTCACCCAGCCGCGTTCGTGCGCCTGCGACATCGCCTCCAAGACCGTTCGATCCGCGCCGCCGGCGACCACTACGGGCAACGGAGTAGGTAGACGGTCTGCGGCGGCGAATAAAGCCTCAAACCCCAGCAGCGACACAGGCACCTCACGCATGCAAATAGAAATTGGTTGGATGCCAGAATAGTGGAGGCAAGACGGACATGCCAGAATCCCGTGTCTGTCGTCCATTGCGCGGCGGGCTAACGCCGCGCCGCTCGCCTTTCTTACGGATGCAATCCCGGCTCGCGTCCGGTATGGTCAAGCGAAGTCCAACTCACGGAGGGGAATTATGATCCTGGCAGGGGATATCGGCGGCACGAAAACCTGGCTGGCCGTCGTCGCGATGGAAGAGGGCCGGCTGGCGATCCGGCACGAGGCAAAATTTCCCAGCCGCGACTTTCCGCGCCTGGAAGCCGTCGTCGTCGCGTTTCTGACGAATCATTCGACGAAGATCGACGCTGCGTGCTTCGGTATCGCCGGCGCGGTGATCGATGGGCGCTGCCGAACGACAAACTTGCCGTGGATCGTGGAAGAGTCCGCGCTGCGGCAGACGATCGGCACGCCGCGAGTGAAGCTGCTCAACGATCTCGAAGCGACGGCGTACTCGCTGGAGGTGCTGACGCCGGACGACGTCGTCGAAATTCAGACGGGTCGGCATGATGCATCGGGCAATCTGGCCGTTATCGCCGCGGGAACCGGGCTGGGCGAGGCGGGCATTTTCTGGAACGGCAGCACGTACCAGCCGTTCGCCAGCGAAGGAGGCCATGCCGATTTCGCGCCCCGCGACGAACACGAGATCGAACTGCTGAAATATCTGATCCGCCGGTTCGGACATGCGTCGTGGGAACGGGTGGTGTCCGGCCCGGGGTTGGTTAACGTCTACGAGTTTCTGTGTGAGCGCCAGCCGGACCGGGTGTCGCTACAGATTCAAGAGGAAATGAAGAAGGCGGACCCGGCCGCGGTGATCGCCAAATCCGCACAGGCGAAACGCTGCCCGCTGTGCGTCGAGGCGCTGGCGATGTTCGTTTCGCTCTACGGCTCCGAAGCCGGCAATCTGGCACTGAAACTGATGTCGCGCGGCGGGTTGTACATCGCGGGCGGCATCGCGCCGAAGATCATCAACGAGTTGCGCAGCCCGGCGTTCCTGGAATCGATCGGCGCGAAAGGCCGGTTCCAGTCGCTCTTGCAGTCGATTCCCGTGCGGATCGTCACCACCGACCGGGCGGCATTGTTGGGCTCGGCTCATTACGCTAGGCGCATGCTGGCAGTGGCGTAAAGGCAGGTGCGCCATCATGTTGGCCCTGTTTGTCGGCAACTTCGATTTCGAGCACGTGCTGGCCAATCCGCATTTTCAACCGTCGTTGGGGTTACAGCGATTGAACGCCGAACTGGCGTTGAGTTGGTTCGCCGGGACAGAGGACGGAGACTATCTCTACTGTCCGCTGGGACTGCGCGAATCGGCGATTGACCAATTGACGGCGTTGGGCTTGCCGCGGTTGGTTCCCGTGACGGATTTCAGCCAGGTCCATCGTGGCGTGCAACTGGTGCCGTGGGGGTGGACGGAACCGCTAGTCGCCGTCGCGCAACGGTACCAATTCCGCTATTTGGCGCCGGGCCCGCACATCGTCCGCGAAGTGAACGCGCGGCAATTCTCGTTCGATCTTGAAAACGAATGGGAAGTCGGATTGCCGCAGGCGAGTGCGATCCACGATTTGTCAGGACTCGACGATGCGGTCCAACGCACGGCGGAGATTTCTTCACGCTGCGTCGTCAAAGCCAACTGGGGCATGTCGGCCCGCGAGCGTATTTTGATCGAGGGCGCTCCCACGGATGAGCATCGCGCCTGGGTGCGCAAGCGGCTGGCGGAGCAACACGTCGTCTTCGTGGAACCCTGGGTGCGGCGACTCGAAGAAGTCGGAATTCAGATCGAAGTTCAACCGCAGGTTGAATCAGAACTATTGGCCGTCACCAAGCTGGAGTGCGACGATGTGGGCCAATACGCCGGCAGTTGGTTCACCAATCCGCCCGATGATCCCAACTTTCAACAGCGCTGGCGACCAGCGGTGGAGATCGCGCTGCGAACGGCGCAGCGGCTCAAAGACCGCGGCTACTTCGGCCCGCTAGGGATCGATGCCATGCGGTATCAGTTGCCGGATGGTTCGATTCGCCTGCGTCCGCTGCAAGATATCAACGCCCGTTTCACGATGGGCCGGTTGAGCCTCGGCTGGCGGAAACTGCTGCGCGACGGCGAATGCGGCTTCTGGCCGCGCGGGCCGCGAAATCGGACATTTGACGAACTCCGACCGCAGCGCACGATCGACGTTGCGCCCGAGGGTATTTTTGATTGGCCGATGATGCAGGCGTCGCGGCTGCATTTCTGCCAGGCTGCGCGATCGTGATTGAACTCCGCCGTGTCATCCGCGATGATTCACGCCCGTGGAGCAGGCGGCTCGCCTGCGAATTGAGACGCCGTGCAGGCGAGCCGCCTGCGCTATGGGACACCGCATGGATACGATGCTCGACCGTTTTCTGCGCTACGTGCAGATCGACACCCAATCGGACGAGACGAGTCCGACCTATCCCAGCACGGCGAAACAGCTCGTGCTCAGCAAGTTGCTCGCCGAGGAATGCCGAGCGCTCGGCTTCAGCGACGTCGATTGCGACGAGCACGGCATCGTGATGGCGACCGTGCCGGGAACGACGCCGTCGCCGACGATTGCGTGGATCGCACATGTCGACACGTCGCCGGAATATTCGGCGGAGCACGTGAAGCCGGTCGTGCATCGGAACTACCAAGGGACGGACATCACGTTGTCCGGCGATCCAACGAAGGTGATTCGCTTCGCCGAAACACCGGAATTGAAGACGTGCGTCGGCCACACGCTGATCACGACGGACGGCACCACATTACTCGGCAGCGACGATAAGGCGGGCATCGCTGTGATCATGACGGCCGCTGCGGAACTGATGGCACGCAAAGATCTGCCGCATGCCCCCGTGCGGCTGTGCTTCACCTGCGACGAGGAGATCGGCCGTGGGACCGATAAGCTCGATTTGAAGAAGCTGAACGCGACCTGCGGCTACACTTTGGACGGCGGCGGCCAAGGAGAGATCAACGCCGAAACGTTTTCGGCGGATCAGGCGATCATTCGCGTCGTCGGCGTGAACATCCATCCGTCGATCGGCAAAGGGGCGATGGTCAACGCCATCCGCATCCTGAGCGAGTTCCTCTCGCGGTTGCCGAAATCGCGGCTTTCGCCCGAGACAACCGATCAGCGCGACGGATTTCTTCATCCGTATCACATTGAAGGAGGCGTGGCGGAGGCGTCGGCCCGATTGATTCTCCGCGACTTCGAGACGCCGAATCTCGCCGAGCAGGCCAAGCTGTTGGAGAGCATTGCCGTGGCGCTCCGCGCGGAGTTTCCAGCAGCAAAGATCGACGTCGAAATCCGGCGTCAGTACCGCAATCTGCGCGACGGGTTGGTGAAAGAGCCGCGGGCTGTGTCCAAAGCGGAGGCTGCGCTGCGGGCCATCGGCCTGGAGCCGCGCTACGGCATCATCCGCGGCGGCACGGATGGCTCGCTGCTCACGGAAAAGGGTCTGCCGACGCCAAACCTTTCGGCCGGCCAGCACAACATCCACTCTCCGCTGGAATGGGCGAGCCTCGACGAAATGGAGACCGCCGTGAAGGTGCTGGTGCAGCTCGCGATAGAATGGGGTAAGGAAAAATCGTAGGGTGGGCTGTGCCCACCAGATTTGCCTGGAACAATCAAACTTGTCTGTCACAGGAATTGGTGGGCACAGCCCACCCTAATTGGAGGGCGTTCCCATGTCGCATCAAACGTCTCGCCGTGAATTTTTGCGGCACAGTGCCGCCACGTGGTTTGTCGCGGGGGCCGTGCCGTCGGCTTTGTGGGCGGCGCCGAAATCGCCGAACGACAAGCTGAATCTGGCTATCGTCGGTTGCGGCAACAAGGGGTTGCATAATCTCGATCAGCTCACACACGAGAACATCGTGGCGTTGTGCGACGTCGATACGAATTACCTCGACTCGCAAGCCCAGCGGTTCCCGCAGGCGAAACGCTACAGCGATTACCGACGCATGCTGGATCAACAGGCGAATGGCATCGACGCCGTCGTCGTCTCCACGGCCGATCACACGCACGCTCCGGCGACCGCGGCGGCAATCGTCCTTGGCAAGCACGTCTATTGCGAGAAACCGCTGACTCACACCGTCAAAGAAGCACGCGTCATCGCGGAACTCGCGGCGAAGCACAAAGTCGCCACGCAGATGGGGTCGCAAATCCACGCGGAGAACAATTACCGCCGCGTCGTCGAGGTCATTCAGTCCGGCGCGATCGGTCCGGTGAAGGAAGTTTACAACTGGTGCAACAAGGGCTGGTCCGACGGGCGGTTCGGTCCGAAGAAACCGGTCCCGGCGAATCTCGATTGGGAGGCTTGGCTCGGGCCGGCGAAGTTCCGCGATTACTGCGACGGAATCCATCCCGGCAACTGGCGGCGCTTCTGGGAATACGGCTCCGGGACGTTCGGCGACATGGCGGCCCACGTGATGGACTTGCCGTTCTGGGCGCTCGGACTGCGGCATCCTACCTCGGTGGCCTGCGAAGGTCCGGCCGTTCATCCCGACGGTGCGCCGGCGTGGGTTAAAGCGATCTATGAATTTCCCGCGCGCGGCGACGCGCCCGCCGTCAAATTCTACTGGTCCGACGGCGGAGCCCACTTCGACTTGGTGAAGAACACCCAGGATCCCAGCGGCAAATCGCTGGGCGAATGGGGCCTCGGCATCCTGTTCGTGGGCGACAAGGGAATGCTCGCCGCCGACTACGGCCGGTATCTCTTGCTGCCGACTGACAAGTTCAAGGAATTCCAGCCGCCGGAACAGACGATTCCGAATTCCATCGGCCATTGGAAGGAATGGACGACGGCGTGCAAAACGGGCTCGCCGACGCTGTGCAATTTCGACTACGCCGGCGCTTTGACGGAAACCATCTTGTTGGGAATCGTCGCGTATCGCAGCGGCGAGAAACTGGACTGGGACGCCGCCGGCCTGAAGGTGAAGAACTCGACGAAGGCGGGCGAGTTCCTCACGAAGGAGTACCGCAAAGGCTGGGAAGTTGCAGGACTTTGACCCGAAATGCGCAGCGGTCTGTTAAGTACGACGTGTGGCTGCGGTTACTGAGCCGGTTGATCTTCTGGCATCGGGAACCGCATCATGTCCGCCGGGCGTCCGTTTCTCACTGCAGAGTGGCGCAACTTGCTGATGCTGAATTACGCCGTCGACCCGGCGCTGCTGACGCCGCACGTGCCGCGGGGCACGGAGTTGGACCGTTGGCGGGGCGAGGCGCTCGTCAGTCTCGTCGGCTTTCAGTTTTTGAAAACGCGTTTGCGCGGCTGGCGCGTGCCGTGGCATCAGAGCTTCATTGAAGTCAATCTGCGATTTTACGTCCGCCGGGAAGCGGACGACGGCTGGCGTCGCGGCGTCGTCTTTCTCAAGGAAATCGTGCCGAAGCGGGCCGTGACCTGGATCGCCAATTCGGTCTATCACGAACATTACATCACGCGGCCGATGTCGCACCGGGTGCAGTTGCCGGCGTCCGCCACCGATCGGACGGGACACGTGCAGTATCGCTGGCGGCATGCGCGGCGAGAGTTTGAATTGGCGGCGAACTTCTCCGGCTTGCCGCAACTCCCGCGCGCCGATTCGCTGGAGGAGTTCATCGTCGAACACTACTGGGGCTATTCGCGCTCGTCGAACGGAGACGCATTGGAATACCGCGTCACGCATCCGGCATGGCGGGTTTGGACTACGGACGCAGCACAGTTCATCGGCGATGCAGAAACGCTCTACGGAGCGGAGTTCGCGACGGCGTTGAACGAGGCGCCGCGCTCGGCGCTGGTCGCAGAGGGCTCGGCGGTGTGCGTTTACGACGGGCGTCGCGTGGAAGAAGATTCGTCATCGGCACGACGCTTCTGCGAGGCGTCGCTAAGGGACGTCAATCACTCCGGCAGCGGTTTGCCTTTGGTTTCCGGCGCGAGCCAGATGATGCCGAGGCCGAGGATGTAGATCAGACTCATCACCATGCCGGCCTTCGGGAACTGGCCCTCGAAGACTTTGTCCTGCAACACGCCGGCTTGCAGCGAACCGACGGCGGCGAGAATGCGGCCGAAATTGAAGCTGAAGCCTTGCCCCGTGGCTCGCAAGCGAGTGGGAAACAATTCCGGCAGATAAAGCGGCAGCCAGCCGTAGAACTACGCGGTGCAGGCTCCTGCGACGAAGCAACTGGCCAGAAACACGGAATCGTACTGCGTGTTGTACCAATAGAGAAATTCCGCGGACGCCAGCGACAACAGGCAGAGCAGGAAGAATGTGACCCGGCGTCCGAACCAATCGCCGGCGAGCGCTGCGAGAATTGTGCCGACAATTGCGCCGATCGACAGCCAGACCTGCGTCCATTCTCGCGACAGATATTGATTCTGCGTCATCTCGCCAGCCCATTTCGCCGCCCATTGCATCGACGCCCACGTTCCAAGCAGCGCGACGCCACTGAGACCCGCGCCGATCAGCATCTTGCTCATCGTCCCCGACAAGTCCGCGGCCGCGTTCCCTCCGGCGGCCTGGGCGCTGCGCTTCATGAACTGCATGACCGGAAACGTGTAGCCGAACACGGCGATCGCCAACCCGATGACTGTGACGACAATGCGGCCGCTCAAGTCCAGCCACGGCCAATCGTAGGCCCACACGACGATGATCGCCGCCGGACCAATCAATCCCACCAACACGCCTAAGAGATCCGCTGTGACCCAGTGCGACGTCGAGCCTTTCTGGTGCTCTTCTTCCCATTTCTTGGATTCCGGCACGAAGACGCGGAACAAGAACGTCAACAGCGCGGGCGTGGTTCCAAGCATCATCATCAGCCGCCAACCTTTGTGGGCCGTCAACATCGTGATCATCGATTCAGAGAGTCCCAGCGCGCCGAGCGTTTCGGGAATTGTTTTCGCCAAGAGACCATCGAGCACCATGCCGACGATGCCCACGAGCAAATAGCCCACATTGGCCGCAGCGCCGATCAGACCGGCCATGAAGGCCCGCGAACGATTCGGCCAGACTTCCATGACGAGCGCCACACCGAGCGACCATTCGCCTCCCATGCCGAGCGATGCGATGAATCGCAGGACGGCGAGTTCTTCCACTGTCCGCGCCAGTCCGCAGAATCCGGTGAACAGCGCATAGACGAGAACGCTGAGACTCATGGCCCGCACGCGGCCGATGCGATCACCCAGCCAACCGAAAACGACGCCGCCCGTCGCCGCGCCGACGAGAAACGTGGCGATGATCGCGCCGAACCACGCCCCGGCTTGGCCTTCCTGACCGGTCTTCTCCAGCAGGTTCTTGACCGCAGCATTCCCCACCAGCGAGAACAACCCCATCTCCGCGCCGTCGAACATCCAGCCCAACAACGCAGCGATGAGGGCCATCCAGGCGCCGCGGGACGAGGCGGAGGGGGAAGAACTCATGGAACGTTTCCCTGTCGATGAGCGCGGGCGGGGTGAAACCACGGCTGGAACACGAAGCAGCGGAGCGATTTTCGGTCGCGACGGGCCGCAACGCAATCGTCGGCAACGCAATTGGCGCGATTTCGCCCCGAATTCCTCCAAAACCGCCCCGAAACCTTGCGGCGAGGCATCAATTCGAGTGTATTGATACGGCCTTCCCGCACTCCCGCCAGACGACACCCTTGGAGAAAGGCTCGCTCCGATGCATGGTGCTGAAGAATTCCGCGCCGAACCCGAAGACGCTTCCGCCAACGACAACACGCCGTGGTGGAAACTGTTGAACCGGTATCACTGGTTCGTGCTGATCGTAGCGGCGCTGGGGTGGTTATTCGACTGCCTCGATCAGCAGTTGTTCATTCTCGCCCGGCCGGCGGCGATTGAAGAACTCGTTCCGATGTCGGCCGGAGCCGATGCTGCGGCGGTTGACAAAACGAGAAAGCTGGCCAGCGACATCGCGACCTCGATTTTCATTGCGGGGTGGGCGACTGGCGGCTTGATCTTCGGCATGCTGGGAGACCGCATCGGCCGCGCAAAAACGATGATGATCACCATCGTCATGTATTCCGCGTTCACGGGGCTGAGTTCAATTTCCACCGGTCCGTGGGATTTTGCGTTTTATCGATTCCTCACCGGCTTGGGCGTCGGAGGAGAATTTGCGGTCGGCGTCACGCTGGTGGCGGAAGTCATGCCGAACCGGGCACGTCCCTATGCCTTGTCGTTATTGCAGGCACTTTCCGCGTTCGGCAATATCAGCGCGGCGTTTATCAATCTCGGATTGGGACTCGCCGCGGAAGAAGGGCTTGTGAAAAGTCCCTGGAGGGTCATGTTCCTGATTGGTGCGGCGCCAGCTCTGCTGGCATTGGTCGTCCGCCGCAACCTGAAAGAGCCGGAACAGTGGCAAAAGGCGTCGCATGAGGGCGTGTTGGGCAAGCAGATGGGATCGTATTCGGAATTGTTCAGCAATCCGCTTTATCGCAAGCATGCCCTGCTAGGATTGGCGCTCGGTTGCGCCGGTGTCATCGGGCTGTGGTCTGTCGGCTTTTACACGCCCGATTTGATTCGCTCCGTGCAGACGCCCAAGGTACGGCAGGACGTGTTCCAGGAACTCGCCGCCAAGCATGACCAAAAGATTGTCAGCCGCGTCGAGCAGGCGATCAATGACCCGAAATCGGCCGGCGAACTGACAGAAGCGGAAGCCGAGGTGAAGAAAATCGCCGACGGCCGCATCAAGGGTCGTCTGACGCGATGGCAAAGCTACACGTCGTTGATGCTCAATATCGGAGCGTTCTTCGGCGTTTACGGTTATGGCCTGTTGTCGCAACGCATCGGCCGCAAGCCTACGTTTGCGCTGGCGTTCCTCGCCGCCTACATCAGTACGGTCACGGTATTTTGGACGTTGTCGGAGTTTTGGCAAATTTTCGTGCTGGTGCCGATCATGGGCTTCTGTCAGTTGTCGTTGTTCGGCGGGTATGCAGTCTACTTCCCCGAGTTGTTTCCCACGCGATTGCGATCGACCGGGACGAGTTTCTGCTACAACGTCGGACGCTTCGTTGCGGCGACCGGCCCGCTAGTCAAAGCGTTTCTCGATCAGATGTATTCCGGCCCGAACGCCGGCCGGATGACCGGCGTGACGATGTGCACGGTCTTCCTACTGGGGCTGGTGGTGCTCCCGTTCTTGCCGGAAACCAAAGGTAAGCCGCTGCCGGAATGACGTTCCGACGTGGGTCACGTTTCCTAACGTGACAGGACCATCAGAAAAATATTTTCCGGCACGTTAAAAACGTGCCGCCACGGAAAGGCATGCCATGCGAATCGTCTGTTTGTCGCTGTGCCTGGCGGTCGTCTGTGCCGATGTGCGGGCCGAAGACTCTGCCGACGACCAGCGGGATCACGTCATATTCGCCTTTGACGACGCCAGCTTGCCGTGGCTGCACAATCTGAAGCTGACGCTGGTCCAGCCGGAAATGCACGCGGCGAATCCCGTCGTGCGCTGCGGGCCAAAAGGCTCGCCCGATTACGGGCATGCGATTCTGTACGGCACGGTCCTCAAGCAAGGGGACAAGTTCCGCATGTGGTACCTGGGGATGATCCAGCGCGAATTGGAGCGCGGCCAGGCCCCCGGCTGGTGGCGGCCCATGTGCTATGCCGAGAGCGACGACGGCATCCACTGGACGAAGCCGGAACTTGGACTCGTCGATCTCAACGGCAACAAGCGGAACAACATCTGCCTCATTGAAGGGGAAGTCCCCTCGATGACGCTCGTCAACGATTTTCTGTCGATCCTCATCGATGACGCCGATCCCGATCCGCAGCGGCGCTACAAGGCGGCGTTCATCGCCCACATGCCCTACGACGACATTCGCGGCGGCATGAGCAACGTCGGCGTCAAGGAGAGCCGCGTCGGCGCGTTGATCACGGCGACCAGCGCGGACGGTTTGCGGTGGAAAGTCGTCGGCGACCGACCCGCAAACGCCGGCGGCGAGCGGTTTGAAGTCAGCAGCCTGTATCGCCGCGGGAAATTCTACTACGCTTCGGGGCAGCTCGCGTCGCCGTGGTGTTGGTTGGCCGATGGCCGCCCGGCGGGCCGCGTGATGCAGACGTATCGCTCGTCTGATTTCCTGCACTGGTCGCCGGCAAAGTCGTTGTCGCTGGTGCTGCCGGAGCAATACACCGAGCCGCAGCCGTCGGTGGACAAGATGCTGATGGGCTACAGCCGGCAGATGCATATGGGTGTCGGCGTCTGGAACCGCGGCAACGTGCTGATCGGCCTGCAAGGCGTCTGGCAGGGACAGCCGGCCGAGAACAAGGGGCACGACGGATTGAAGATCGACTTGGGGCTGACCCTCAGCAACAACGGCATTCACTTTCGCGAACCGGTCCCCGATTTCAAATTCCTCGAACACGGCGCGGACGGAGAATGGGATTCGGTCGCTCTCTTGCAGGGGCACGCCTTCGTCAACGTCGGCGAAAAAACCTACGTCTGGTATTCGCACTGGGACTGCGAAGGGAAATTCCGCTCGCAGGAAATCGGACTGGCGACGCTGCGCCGCGACGGCTTCGGCTACTTATCGCGCCACGATTCCGGGGACCCGGGGCTGGCGATTACCGAAACTCTGCCGGCTTCAACGCAGGACGCCGAACTCTTCGTGAACGCGGCGGGAGTTAGCGATGCGGCGCCATTGCTCGTGGAACTCGTCGATGATGCGGCGCAGCCGTTGCCGGGTTATTCCGGCGACGCGGCGGCGCGAGTCACCAAACCGGGCGTGCGGATTCCCGTCGTCTGGAAAGCGAATGCGAAAACGCCCAAACGGGCATACGGCATCCGCGTGAAATTCCCCGACGATGACGCCCCGCGGCTGTATGCACTTTACGTGACCCACGGTGCGGAGACGGTGCAATGATCTGGCTGGCGCTGGCAGGCTGGGCACTCGGACCGATCTGCGCCGCCGCGGAGCCAAGTCGGGACGAGGCGCTCGCCGCGATGAAGCGGGCGGCGGAGTTCTATCGGCGCGAGGTCGCCGTGCGAGGGGGTTACGTCTACTACTCGTCTCTCGATGGCCGAAAACGGCTGGGGGAAGGGGTCGCGTCGCCGACGCAGGTCTGGGTGCAGCCGCCCGGCACGCCGACGGTGGGGCTGGCGTACCTCGCGGCGCATGAGGCGACTGGCGAGAAGCTGTTTCTCGACACCGCCGATGCCGCGGCCGAAGCGTTGATCCACGGCCAGCTTCGCTCCGGCGGGTGGACGAATTCCATCGACTTCAACCCGCAAGGCAAAACGGCCGCCTATCGGAACGGCCAAGGCAAGGGAAAAGACCTCTCCACCCTCGACGACGGCACCACGCAAACCGCCTTGTTGTTTCTGATGAGGGTCGACAAAGCCCATGATTTCCGGCACAAGGAAATTCACGCCGCGGCGAAAATCGCCCGCGACGCCTTGCTCGCCGCGCAGTTCCCGAACGGCGGTTTTCCGCAGGTCTGGTCCGGCCCCCCGGAGCAACGGCCCGTCGTGAAGGCGAAGTATCCCGATTACGACTGGCGGACCGAAAACCGCATCAAGGAGTATTGGACGCAATACACGCTCAACGACGACCTGGCGGGCGACGTGGCAGACACGCTCGTCGCGGCGGC
>CAZDGB010000019.1:6952-38690 GCA_964504645.1 uncultured Planctomycetaceae bacterium | reverse complement strand
GGTGGGTGGGCGAAAACCCACGCCCTTCGCAAAGCCTCAGGGCGTGCCACCCGTCCGTTTAGAGTTTTGTGACTTGCCTGTTCCAGGCGACCGGGAATTATGAATTGCGCAACCCAGCGAAGAAATAGCAAAAAGTACAACTGGGCAACATGGCGATAAAATTCGGGCGAGTCGAGACGACGATTGGCATTTCATTAAGAAAAACCAACCGGAACAGGAAAAAGGAACACCGTGTATACTTCCGACGGCAACCGCCTGCGATCCATCGAAAACCAGTTGGGAGAACAGCAAAAGTCGGCCTGGGCGATGCTCATCATCGGGCTGTCGGCCGGCTTCATCGGCCTGTACATCTTCGTGGCCCGGCCCATGTCCCAGGAACTGCGGACGCTGCGCGTCGAAGTGGCCCGGATGCAGGACCGCGTGGAACGACTTACGGCCCAGGGCGAACAAGTCTGGGAAACGAACAGCCTGTTGTCGGCCCTGAAGACGCAGCATCAGCAACTCGACGGCGCGCGGCTGGCCCTGCAATCGCTGCGGACGCTCCGCAGCGAAGTCGAAACCGAAGCCGACCGCGCCCGGCTGAGCGTGGACCAGGTGAAGGCGATTTCCCGGTTGAACGACAGCATCATCGCCGAGCAGCCGAGCGTCGAAATCGCCGGCCGCGTGGTCGACGACCTGACGCAATTGACCGACCGTCTGTCGGCTCAGTGGGGCTCGATGATGACGGCCGCGACCACGCTGGACGAAATGATCCAGTTGGAGAGCAATCTCTGCGAGCATGCGGAACAGATGGAGCCGGCGCAGAGCGCGGTCCGCAAGATGATCGACCTGAACGAGCAGCTGGCCGATGCGTCGAGCGATTTTGACGTCGCGTGGTTCCGGCTGCACGCGCTGGCCACGCTGAAGCACACGCTGATCGACGGGGCACAGTACGTGGAAATCGCCCAGGCGATCGGCGATCAACTGCTGACGATGCAGCAAAAGCTCGCCGAGCAGGGCGGCGGCGCTGAACTGGCGATGAACCGCGCCCGGAGCCTGTTGGAACTGAGCCAGGTGCTGACCCGCGACGAGCTGAACCTGCCGCAGTCTCGCGACAATCTTGAGGCGATGCTCCACATGCAGCAGAAACTGTCGGAATTCCCGTCGCTCGCCGAATCGCTGGAATCGCTCGACTTGATGCTCGATTTCCAGAATGAATTCATCGATCAGATTCAGTCGCTCGGCACGATGCGCAAGAGCCTGATGGAAATCGCCCTGATGGAAACGACGCTGGCCAAGGCGGTGCAGGTGCTGCATCCGCTGTTGGAACTGGGCAATCTCCGCCACATGAGCGACGCGGAGCTCCGCAACGCCGCCCGCAACGTGTTGGGCGAACGAACCCGGCTGACGGGCCGGCCCGAGGTGAAAGACCGGTTGGGAGACGGCGCGTATCAGGACGCCTTCGTCCCGAAGCCCGCGGCGGAATGATATTTCGGAAGCAACGTTGACGCGCAACTGGGTGCGGCGGGGAGATTCGTTTCACGAGTCTCCCCGCGTTGCTTTCCGGCCGGTTTCCAAACAAGTTGTTGACGAACACCGCCCGAAAGCGGCTTCTTAAACAAACCCGGTTCACCCAGCTTGTGCAGCGTGATAAAAAGCGGCCTTTTCGCGTGTTCGAGAATGCGCCGCCGCGCGCCGAGCGACACGCGAGCGTCATGTAGCAGCCACTCAGCAGCCATGCAGCGGCCACGAGTTTGCACACAAACAGCGCTCTACGGCGCTTCTCGGACCATTCGTGAACACGGGTGAAATCGCGATTTTCCCGGGGAATTTCACCCAGCCGACCACAGGCGATTCGTCAAACCGCTCCCAAACGCCGAAAAAACGGCCCCCCTTTTTGAGTCTGCGGCACGATTTCGAGACGCCAGGCGGCGCAACTCCATTCGACGCGCCGCTCATCGACCCGGCGGGGGATCACGTCAGTCTTCGGGACGCGGCGGCGGGCGGCGGCCCGGTGGGCCGCGCGGGGGGCCTTCGTCCCGATCAGGGCCGTCGCGACGGTCCGGCGGCGGTCCGCCGCGATGGAAGCCGCCGGGACCGGGGCGCTGATAGACGTCCGCTTCCGTCAAGAAGCGGAACGTGAACCCCTGGAATTCGCGTTGTCGCTTGGAGAACTCGCTGAAATCGGGATTCTGCCGCAGCCGCTCGACATAGTAGCGCCGGACGAGTTCCTGATTCATCACGTCCGTGGGAAGCTGCATCAGCGCCTCCCGGGATTCGTTGCTCATCGTATCGAAGTACTGTTCGAGCTGGTCTTTCTGCGGATGGAACGGCGCGGCCTCCGCCAGCAGCTGCGCGGCGAAACTGCTGAAGATCGCCATGGCCCATTGCCGGCGGCGCTGCTGGTCGTTGCTGAGCGCTTTCAAGCGTCCGGCCCGCTCGGATTTGCTGATGGCGTCGAACATCTTCGCCTGCTGCTCCGTACTGGGCCACTCCGGCGGGCCGCCCGCCTGCTGAGCGCTGGCCAGCACGATGCGGCGATATTTCGACCACGTGTCGTCTTCCCGCTCGACTTGGTCTCGTTCCGGTGGCGGCAGCAGTTCCGTCAAGGCGTTCATGACGGAGTTCAATTCCCCCGGAGCGAAGGGCCGGGCCTTGCCTTGCAGAAACCGCCAGCGATGGCGGGGAAACTCGTCTTCCTCGGGATCGCGCAGCGCGCGGCTTTCCTGATGCGAATCCTGGTCGGCCTTGAACTTCCGCACCAGCTCCAGCTTTTCTTTCTCGGACCGGGCGCCGCGCAGATCGGCCCGCTGGCCCGGCGTGAGCGTCTGCAGCCAGGCCGTATAGATCTGCAGGACGTGATGCAATTGTTTCGTGCCGGATTTGAAGTCGGTCTCCAGTCCGGCGTGCAATTGGCGGAAATGCTCTTTGCGGTCGTCCGGCAATTTCTGAAAGGTCTCCCAGTTTCGTTGCAGCCGGGCGCGTTCCACCGCAGTCATGGAGCCGACTTCCCGACTCCGCTGCTGAAGCTCGGCGGAACTGGCGCCGGCGAAAAGAGAAGGAACAGATCCCAAGAGAATCGCTGCCACAAGGGTGGCACGCCCTAAGGCTCGGCGAAGGGCGTGGCTTTGGGACCGATCCTCCACGCCCATCGAAGACTCTGGGCGTGCCATCCGATCACGGTGCATTCTCTGGGATTCACGGCGTCGGTGCGGCATGGTCGCCTCCCTCGAACAGGCCTTCCCGCTGCAATGCCTGCAGGAACTCCACGCTTTCGACTTCCGAGTAGACGTCCAACTGCTTCACCACCGGGAGTTCTTCCAGGAGATCGCGGTAGGGATTCGGATACCACTGCCACGTCGCCAGCAAACCGATCACGGCAGACGCGGCGATGGCCGTCAGCCAGATGGTGGCCACCGCGCCGCGGCGGACGAAGATGAACCACGGCTGATCGGCGAAATTCGTGGAGACATCCTCCAGCCGCAGCGTCGTCATCGTCTTTTCGGTGAAGGCCGACGAAGCGTTCGGCTTGGGGAGCAGGTCCAGCATTTCCCAGGCCCGCGACAGTGCTTCCACCTCGTGCCGCGCGACGTCGCTGCGGGCCAGGATGCGGTCGATCTCCTGCGACTCCGTATCCTCGAGTTCCCCGTCGAGATAGGCGACGAGGTTCTCGCGCTGGTCTTGCGTCAGTCGAAGGGTTTTGTCCATGGGAATGAATCACGTCAGGCAGCGGAAATCCGCCGAAGTCATTTTCCAATCTGCATGTAAGGTTCGAGTACCGACCGCAGGTTGTCCCGCGCGCGGGACAGCAGCGATTTCACGGCCGCCGTCGACATCTCCATTGTGTCGCTGATGTCCTCGTAACTCATGTCTTCGAACTTGTGCAGCAGCAACGCGAGCCGCTGCCGGTCGTTCAACGTCTCCAACGCGCGCTGCACGACGGCCTGCATCTCCCGCTTGTCGAGCTGGCGGGCCGGCATCAGGGCCGATTTCTCCTGGGCCAATTGTTCTTGCGGCCGCGCCCCCAGCGGCCCCGATTCCGAGCCGGCTACCGTCACCTCTTTGCGGCGGCCTTTGTCCCGGCGGGAATTGCTCGCCAGGTTGTTCGCTATGCGGAATAACCAGGTCGAAAACCGCGCCGTGGGCACGTAACCCCGCCGGGCGCGATAGATACGCAAAAAGACTTCCTGCGTCAGGTCCTCGGCGACTTCCTGACTTTGCACCAGATGAAAGAAAATATTGACCAGCCGGTCCTGATACGCCGCCACCAGCCGGGAAAACGCGTCGTCGTCTCCTTCCTTGGCGCGCAGCATCAACTGGACTTCGGGATCGTGCAGATACCCGGAGTCGGTCGGCGCTGGCGTTTTCGTCGTTTTGGTCGCCACGTCACCCGTCGGCAGGGAAGAAAACGGATTGTCGTTCGCACGAGACGAATTCCATTCCCCTCGGTTGAGGGGGAAAAGTCAAGTCCGTCCGTTACGAAGGCTTGCGGCTGGCAGATTTAACACTCGTCGAGCCGCAAGGTTTCTGTCGCCAAGCATGAAGAAGCAGGGGCGGGCTTAAAGTTCCGGGAGCTTGACCAAGTCCAGGGAGAAATCCTGCACGGCGGCGTAGCGGCGCTGCGGTTCTTTCTGCAGGCAGCGCATTACGATTTCCTCCAGCGCGGCGGAGACCGCCGGGTTCCAGCGCGACGGGGGTTCGGGAGCTCGCAACGACAGGACGTTGGCCAGAAGCTCCGGCAGATCGCGGCCCGTCATCGGCGGACGTCTACTGAGCAAGGCGTACAAAAGCCCGCCCAAGCCGTAGATGTCGGAGCGTTCCGTCACCGGGCCGAAGGCGTCGGAGATTTGTTCCGGAGCGAGAAAGCCGGCGGTGCCGCCGCGCGGAACGTCGTCCGGTTCCGTCGCGTGCCGCGACAGGCCGAAGTCACACAGCACGACACGGCCGTCGTCCCGCATCAGCAGGTTGGCTGGTTTCAAATCGCCGTGCAGAATGTGTTCCGCATGCGCGGCGGCCACCGACGCGGCGACTTGCGCGACGACGCGCACAATGCTCGGCACATCGGGCCGTTCCCGCTCGCACCACTCGGCGAGATTCCCGCCGGAAATGAAATCGGTGACGAGAAACAGTGCCCCGCGCGGCGTGGTGCCCCAACCGCGTATCGCCAAGATGTGCGGGTGATTCAATTGCCGCAGAATTTCATATTCGCGAACGAGGGCCTCCGCGGCCCGCACATCGTGCCAGCAATCTTTTCGAAGAAATTTCACAGCGACGGTTTCGCCTGTGGGCCGTTCCACCGCACGATACACCTTGCTGAAGGCCCCAACTCCGACGAACTGCTGCAGCAGGTATTGATCGTAAGTCGTCGTCGTCGTCGCGATCGAAGGGTGTGAACGCACCGCGGATACGATGGACATGTTTGAGGGCGCAGGCCAGGAACCATCCGCCGGCAGCAGTTTTCGCACTCTTTCCAAGGCCCGTCGCACGCTTCGTTCGTGCAGGCCGAGCGCCGCCGCGATCTGGGTCGCGTCGTGTCCCTGCAACGTGCGGACCAGAACCTCCCGTGCAGTCTCATCGAGCTGTGCCATCAAACGCTCGATTTCCTCCGCCAGCATCGCGGCGTGTTCCGGCGTCGGCTCGTGGCGGATCACGTCCAACCAGGCCGAAAATTCCTGCTCCTGGTCAATCGTCCGTCGGTTCGCCGTGTGCCGCCGCGCCTGGTGCGCCAGCTTGCGCAATGTAAACGTCGTCAGCAGCGGCCACAAATCGGCATCAACAGTGAGCGCGGCGCGTCCATTCCGCGCGGCGAGAAAAAAACTCCGATACGCCGAAAGCAGAACATCCTCTGGATCGATCCGCCGCGCAAGCTTTTTCGAGAGCCGCGATCGGATCAACGCCATCAAGCGGACCTGATAGCGCCGGAAGAGAACCGCCGCGGCGTCCTGGTCGCCGGCATTCCAGGCGTGCAAGAGATCGCGATCGGAAGCGTCGGGCGTCATGGCGCGTCCATGCTCGCCGCAATTTTCAAAAAAATCGAGAGCGAACCAATTTCGGACGCCCCCTGGGAAAGGAATTTCGGCATCCACCGGCTGGGACAACGAGTTCTATATGAAAGGAACCGACAATGGCGATGGTGGTGACGGAACCGTGTTTCGGCTGCAAATTCACGGACTGTGTGACGGTGTGCCCCGCCGAGTGCTTTTACGAAGGGGAGTCGATGTTGTTCATCCATCCGGACGACTGCATCGATTGCGGGGCGTGCGTACCGGAATGCCCGCCGCAGGCGATCTTTTACGAAGATGACGTCCCGGAGAAATGGCGGGACTACATCGCCCTCAACCGCGAAATGGCGCCGCAATGCCCCAATATCACGGAGAAAAAGGAGCCGCTGTGCGGCAGAGGATAAGCCCCAAGCCGTTCAAGACGCTGGTGGGAGTCGAACCCACTGGATGCGGTTTTGCAGGCCGCCGCCACGCCGTGTGACTTCAGCGTCGGATCGGCAAAAGAGACACCCGCCGCGCGGAATGGGTTCGCGTCGCGGCGTTCGATGGCCAAGCCGTCGCAGCGCGTTTACCATGGCGACTGCGTTCGACGGGAAATTCGATCAGGCGTTTGGCGCAAAGGATCTCGACTTGCAGGCTCGCATCATGTTGTTGCCGGGGGATGGAATCGGCCCGGAAGTCATCGCCCAGGGAGAGCGGGTGCTGGCCGCCGTCGCTCAGAAATTCGGCCATCAGTTCGAGTTCGCCTCGGGGTTGATCGGCGGCTGCGCCATCGACCAGACCGGCTCCGCGCTGCCCGATGAGACGCTCGCTGCGTGCAAGAAGTCGCAGGCGATACTGCTCGGCGCGGTGGGCGGGCCGAAATGGGATGATCCGAAGGCCAAAACGCGTCCGGAGGCCGGGCTGCTCAAGATCCGCAAGGAGTTGGGCCTCTTCGCGAACTTGCGGCCGATTTCGGTCAACCCGCAACTGGTCGCCGCGTCACCGCTGAAACCGGAGATCGTTTCCGGCACCGACATTCTCTTCTTCCGCGAACTGACCGGCGGGCTCTACTTCGGCAAATCGGCCCGCGAGAAAACGGCGGACGGCGAAGCGGCGTACAACACGATGATCTACAGCACAGGCGAAGTCGAACGCATCGTTCGCCTCGCCGGCGAGGCCGCCCGCAAACGTAAGAAGAAAGTCACGTCGGTCGACAAGGCGAACGTGCTGGAGGTCTCGCGGCTGTGGCGGGAGACGTTCGAGCGGGTGATGAAAACCGAGTTCCCGGACGTGCAGACCGAGAACATCCTCGTTGACGCGATGGCGATGTACCTCATCTCGCGGCCGAAGACGTTCGACGTCGTCGTCACGGAAAACATGTTCGGCGACATTCTCACCGACGAAGGCTCGATGCTTCCCGGTTCGATGGGGATGCTGCCTTCCGCGTCGCTCGGCTCGCCGGGACCGGGATTGTACGAGCCGATTCACGGCTCGGCGCCGGACATCGCTGGGAAAGGCATTGCGAACCCGCTCGCGACCATCCTGGCGTCGGCGATGCTGTTGCGGCATTCGTTGAACCTGGAAACGGAAGCCGCCGCCGTGGAATCGGCCGTCGATCGCGTCCTCGCCGCGGGACACCGCACGGCGGACCTCGCGGGTACGGGTCCAGCGGTCAACACGACGAAGATGGGCGATCTGGTCATCGAACACCTCGGCTAGCCACTATTGGTTAGCCGCGACGCGAGAGCGGAGCGCTCTGCATGACGGACCAACAAATCCCGCTGTTCGTCTACGGCACGCTCCGCCGCGGTGAGGAGAACCATCACTACCTCGACGGCCATTACCTCCGCGTATTGCCGGCTGAACTCACAGGATATGCGCGAATCGCGCCGATCATGATCGCGCCGCGATCCGGCGAAAGCGTCGTCGGTGAACTCTATATGCTCAAGCCGGATGAATATGCCGCGACAATGGCCGGCTGCGATGAACTCGAGGAACTCCACCCGGGACAGATGACGGGCCGCGACTATCAGCGGAAACAGGTAACGATCGCGACGGCGGAAGGAACCGTGGAGGCGTGGGCCTACGTGCAAGCACTGACGGTGTTGGAGTCGATCCGCCAGTTGCTGACCGATTCGTCGTGCCCGTTCCGCGAGGTTCATCACCCGCCGACGCGCACGTCGGAGGAATCGGCCGCGGCGCGCGGCGAACCGCTGCACATCGGCGGCAAGGCGCTGCTGCTCAAGGCCGAGGACGACCAGTATCGCCTGTTCGTCTTGCCGGCGGACGCCAAGCTCGATTCGCAGGCGATCCGGCAGCAACTCGGTTTGAAAAAGACGCGATTCGCGACGCCGGAGGAATTGCTCGAACGGACGGGCCTAGTTCCCGGTTCGGTGCCGCCGTTCGGTCCGCCGATTCTGCCGTTCGAATTGTTTGTCGATCAGGGAATCGCCGAGAATGACCGGATCGCCTTCAACGCGGGGTCGCTGACCGATTCGATCATCCTCGCCACGACGGACTATCTGCGCGCAGCGAAACCGCACGCGGTGTTCCGGTTCGGAAAAATGTCCTGAGCAAAAGAGGCACGCCGACGAGGAGGCTTACGCCGCCCCGGCTCGGAACGCATCAACAAAAATGGTTCTTGTGAGTATATAATTGCGCGACTATCGTAGAGATAAAGAGTCTTCTGCCATTTTGGAGTGGTCGCAATGGATCGTGAGTCCCGTTTGTGGTTCGTAGCCGTGGCCGCGCTGGCGTTGTGCGCGGCGCCGGTTTCCGCGGAGTTCAAGAAGGACCCGAAGAACAAACTCGCCGCGCTCAAGGGGCTCGACTGGCTCGCCGGGGAACAGCATCGGCAGGGGTATTGGGAGGCGAACGGCGGGCAGTACCGCGTGGCGATGACGGCCCTCGCCGGAAACGCGATGCTCGCGGAAGGATCGACCACGACGCGCGGCAAGTACGCGAAGCACATCGCCGCGGCGGTCGACTACCTGCTGGAGACTTCACAGCCGAACGGACTCATCGGCTACAAGAACGACTACCACTACACCTACGGCCACGGCTTCTCGATGCTGTTTCTGTCACAGGTGTTCGGCGAGGAAGAAGACGCCGGGCGGCGGCAACGGCTGAAGGAAGTTCTCACCAAGGCCGTGCAGTTCTGCGCCGAGGCCCAGACGCCCGACGGCGGTTGGGGCTACGTCTCCGCGAAGGACGGCAACAACTTCGATGAAGGGTCGACCTGCGTGACTCAGGTGCAGGGCCTGCGGGCCTGCCGCAACGCCGGCATTCCGGTCGCGAAGGAAATCATCGATCGCGCGGTGGAATACATCCGCAAGTGCACCGCGCCGGACGGCGGCGTGCAGTACAGCATCCGCGGGGGCGGCTCGCGGCCTCCCATCACCGCGGCGGCCATCGCCTGCCTGTTCAACTCCGGCGAGGAATACACCGATGAGTTCTGCCAGCGGCTCCTGGCCTATTGCGACAAGCAGATCACTCCCGCCGGCAACCAGGCCCAGTTCTTCGGACACTGGCATTACACCCATTTCTACTATGCCCAGGTGATGTACCGCCTCGGCGACGAAAAGTGGGGCAAATACTTTCCGGAGCTCTCCAAGCAGATTCTCCGGCAGCAATCGGCGAACGGCTCGTGGAAAGAAGGCCACATCGGCCCGGTCTACGTCACCGCCATCAACACCACGATCCTGCAGATGGACAACGGGTACCTGCCGATCTACCAGCGGTGAGAGCAAAGCCCGGCGACAGCGTCGCCGGGACGATTTCTCCGGCGCGAATTCCCGGCGACGCCGTCGCCGGGCTTTGATGAGCGAAATAAAGGGATGCCATGTTCGGAATGGTTCGCAGTGTCGTGCTCGTTCTCGTCGCGACGGCGACCAGCGTCGCGATCGCCGGCGAGTTCAACGAAGTCCTGTCGATCGGCGATGCCGCGCCGGAGTGGAAAGATCTCCCCGGCACCGACGGTGAAACGCATTCGCTGGCCGATCTGAAAGACAAGAAACTTGTCGTGGTCGTCTTCACCTGCGCGAGTTGTCCGACGGCCGTCGATTACGAACGGCGGATTGGCGATCTAGCCGCGCGGTTCGCAGAGAAGTCGGTGGCCGTCGTGCCGATTTGCGTCAACCTCGTCAAGCAGGACCGGCTGGAAGCGTTGACGGATCGGGTGAAGAAACAGAAGCTTGGTTTTCATTACCTCTACGATGAGTCGCAGAAGATCGCCAAGGATTTCGGGGCGATCTTCACGCCCGAGTTCTTCGTCCTGAACGAAGACCGGAAGATCGTCTACATGGGAGCGCTCGACGACGCCAGCAACGCCGATCAGGTCAAAGAGCAGTGGGTCGAACAGGCGATCGCGGCGACGCTCGCCGGCGAGAAACCGCAGACGCCGGAAACCATCGCCCGCGGCTGCCGCGTCCGCTACGCCCGCGAACGGAAGTAGCCATCACTTCGCGCCGACGCAGATCAGGTGCTTCGGCGTGCGGAAGTAGAAGCGGCCGTTTGAGATCGACGGCGAGGCGTAGACGTCTTCGCCGAGTTCGTTGCGGGCCAGTTCGTGGTACTCGGATTTGGCGGCGTCGATCACGATCGTCTGGCCGGTCTCGCTGGTGAAGTAAATCTTTCCTTCCGCGGAGAGCGGCGAGGCGGTGAATTTGCCCTCCAGCCGTTTGCGCCATTTGAGCTTGCCGGTTTGCGCATCGAAACACGACGCGACCCCTTTGTCATCGGCGACGTAATAGCGTTCGCCCACGAGGATCGCCGATGGCACAAACGATGTGCCGCGCTCGTTCCGCCAGACCACGTGGGACTCGGTCACGTCGCCGCGGCCGCCCGGTTTCACGGCACAGTGCACGCCGTTCGGACCGCTCACGGAAATGACGAAGCCGTCACCGACGACGGGCGTCGGCACGCATTCACGAGAAAAGCCGCGCACGGTCCACAGGCGTTCGCCGGTGCGGGGATCGTAGCCGTCGAGGCGCTCGGAACCGCTCAAGACGAGTTCCGTCGAGTCGTCGCCGCGTACAAGCTGTGGGCTCGACCACGACAGCCAACTGCCGGCCCGATCGGCTTTCCACCGATTGGCTCCCGTCCGTTTGTCGAGCGCGACGACGTACGATTCGCCGTAGTGGTCGCATTGCAGGATCACGGCGTCTTCAAAAAGGAGCGGCGAGCTCGACGCGCCGAATCGGTTCTCGAAGGCACCGTATTCCTCGGCGAGCGCCCGCTGCCAGACAAGGCGGCCGTCGAGATCGAAGCAGAAGACGTCGCCCGTGCCGAAGAACGCGAACAGACGCTCGCCGTCGGTGATGGGCGTCGGACTGGCCATGCCGCTGACGGTGTAGTAGAGCGTCGGGGCAGTGCCCCACAGCTTCTGTCGCCAGAGCAGCCGGCCGTCGTCGCGGGCGAAACTTAGAACGTGCAGTTCGCTCTGATCGCGGCCGTGAGCCGACGTCAAGAAGATGCGGTCTTCCCAGACGACTGGGTTCGACGTCCCCAGTCCGCTGATGGGGGTCTTCCACAAGACGTTTTCGGTCGGCGACCAGGTCTCGGGCACGCCGGTGTCCGACGTGACGCCCGTCCGCAACGGCCCGCGCCACCCGGGCCAGTTCTCGGCAGAAGCGAGATCCAGGCCAAGTGCAAATTGCAGAATGCCGATGAAAACGAACCGCATTGCAGTGTCACTTGGCACTTTGATGGCCTTTCCTGAACCTAACGCCGAACATCAAACGCCACGCCCAATCCCTGCTCGTCGCAGAACCGCACTTGGAAAGTCCAGTTGTTCGGCACTTCGGGGTCGCGATGTTGCGGGCCCTGACAAATCTTGACGAGGACCGTATTGCGGCCGGATTTCAGCGTAACCGGCGCGACGAAGCGGTCGAACCGTGTGCCGTTCAGCCACTGGTCGCGGCCGAAGACTTTTTCCCCGTTGAGCCACACGCTGCAATTGTCGTCGGCGCTGCACCGCAATTGGGCCGGGCCACCGTGCGGCACATCGAGTTCCGCGTACGCGAATCCCACGGCCTCGCGGCAGACACCCAGGACGTCGATCAAATTGACCGTTCCGAGCACGTCTTTCGTTTCAAATGGCTTCCAACGAATCTCGGTTCCTTCCTGGCCGTCGTACGCGGCGTCGAAATCGAGTTTTTCCTCCGGCGGGAAGATGGTGGCGAATCCCGTTTTCGCCGGGGCGTCGAACGGTCCGAGCAACTTCCACGCGGGAATCAGTCCAAGATGTTTCGTCGCGTCGGCCGGTTCGCCGAGCGATTGCAGTTTCGTCGCGGCCTGAGTGACTTGGCCCGCGTCGCGCGCATGCTGAAACGCTTTATGGAATTCGGATTTGGCCTGATCCGTCTGTTGCGCGGCCAAGGCCCGATCTCCCGTCGTCAGTGCCGCGGCGACGGCGTCGAAACGGAATTCCGGATCGTCCAAACGCGTCGGCAACCACGCGGCCCGGTAGTTCGGCTCCAATTGGTCGAGAATCTCCAACGCCAATTCGCGCGGCCGTCCGCGGCGTTTCGCGTCGCTGGCGTACTCCTTAAGAAAATCCTGCGGCCAGTCCGTTTGCGGACCTGCCAACCCCTTCTCGACGAGCGGATCGAAAATCGTCCGCAGCCAGTTCGCGGCGACAACGTTCGAGGTGTCCATCGCGACGAGCAACTGCGGCAAGATTTCGAGCCCGCGTTTGCTCAGCCGATCCTGCGCCGCACGCGCCGCGGCGGACCCGGCGCCGTTCGGCCCAACGCGCAGAATCGCGGCCAAGTCCGACGAAACATCATCGTCCGCAGCCGTCGCGGAGATTCCGTAAATCAGCGCCAAGGACACGAAGCTAACAATCCGCATGCCAATTTCTCCTGCGAGCAAGCCGCCACAGGGTATCACGGGGAATGCTCGTGGCTCAATCGCCGCTCTGTCTGCGAATTCTTAGAATCGTCTGGACGAGTTCTTCCGGCAGCGGCGCGATCTGCGAATCGACGCAACTGTGCTTGGCGGCGGCGATGGTCGTGCGAAAGTTGTCGAGGTAGTTCACGCAGTTCGGACACAGCGACAAATGCCGCTCGAACGCCGCGCGGGTTTCGGCGGGAAGTTCGTCGGCGACGTAGTCCGACAGGAAGTCGAGCAGTTCCTGGCAAGTCGGCAGATTCATTCGCTCGCGCCTCCGAAGACGGGTTCCAACAACGTTTTCAACGCCTGACGGGCGCGATGCAGTCGGACTTTTACGGCGTCGGGACTGATGTCCAGCAATTCGGCGACGGTCTGCGTGTCGAGTTCCTGAAGGTCTCGCAGCACCAGCACCGTGCGATGCGTTTCCGGCAGTCGATCGATGCATTCGCGGACCCGGGACCGCGTTTCTTCCCGTTCCAAGGCCGCCAGCGCCGACCGGCTCCATTGCGGCGTGGGTCGAGCCTCGTGGCCGTCGGGCAAAAAGTCGGGCAAGAGCCCATCGAGAGGTTCCTCGTGCCGGCGGCCCTGCGCGCGGCGTTTCATCAGCGCGGCGTTCACCACGATGCGGTGCAGCCAGGTCGCCAGACTCGAGCGCTGCTCGAACTTCGGCAGCGAGCGCAACGCCGTGACGAACGCCTCTTGCACAGCGTCCTGGGCGTCGTGTTCGTTGCTCAATAATTGCCGAGCCACGTTGAGCATGCGACCGCCGAACTGGCGCACCGTCGCCTCGAACGCGGCCAGATCGCCGCTCCGGAGTTGGTCGATGAGAGCGATTTCATCCGACGACAAATGGCAACGCCTCGAAAAAAGGGGACGACCTCTAAGATACTGTGCCTGCCGGTGCGAATGCGAGGGGAGACGAGTGCGGCGTGGGCCGCTTCGCGATACGATGACCGCGACAACGATGTGACCTCCATCGG
This sequence comes from uncultured Planctomycetaceae bacterium, assembly GCA_964504645.1. Lineage (GTDB taxonomy): Bacteria > Planctomycetota > Planctomycetia > Planctomycetales > Planctomycetaceae > CAZDGB01. The sequence goes on along the minus strand of CAZDGB010000019.1, from coordinate 24,853 downwards.
ACAAGGGAATTTCATGCCGCGGACTGCGATCACCGGCGATGTGCCGACCAGCCACTTGCCGTTCAGTCCGGCCGTCGCCGCCGGGCCGTTCATTTTCGTCTCGGGCCAGGCCTCGGTGAGTGACACCGGCCAGATCATCCTCGACACGCTCGCCAATGAGTTCCAGCGGTCGTGGGACCACGTGCGGCGGATTCTCGCCGCGGCGAACGCCACGCTGGACGACGTCGTGCAGGTCACGAACTACGTCGCCCGGCAGGAAGACCTGGCGGAATACAACGCGCTCTACCGCGAACTCTTCGCCGCCCCGCGTCCGGCCCGCACGACGCTAGTCGGCTGCCTGGGAACCGACTCGATCAAGTACGAAGTCGACGTGATCGCATACAAAGAGCCGCAGACGAAGTGAGTGGCACTTTCGGAGTTTCCTGATGACACGCTGGTTCGCATCGGCATTGTCGTTCTTATTTCTCTGGCTGGCGATCCCCTCACTGGTCTGTGCGCAGGGCCTCGAATACGTCAAAGCCAACTATACGAAATACGAATATCGCATCCCGATGCGGGACGGGAAGCGGCTCTTCACAGCGGTCTATGTGCCGAAGGATGCGTCGCGGAAGTACCCGATTCTGCTCACGCGGACGCCCTACAGTTGCCAGCCGTACGGCGTTGATCAGTACAAGCCCGAACTGGGGCCGTCGGAACATTTTGGCAAAGAGGGGTACATCGTCGTCTATCAGGACGTGCGCGGCCGGTGGATGTCGGAAGGCGAATTCGACAACATGCGGCCGCAAATCCCCGAGAAACGCAAGCCGGATCAGATCGATGAAAGCAGCGACGCCTACGACACGGTCGACTGGCTCGTGAAAAATGTGCCGGGAAACAACGGCAAAGTCGGGATTTGGGGAATCTCGTATCCCGGCTTTTACACGGCGGCGGCGATCATCAACGCGCATCCGGCGATCGTCTGCGCGTCGCCGCAAGCGCCGATCAACGACTGGTTTGTCGGCGATGACTGGCATCACAACGGGGCGGTCATCCTGCCGCATCTCTTCAACTTCATGGCGAAGTTCGGCCACGCGCGGCCGGAGCCGACGAAGAAGTTCGAGCATCCGTTCGATCACGGCTCGCCAGACGGCTACGAGTTTTTTCTGCGAATGGGGCCGCTGGCAAATGCCAACACCACTTATTTCAAGGACAAGATCGACTTCTGGAACGACGTGATGCGTCACGGCGTGTACGACGACTTCTGGCAAGCACGCGATCTGCGGCCGCATCTGAGAAACATCCGGCCGGCTGTGCTGACCGTCGGCGGCTGGTTCGACGCGGAGAACCTGTTCGGCGCGCTGGAAACTTACAAGCGGATCGAAGCCACCAGCCCGCAGACCGACAATCTGCTGGTGATGGGGCCGTGGCGTCACGGCCAATGGGCCCGCGATCCGGGGCTGTCGCTCGGACACGTGCAGTTCAACGCCAAAACGTGCGAGTACTACCGCGAAAAGATCGAGTTCCCGTTCTTCCAGTTTCATCTCAAGGGCGAAGGGGAGATGAAGCACCCGGAGGCGTGGGTGTTCGAGACGGGAACGAATGTGTGGCGGGAGGAAGCGAAGTGGCCGCCGGCCGCGGCGAAACCGCTAGCCATGTATCTCGCGCCGGGGGGAAAGTTGTCGTTCGGGAAGCCGGACAGCGAAGCCCGCGCGTTTGATGAATACTTGAGCGACCCGGCGAAACCGGTGCCGTTCATCGACTGGACGGAAATCGGCATGGCGCCGGAATACATGGTCGCCGATCAACGATTCGCGTCGCATCGGCCCGATGTGCTCGTTTATCAGACCGACATCCTGGAGAAAGACCTGCAGCTCGCCGGGCCGATCGATGTGGAGTTAACGGTGTCCACGACCGGCACCGACAGCGACTGGATCGTGAAGGTCATCGACGTTTATCCCGACGACTACCCCGATCCGAAAGAAAACCCGACGAAAGTCCGCATGGGAGGCTTTCAGCAACTCGTGCGCGGCGACGTGCTGCGCGGAAAGTTCCGCAACAGTTTCGAGCAACCCGAAGCGTTCGAGCCGGGAAAGCCCACGAAAGTCCGTTTCGCGCTGCCGGACATCTGCCATGCGTTCCGGCCCGGCCATCGTCTGATGGTGCACGTGCAAAGCACATGGTTCCCCCTCGTCGACCGCAATCCGCAGACGTTTGTCGACATCTACTCGGCTGAAGCCGGCGACTTTCAAAAGGCGACGCAGCGGGTCCATCGCGGCGGGAACGATGCGTCGCGGCTGGTGGTGCGCGTCATGGCCGAGTGACGGCTAACCGAGGATTGGTTTTTCGTGTGATGAAAAGCGAATCCCGGTTAAAAGACGAACCGCATTTCTCCCCGGCGGATTTTCCTGCGCATTCGGGGTAGTCAAGCCGGGCAGCGTCGATTACGCTGGCGGTTTGCGCGCTGCGGCGCGAAATTGACCAAACAGCCCTTGAGGGACAGGGAACCGTCCATGACATTATCGGAACTGCTGGAAAGCAAGTTTCGAGGAGATATTCGGTTTCGCGGCGCGGCCTATTTGCAGGCCGAACGCGTTTCCATCGCCCGCGTGACGCCTGATCACGTGTTCGGCGTCGTCCGCGACGGCGTCGAATACCAGACGCAGCTCAGCCGCGACGACGGCTCACTTAAAACGAGTTGCTCCTGCCAGACGACCAACGGGCTCGCTCACTGCAAACACGTGTGGGCGACGATCCTCGCCGTGGATTCGCGGAGCTATCTCCCCGGCGGAGTGAAGCCCGGCCTGATTCCGCCGTTCGCCACCGAGACGGAAGCGTTCTCGCTGACTGACAGCGTCTGGGATGACGAGGACGGCTCGGACGATTTTCCATTCCCCACCGGATTGGAGCGCCGCCCGCGCATCGTCGCTCCCGCGCCGACACCGCCGCCGCTCCGCGATTGGGAACTCCGTCTCAATGAAGTGAAGCAGTCGCTGGCCGGCGGCGAAACAGCGACCGCGTCGACTTCGCTCGACCGGCAGATTTTCTACGAGATCGACGTCTCCGCCAGCGAAGAGGCCGGGCAACTCGTCGTACAGACGTCGCAACGTCAACGGCGCTCCCAGGGCGACTGGGGGAAGCTCAAGCCGCTCAAGGTCCGGCCGGGCAAGTTGGATGAAATCGAAGACGACGAAGACCGCCGGATTCTCGCGTACCTCAACGGCGGCACGCCCGATCGCAGCCAGGCGCTCGCCGCAGGCGAATCGACGGCGGCGATTTCGCGGTACCGTATTCCGCACGATTTATGCGAACTTCTGCTGCCAGCAATCTGCGCGACGGGCCGTATGCGGCTGGTCGGCGACGAGGAACGCCATGCGGAACCGATCGGCTGGGATGCCGGTCCGGCATGGGAATTGTGCCTCGTCGTGGAATTTCAGTCCGCGTCGGAACAGTGGAAGCTCGCAGGCCAATTGCGGCGCGGCGAGGAGCAACTCGCGATCCGGCTGCCGTCGCTGATTCTGCCCGGCGGTCTTGTGCTGTGGAAACGCAAACTCTCGCGGCTCGTCGACTACGACGCGTTCGCCTGGGTGAGCTTGCTGCGGCGCAGCGACGACGTGCAGGTGGCGTCCGGCGAAGAGCACGAGCTGGTCGACCGGCTGCTCGACATGCCAACGCTGCCGCAACTCGATCTGCCGGACGAATTGAAGCTCGAGGAAGTGCGGGTGGTTCCGCAGTCGCTGCTGATGATCCATCCGCCGGCCCGGTCGAAGTGGCAGCAAGACCGCTTGCGGGCGGAAGTGGTGTTCGATTACGACGGCGTGCCGGTCCGCGGCAGCAGCGGCGTGTGGGCCGTCGTGCAACGAACCGCAGGGCGGTGCCTCATCCGTGATCGCGCGGCGGAAGGCGCCGCGTGGAATCAGCTCCAGGACGGCGGATTCCGCCGGTTGATCGATCAGCGGCGCGGCGCCGCGGACGTCGAATTGCCCGCGAAGGAACTCGGACGGGCGGTGCGCAAGCTCGTCGCCGACGGTTGGCAGGTGCGGGCCGACAACAAACAGGTCCATCAGCCGCTCGAACTGAAATTCCGCGTCCACTCCGGCATCGACTGGTTCGAACTGCACGCCGACGTCGATTTCGGCGGCCATCACGTGGCGTTTCCCGAACTCTTGTCGGCGCTGCAACGCGGCGAAAGCACCATCGTTCTCGACGACGGTTCGCTGGGCATCCTGCCGGAAGAGTGGATTCAGCGCTACGGTTTGCTGGCCGGATTAGGCGTGACGGAAGACGATCATCTGCGGTTCTCGACCGTGCAGGCGGGCATCCTCGATGCGCTGCTGTTCGCGCAGTCCTCGGTGGATTACGACGCCCGGTTCGCGGAGACGCGCGAAAAACTGGCGACGTACGCCGGCGTCGCCAACGTGCAGGAACCGCCGTCGTTCCAGGGGGAACTGCGTCCGTATCAGCGGCAGGGATTGGGCTGGCTGCAGTTCCTCGACGACTTCGACTTCGGCGGCTGCCTCGCCGACGACATGGGTCTCGGCAAGACGATTCAGGTGCTCGCCTATCTGGAAGGGCGCCGGCAGAAGATGACCGACCATCGTCCGACGCTGGTCGTCGTGCCGAAATCGCTGTTGTTCAACTGGATCCAGGAATGCCAGCGGTTCACGCCGAAACTGAAGGCGATGGAATACTCCGGCATCGACCGGGCCCAGCATCGCAAGAAATTCACACAGCAGGATTTGATCGTCACGACGTACGGCACGCTCCGCCGCGACGTGCTGATCCTGAAGGAAGTCCTGTTCGACTGCATCGTGCTCGATGAAGCGCAGACGGTGAAGAACTCGGGGTCGCAGGTCGCGAAAGCCTGCCGGCTGCTGACGGGACGGCGGCGGCTCGCGCTGACCGGCACGCCGATCGAAAATCACCTTGGCGACTTGTGTTCGATCTTCGATTTCCTCAATCCCGGCATGCTCGGACGTAGTTCGCTGTTCAAGGTGCACGCCGCCGATCCCGAGGATCGCGAGACCCGCCGCGTGCTCGCCGAAGGCCTGCGACCGCTCATTTTGCGGCGGACCAAGCAAACGGTCGCCAGCGAGTTGCCGGAGAAGCTGGAGCAGACGATCGTCTGCCGCATGAGCGCCGATCACGAACGGCTCTACAACGAGCTGCGGGACCACTACCGCGATTCGCTGATGGGTTTGATCGCCGAGCAGGGGATCGCCAAGTCGAAGATGCACGTGCTGGAAGCGCTGCTGCGGCTGCGGCAGGCGGCGTGCCATCCGGCGCTGCTCAACAAGATCTCCGACGAGGAATCGAGCGCCAAGCTCGACGTATTGTGTCCGTATCTGGAAGAACTGCTGGACGAGGGACACAAGGTGCTCGTCTTCTCGCAGTTCACCAGCATGCTGGCCATCGTGCGGAAGCATCTCGACAAGCGCAACATCGTTTACGAATACCTTGACGGCCAGACGCGGGACCGCAAGGAGCGCGTCGAGCGGTTCCAGTCCGATCCCGACTGCGGCGTGTTCCTCATCAGCCTGAAAGCGGGCGGGTTGGGCCTCAACCTCACGGCGGCTGACTACGTCTTCCTGCTTGATCCGTGGTGGAACCCCGCCGTCGAAATGCAGGCCATCGACCGGGCGCACCGCGTCGGCCAGACGCGCCGCGTCTTCGCGTTCCGGCTGATCTGCCAGAACACGGTCGAGGAGAAGATTTCCGAACTCCAGCAACAGAAACGCGAACTCGCCGACGCGATCCTGGAGCAGAACAATTCCGTCATGCAAACGCTGACAGCGGATGATTTGAAGCTGTTGCTGTCCTAAAGAAATTTAAGAGAACCGTATCGCCGTTCGCTTGCGCTTTCGTGCGTGGCTCTCATCTCTTTCCGTTCAGTTCCTCCGCCGTCAATTCGTTCCACAGCGGGCCGCCGCTTTGGAATTGACGCAGGTTGTGCGTCAGGATGTCGGTGATGCGCTCCGGAAAGTGCGGGCCGTGTTCGGAGCCGGAGATGTGCGGGGTCATCAGCACGTGCGGGAAGCGCCACAGCGGGTGGTCGGCGGGCATGGGGTAGTAGTAGTGCGTGTCGAGGGCGGCGCCGGCGAACCAATGTTCGCGGAGAGCTTTGACGAGAGCCTCTTCCTGGATCAGCGGGCCGCGGGCGGGGTTGAGGAGATACGCCGTCCGCTTCAGCGCACGGAGTTCGCGCTCGCCGAGGAGGCCCGTCGATTGGGGCGTCAACGGCATCGAGAGGACAAGGAAATCGACGCCGCTCAGGAATTCGAGTTCCTGGCCTTGCGTGAAGACTTTGTCGGGGAGTTTGCCTTCAGTGTCGCCGGCGCCGGGCACGACGTAGGTGTCTGTGCGCGGCTTAACGCCGCGGCGGGCGTAGGCGTGGACCTTGAGGCCGAGGGCTTTCGACAAGCGGGCCGTTTCGCGGCCGATGCCGCCGTAGCCCCACAGGCCGACGACCGAGCCGCGGATTTCCTGGGCGAAGCGGTCCGATTTCTGGAAGACGCCGTGCTCCTGGTTGCGGATCATGCCGCGCAGATCGCGAGCCAGCGCGATCATCATGGCGAGGCACCACTCGGCGATCGCTGTGTCGTACACGCCGCGGGCGTTGGCGACGCGGATCCCCTTCGCGGCGAGGTCCAATCCGTAGACCTGCCCGTAACCGGCTGACGAGAGCTGGATGAACTTGACCGATTTCATATCGCCGAAGTTCTTCGGTGGCGTCGTGCAGAGGAGAAAGTCGACGTCGCGGATGACGTCCTGCGGGAACTCGACGGCGGTGTGATGCTCCTTGAGACCGAGTTCGGAGAAGGAAAGCCGTAAATCGGGGATGGTCCGCAACCGTTCGATGGCTTCTGGCGGGAGGTGGGTGTTGATGAGGAGATGGGGCATCGAGATTTCCAGCAGGCAGTTTTTGCCACGGATGAACACGGAGAGTCACGGATCATCTTACAGCGGGTGTTCGCGCGGGGATATTCGCTAGCTTCCATATCTCCCGGGGCGTTGGCCATTACACAAAACAGAAAACCGTCTCTCGCAAAGGCGCGAAGACGCAATGGAACGCCAAGTAGAAGGCAGGTTTCGCACAGAGACACAGAGAAAGCACTTCCGAGAGATTATCTTTTTTTGATTTCTCTCTGTGGCCTCTGTGTCTCTGTGCGAAAGACTCTTCTGTTTTTTTTTCTTTGCGAGAGACGGCTTTCCTGATTTGGGTTGCTGATAAATTTGCGTTTTCCCACCTGTTCCGCGCACAATCAGAGGCCTGATGTCCAGGCTCGGAAAGAAGGATTTCATGTCGACCGAACTCGCGCAGACGTTGCTTGCCGAACTTGAGCGGATCGTGCTCATCGATCCGCATACGCACATCAACCCGCATGCGGCGGCGTCGAAGACGCTCGCCGACATCATGGGTTACCACTACTACACCGAGTTGGCCCATTCCGCCGGGCTGCCGAAGGCGAAGATCGAGGAGCCGGGGCTCGATTCGAAGACGAAAGTCGGCCGGCTCGTCGAATGGCTCGACCGGCTCGACAACACGATCCAGGTCCATTGGCTCGTCGAACTCTCGCGGAAGTTCTTCGGCTTCCAGGACGACCGCATCACGCCGAAAAACTGGGAGCAGCTCTACGACCAGGCCGCGGCGAAAATGGCCGAGCCGGATTGGGAGGACCAGTGCCTGAAACAATCGGGCATCGAGCAGGTGTTTCTGACGAACGACTTCGACGACCCGCTCGCCGGGTTCAACACGCGGCGGTACATCCCCTGCCTGCGGACCGACGACCTCGTGTTTCACCTGGCGAAGCCGGAAGTCCGTAAGCGGCTGGCGGCGGCGACGAGCATCGAGTTCAGCAACGCCGCGACGCTGAAGGACGCGATCGGCAAGCTGTTCGAGCACTTCACGAAACATCAGGCGAAGGCGTGCGCGATTTCGCTGCCGCCGTGGTTCTCGCCCCGGAAGCCGGGCCTGCATGAAGTCCGCGGGCCGCTGCAAAAGGTTCTCGGCAACGAACCGCTCGCTTTCGACGAACAGGCCCGCGTAAGCGAATTCGTCTTCTGGACGCTCGCCGAGTTCTGCGACCAGCATCGGTTGCCGTTCGATTTGATGATCGGCGTCAATCGCCGCGTCTATCCGGAGGGTGTGTTCCAGGGGCAGGATTTGTTCGATCAGCGCGTGTCGTTGATCCAGTATCAGGAACTGTTCAACGCGTTCCCGAAGGTAATCTTCCCGATTTCGGTCCTGGCGCAGATCAGCAACCAGGAACTGGTCAGCTACGCCTGGATTTTCCCGAACGTCGTGACGAACGCCCACTGGTGGTACTCGAACATTCCGACGTACATCACCACCGATTGCCGAGCGCGGCTGGAAGCGGTGCCGCGGAACAAGCAGATCGGCTACTACAGCGATATGTACAAGCTGGAGTTCGCGTGGCCGAAGTTCCAGATGTACCGCCGCGTACTGGCGCGCGTTCTCGCGGAAGATTTCGTGATCGGCCGCAGCTGGCCTGAACAGCGGGCCCTCGACCTGGGCCGGCAAGTGCTGCGCGGCAATGTGGAGACGATCTTCGGGATGGGTCAGTAGCTCATTTCCGCTCGCCCGGCCGCCGGATGCCGAAGATCGTTTTGGTTCTCGCTTCGAGGCTTCGCGTGAGCGCTTCGGCGAGTTCCAAACCGTTCATGGCTTCGGTCTGGCTGTAGTATGTCAGATACTTGCAAGCCAGATCCGGTTTCCCAGCGTCGTAGAGGGTGCGGGCCGTCGCCTCGACGGTGTCCTGATCGGCGATCAGTCGCGACTCGAAGCCCTCGAACGCTTCGGTCACTTCCGGCAGGAATTTCTCCTGGTGTTCCTGCACGAGGTACAACAGCCGCTTGTAGATGTGGAAGGCGCAGCGCGTCGATTCCAGGCCGCGCTGGTCGACGTCCTGGAACTTCGCCGCTTCCCCTTCCGTCAGATAGCGGTGCCGTTGGAACTCAGGCGGGACATCGGTCACGCCGAGGCGGACCGGAATGAACGGAGCCGCGGAGGCCGGTGCACCGGCGACCCACAGGATGCCGAGTTCCGCCGGAACGTCTTTCCGCAGATGCGCCACTTGCCCGTAGCCGGCGGTTTCCCGCGTGACGTCGGTCGTGCGGACGGCGTTCATCACATCGGCCAGCACGACCTTGCGTTCCTGGGCGATGTCCCGCATGCGGGTCTCGATCAACTCCACCGCGGGATGCCGCATCATCCCGTCGCCGTAGACGTGATTGACGTTAAACGGCTGGTTCGATTTCGGGTCGTACCAGCCCTGCTCGATGGCGAACGAAATCAGGTTCGCCGAGCCGCGGAAATCGGCGTGCGTGCGGTAGTCTTGCGGAATCTCGCCGATGTAGCCGGGCCGCGACACGCGGACCTCATCCGGCCCGACGCGCTGCGCGACCCACAGTTTCTGCCCGCCGGCGAAGTTGAGGAAGACCCAGCCCTCGTCGGCGTCGGCGAAGAAATGCGAGTTCCCGCCGTACGTCGCGTAGCCGTATTGGTCAATCAGTTCGCCGACGATCTCGACAGCTTCGCGGGCCGTGCGGGCCCGCTCCATCGCGATCCGCGACAAATCGCTGTAGTTCAGCCCGGTCTGCGGCCGCGGCGTCATTTTCCGCAATTCTTCCCGCGACGGCGACCAGACGTCGCGGCCGGCGACGTGATGCTCGTTCAACCCGCCGTTCGTCAGCGGCGCGGGAAACCCGGCAAACGCCGAGTAGTTCATCGTGATGTACCGAAACGTCACGCGGGCCTGCGGAATCTCGATCAGCCGGCCGGGATACGACGCGGCCTCGGTCGCGCCGACCCGGATCATCGCGCCGGCCGGATGTTCCCGCCGCGGAATGATTTCCAGCCAGTGGCTCGACGGTTCATCGCCGTAACCGCCCAGAAACACGCTGCCATCCGCGGTGAGATTCTTTCCCACGTAGACGCAGTAGCTGCCCTGAGCAGCGCACGGCCAAAAAATTGCCGCGCTGACGATCACCACGACCAGTCGGCAGTGTGGAGCGATCATGACAGAGAGTCCTGTGTGGGTGGTGGGGTGTTGGGTTGGTGGTCGTAAGTTGGGAAAGGCACACGAACTCGACGTGCAAGCGAGGACGATGTGGCGTTCTGCGAATGTTCCCCCCGCGTGACTTCTCGCGGAACGGCACAGAGGCCGTTCCCTACAGGCATACCTTCAAAGCATGCGCGTCGGGCTAGTATTTCGATGCTGATCCCAACCCCCAACCAACAACCCGCCACTCACCGGCATCACCCCAACTGCCGAGTCTGGCGGCGAAGTTCGGCGGCGAGCAAGTCTTCCAGGAAGCGTTGCCGGCGGTCATCGGGCGGCGGGTCGCATTGCAATTTCACGGCAATGGAATTCGTCAGCTTGTGCGCCAGGTCGACGCGTTGCGTCGGCGGCAGATCGCTCCAGCGGTCGAGCAATCGCTCGACGGCGTCGAAATCCTGTTCCGTGAGCCGCTGCAGCGCGCGGCTGTCGAAACGGAATTCGGCGTCGACGGCTTTGCGTTCCGACAACTGGACGCGAACGTCGGTCAGATCGGGGGCCGCGTCGGTCACGACCAGCGTTCCTCCCACCATGTCGCCCGTGCGCTGGCTGCGCTTCGAGGCGACCGGCACGATCCATAGCAGCGGGAAATTGTCGATCACGCGGAAGATGTTTCGCAAGAGGATGCTCGCCGGGTCGAGGGCGAAGCCATCGGCCTTGACGACGCGGATTTTGCACAGCCGCTTCCCGATCGTCTGGCCGCGCCACCACAACTCCAGCAGCGTGTAATAGACGAAACTGCCCAGGCCGCCCACGACCACGATGATGCCGATGGCGATTTGAATGAAGCGGTCGGGGTCTTCCGCCGTGGCTTCCAGTTGATCGAGGACGTGAATCACCGACGCCCCGGTGATCGCCAGCACCACCATCGCCACGAACAGCAGCAGCCCGATAAAGAACTGATCGACGAACCACGCCACGAACCGCGTCCCCAGCCCGGCGGGCGTGTACTGCACCCGGACGTTTTCGGGCGTCTCGAAATGGAAACCGTCGGTCATTGCTGTGGGAGGGTTGTGGGTGGTAGGTTGTGAGCGAATTGGAGGACGATTTCCGAGTATGAGCAATTTTGTCACGCGCTACAAGAAGGACTGGGAGGAGCTGGAACAGCTCGTGCAGCGCGGGCGGAAGTCGGTCCGGCGGCTGTCGCCCGCGGAGCGAGAGCGGCTCGACGCCCTCTATCGCCGCACGACCGTGCATCTCTCGCGGGCCGCCACGCTGACCCGCGATCAGCATTTGATCGCGTATCTCAACGGGCTGACGGCGGCGGCGCACAGCCTGATTTATTTGCCGCCGAAGACCGGACTGTTCGACGGAGCCGTGTGGTTCGTGAAGGAAGGGTTTGCGCGAGCCATCGCACGGAACTGGCGGTGACATCTGTTGTCGGCGCTGCTGCTCGTCGGCGGGGCGCTGCTGGGATATTTCGCGGCGCTCTCCGATCCGCTCCTGGCCCATGCGTTGTGGCCCATCGGCGACACCCGTCAGCCCGGTTCCGACCGCGAACAACTGCTCGCCGTGCTTCGTTCCGGCCGCGATCAGGACGGCGGCTACAAATTCTTGTTCGCGTCGTTTTTGTTTCAGCACAATCTGAAAGTCGGACTGCTCGCGCTGGCGACCGGCATCCTCGCCGCGGTTCCCACGATCTTCCTGATGCTGTTCAACGGCATGATGCTCGGTGTGTTCGTCGCGATCCATCACCAGGCGGGCATCTCCGCCGAGATGTGGGCGTGGCTCTTGCCGCACGGCGTCACGGAACTCGGCGCGATCGTGCTGTGCGGCGGCGTCGGCCTGATGCTGGGCCAGGCCATCGTTCGGCCGGGCCAGGTGTCGCGCAAACAGGCGCTCGTGAACGCCGGCCGCGAAGCCGTGCTGATCTGCATCGGCGTCGCGGGCATGCTGTTCCTCGCCGCGATCATCGAGAGCTACGTCCGCCAGAGCCACTGGTCGACGTTCGAGCGGCTCGCCTTCGCCGCGACGACGGCGATTTTCTGGGCCGTGTTCATTGTCCACGGCGCGCTGTGCGAACGGAGAAGCAGGTTTGAGGCTTGAGTCCCGAGGCTTGAGGAAATGCACTCAAACCTCAAGTCTCACGCCTCAAGCCGTCTCACACCGCCACCTTCACCACGACCTTGATGACGTCCGACGGCATGTCGTTGTCCGCCAGGCACGGGGCGTGGATGTCTTGTGGGTAGAACACGGCGAACTGTCCCGCCTTCAGCGGCAGCGTCGCCGTCGCGGGAGCGTAGAGCAACGCGTCGGTCGCGTCGTCGTAAGGCTGCGTGACGGCGGGGGCCTCGCTCAGCGGGACGTAGCCGAAACGCTCCTCGCCGCGGAACACGAATTGCACGTCGATGAACTTGCGATGCGATTCCCACACCGACCCCGCGACAGGTTTCGTCTTGTAGCGCTGCACCAGCGCATAAACTTTGCCGCCATCGAGTTCATACTTCCCGCTCGGCACGTCGGTGAAGTTCGTCTTTTTCAGATAGTCGAGGGCCAGCGCGATGCCGGGCTTCACGTGGCGGTAGGTTTCGGCGTTGGCGAGGAAATCGTAGATCATGAGAAAGTGTGGGTTGGAGGTTGGATGGATCAGTTTTCGGTTAGCCGCGACGCGGAGGGTTTGCGAAGCGGAGCGTGTTCTCGCACGTTGAAAACGTGCGCCACATTCGACTCGCTCCGCTTCGGAAACCCTTCGCGTCGCGGCTAACCGGGGATTCGTAAATTTTATCTCAGTCCCACTGGTTGCAGCGGGCATTTGGCAGCGATGAACTTTTCCGTGCGGCGGTCGGATTCGAACTCTACGGTGACGATGCGGTGCCGCGACAGGCCCGAGACGTCGATCACCGTGCCCACGCCGTATCGCGGATGCCGGACCATCATGCCGAGCGCGAAGCCGATCGGCAATTGGACGTCTGCTGTTTTTCCCGCGGCGAGGGCCGCGCCGGTCGTCAGACGGGATTTCCATTCGGTGACTGTCCGCTCGCGGAACTTCGGTTTCGGCGGCGCGGCAAACTCCGGCTCGAACTCGCTCACGTCGAAACTGACGTCGACGTCGGTGCAGTCGCGTTGAGTGATGCCGCGCATCTCGCCGAGGAAGTCGCTGGGAATCGTCGTCAGCGACCGCCCGTGCAGCTCGCGGCGCAGCGTGTGCGTCATCACGAGTTTCTGCTCAGCCCGCGTGATGCCGACAAACAACAAACGGCGTTCCTCTTCCATCTGCCGGTCGTCGTTCTGCCGGACGATCCGCTCGTGCGGCAACAGATTCTGTTCGACCCCCACAAGATAGACGGCCGGAAACTCCAGTCCCTTCGCCGAGTGAAGAGTCATCAGCGTAACGGCGTCGGTCGATTCCGCCAGCGAATCGACGTCTTGTGCCAAGCTGGCCGTTTCAAGAAATCCACCGAGAGAGGCTTCGTCACCCGAGTGTTCATCGTACTGATGGGCTGCGGAGATCAATTCGCCAACGTTGGCCAGCCGCTGCATTTCCTCTTCGCTGCCGGGGTCCCACTGTTCGCCATAGTTGGTGCGTTTCACGACGTGGCGCACCAACTCGGCGACCGGCCCCATCGCCTGCTGCGCCAACTCCTCGATGAGCTGCACAAAATGCTGGAACGACACCGCGGCTTTCTTCGGCAGCTTCGGGACCTCGGCGGCGCGGCGGGCGGCGTCCATCAGCGGCAGGCCTTCGAAATCGGCCCAATGCATCAGACGTTCGACCGACGTCTTGCCGATGCCGCGGGCCGGCACGTTGATGATCCGCAGAAACGCCGCGCGGTCCGCGGGGTTTTCGATGACGCGCAGATAACAGAGCAAGTCCTTGATTTCGGACCGTTCGTAGAACGCGACGCCGCCGGCGACCTGAAACGGTATCTTGTGCCGGGCCAATGTCGTTTCCAGCGACCGCGACAACGCATTGACGCGGTAGAAGATCGCGAAGTCCGACCAGTTGCGATCTCCCTCATCGACCAGATCGCGAATCTCCTGGGCGATCCCTTGCGCTTCGGCGACGCCGTCGGCATACAGCCGCAACTCGACCGGATCGCCGCTGGCGTTCTCTGTCCGCAACCGTTTCGGCTTGCGGTGAACGTTGTGGGCGATCAGTTCATCCGCCGTGGCGAGAATCTCAGGCGTGCTGCGAAAGTTGTCTTCCAACCGGATCACCGCCACCTGCGGAAAATCGCGTTCGAAGCGGAGAATGTTCTCGATCTGCGCCCCGCGCCAGCCGTAGATCGACTGATCCGGATCGCCCGTCGCGCACAGGTTCGGAAACCGCTGCGACAATGACGCCACGATCTGGTATTGAGCGCGGTTCGTGTCCTGATATTCGTCGACCAGGATAAAGCGATACCGGTCGTCGAGTTCGGCCCGCAATTCCTCGTTCTCTGTCAGGAGCATCGCAACGTGGACCAAGAGATCGTCGAAGTCGACGGCGTTCGCCGTCAGCAAGCGCTCCTGATATTTCGGATAAACGCGGGCCACGACGGCGTCGATGTTGTGCCCCACGCGTTCCTGATAGCGCGAGACGTACATCGCCGGCGTGATCAGTTCGTTCTTTGCCTGGCTGATCCGCTGGCCGATTTTCGCCGGGGGGTAGTGCGTGGCGTCGATGTTCTCGTCGTGCAGGACGTGCTTGATGAGTTGCTGCTGGTCGCCGGTATCGAAGATCGAAAAGTTCGGCTTCAGTCCGATCGCCTCGCCGCGCTCCCGCAACAATCGAGCGCAGAAGCGGTGAAACGTGCTGACCCAGACGCGCGACCGTGGCAATAGCCGCTGCACGCGGTCCTGCATCTCGCGGGCGGCCTTGTTCGTGAACGTAATCGCCAGCAACTCGTGCGGCGAGACGCCTCGCTCGACCAGCCGCGCAATCCGCCGCGTGATGACCCGCGTCTTCCCGGACCCCGGTCCGGCGAGCACCAGCAGCGGCCCTTCGAAATGCTCGACGGCGGCCCTCTGGCTCGGCGTCAAATCGTCCGGCGAAACTCCGTTTCGCAGCGTGTGTTCCTTCATGGCGTCCATCGTACCGTCGGCGAGCGTCGAGGGGTAAGCCCGACGTGTTTTCGTTCTCGGATTTTACGGAATCGCGTCGAGGTCAGACCCGTTCCGCGACGACGAACCGCGCCTTGCCCGCGAGACGGGCCAGGAAAATCGTCAGCGATTGGTCGCCGTCGTGGGGCAAGCGGCGACGGAGTTCTTCGGCATGGACCGGAACGTGCCGGCATTTGATTTCGTATCGCCCGCCGTTCGCCGTCCGCAGAAACTGGCGCAGTTCCCGTTCGTTATTCGGCAATTCGGCCAGCACGCGAAACGGCGCGACGAACGGCGATTCGACCGAGCGGTCTCCCGTCAGGTATTCCTCGGCGGCATCGAGGCGGTTGAGGCCCAATTGCTCGGCGCACAGATCGACCAGGCCGGAACGCACGACGGCCGGATCAGGATCGAATAGGAACGTTTGCAGCGGCGTGATGTCCGCGGATGAGCTCAACGGATGGCCGGCTAGCGTCGCGCCGGCGGGGAGCACCGTCGCGCGACACGGATGCGGGCCGGCCAGTTCGCCGTACCACACGGTCGCTTCCTTACATTCACCCTGCAGGCTGATGAGTTCGATTTCCGTCTGCGGAAACTTACCGCCGAAGTTGCTTGCCGGGCCGACTTTGATCGCCCCGCCGCGACCGCTTTCCGCGAGACGCTGCAGGAATTCGAGTCCCGGCTGATACTCCTCGAGCCTGTTGGCCCGCTGCGCGCCAGTGGAACGCCGGTCGGGATCGATGTGCACGAAATCGCTTGCCACGGCGACCGACTGCACGTCGTCGCAACGGAGTTCGAGCGCTTCCGCGATGCCGTAGACTTCGGCGTTCCACAGCGTACGCAAACAAGCCGCGGGGCGATTGTCGACCGCAATCACCGGACCGCGTCCGGCGAGCGCGATCGCATCGCTGCCGATCCCGCTGCACAGATCCCAGACTTTCTCGCCGGCGGGGAACCGCGCGGCTTTGTGCCGGGCGACGAATTCCGCTGTCGCTTGCTCCAAGCCGACGCGATCAAACCACATCCGCTCGGCGGGAGAAAACTTGGCGGCCGCGCGGCGGCGCAGGTCGTGCAGCAGCAGCGCCTGGCGCACGAGGTCCTCCGGAAATCGTTTGCGCAGGTTCGCCTGCACGCTCAATTCGGAGCCTTCCGCCGCGGCGACGGCAGCCATCAAATCGGGACGATCGCGCAACTCGACCAGCAGCCGGCATTCGGCATCGGTCTGGCAAGCGGGCGGCAGTTTGTCTTCAAGCGGTGTCATGTTTTACCGAACGACAAAGCCCGGCTTTAGCTCGGGAAAGCCGGGCTTTCAACAATTCAGCGACGCACATTCCATCATACGCCAGGAAGCCCGGCTTCCCAGAGCCGCAGCCGGGCTTCGGTTTGTCTGTCATCGGAAATCGTCCGTCCGCGGGAACTGGACGCCTGATGCGGCTTCTGCCGCGGCGACGCGGCCGACTTCGGCGAAATTTGCCCGTGACGGGGGCGGCGTCTGCTCGGCGGGCGGCCAATTGTCCGAAGACAACGAGCAAGCCATCAGCATACTCCTTCCCGGAACCACCCATGAATGCCGCCGAGCGCGTAGGCGTCGATCTGATTCAGGAAATGCGTTTGCGGAAATGGGCCCGCGACCACTACGTCCCCGTCAACGAGCGCAACCGGCACTGGCATCCCGTCGTGCTCGAGGAAATGGAGTTCCGCGACAACGAGTTGACGAACGACTTCTTCTGGCAAGACCTGCTCGCGGCGTCGTTCGTCCCGCTGGAACCGGTCGAACTGCGCTACGATGAAGCGCATCCCGCCGTTCCCGCGCCCAAACTGCCGCTGACGGTCGACGCGACGGACGAGCGGGTCATTTCGGCATATGCTGCGGACCGACGTATTCGGCGCTGAACGCGTCGAGCACCACCACTTCGACGCGGTCGGTGGATGCCGTCTGCACGTCGCTGGCCGATTCCGGCGGCTCGTTGTCGGCCGCGGCGACCACGCGCATCCGCTCCCGTTCCACGCCGTGTGCGGCCAGCAGATTGGACGCGGCGCGGGCCCGGGCGTAGGACAGCTCAAACCGGTCAGCATATGGGGATCCGTCGGGCAGCGGCGCCGACGACGTATGGCCGCGAACTTCGATCTTATTGGGTTTGCCCGACAGCGATTCGGCGATCGATTTCAGGCGTCGCTCGGCGTCCGGCGACAAATCGGCGTTCGGCTGATCGAACAGCACCAGCGGGCCCGCGGGAATCGGCTTGCCGTGCCGGGGCATGAAGACCCGTTTGTCTTCCCCTTCTACCGATTGCGGCGTTTTGACGCCGCCGCGGCCTTGGGAGTCCTCGGTGTGTGCGCCGAGCGTCTTCAGCTTCTCGATCATGCTGTTGACGGGGAAGTTTTTGCCGGGCGGTGCGATCCGGCCCGCGCGGTAGCCGATCCCCTGCTGCAGCGATTCGAGCACCTGCAGAAATTTCTTGTCGCCCGCGACTTCGCTGAGCGACACGAGCATGATGAAGAACGTGAGCAACAGCGACATCATGTCGCCGTAGGTGACGACCCATTCCGGCACGCCGGGCGGCGGATCGTCTTCCGGCAAAGCCATCGCGCGCCGCCTCCCTGCGAGAATCGAAGCTTCTTCCGAACCGGTTCGGCTAGCGTGGAGTTGGGCTTGAGGGAATCCGTTCACAACCGCCGCAATGGTCGGTAAAGCCTGAACATCTGGCGGAAAAGTTTCTTTGATCCACCGAGTCGTTTTTCTGGTTGGGCGTTGGAGTCCCGGGGTGAGCCCGGGGTTGGGGGGTTTTTTTTAACCCCCAAGAACCGCGGAAGCCCGGGCGCC
>CAZDGB010000019.1:0-6942 GCA_964504645.1 uncultured Planctomycetaceae bacterium | reverse complement strand
ACCAACCCCCCAACCCCGCCTCACCCCGGGACTCCAACGAAGCCGTCTGGAATCGTTTCTCGACGGCGAGGTAGAAGACCAGCGACGCGGCCACGCTGAGGATGTATGCGGCGATCAGGCCGGCCAGGCACAGCATCGGCGAATCGAGCGCGAAACGGGACATCCAGGCATTCACCAACAGACACACCGGGAAGTGAATCAGAAACAGGCTGTACGAGGACGCCGCGGCCAGCGTGAGCCAGCGGTTGCACGGCCGCGTCGAGAGCCAGCCGAGGAACGCGGCGGCGAACACGAGCACGCCGACGGCGAGGCTCACGATGAGACGCGGACGGAACTCGATAACAATCGCCAGCAACATCAACCCGGCGTAGGCGAAAAACATCCACTTCGGCAAGCGGCTTGAGAGGGTGAGCGACGTTACCGCTCCGAAGGCATAGCTGCCGAAAAAGTAGAACGCCCAGATTTCGCATTCTGGCACGCGGTTGATCCAGAACAGCGACACGGCCGCGAGCGGCCAGAGCAGAAATTGCAGTCGAACGATGGGTGTCGAAAGTCTGTCGGGCGCCACGCGGTGCGAGAGCAACCATAATGCGACGATGATCAACACAAGTTGAAAGTCGATGGCAAGATACCACACGCCGGCCGACAACGCTTCATAGCCGAGCAGACTTTGGAGGAAAACGGTGTGCGCGAGGAACTGCGGAATCGTGGGAAACGCCGAAATCGATGAGTGATCCATCCAGTGATCGGCAGCGTAGTTCGCCAGGATCGCAATCAACAGCACGCAGATGTACGGCCCGGCGATGCGAATGTAGCGGCGCCGCACGAAGTCCGCGGCGTCGGGAAGTTCGAAGTGCTTTCGCTTGCCGAGACTTTCCGCTGAAACAAATCCGCTGAGGACGAAGAAGACCTGCACGGCATTGCGGCCATGCTCGAACAGAAAGTCCATCACGGCGGGGAATTCGAGAGCGACGACATCCGACAGCGGTCCGTAAAACGCCAGGTGATGCCAGACGATCAGATGAGCGGAGAGAGCCCGCAATAGATCCAGAAACGGCCGGCGTTCGCCGCGCTCGGCGGCCGGCGCTCGTTCGTTGAGAACGGGAACCGTTACCGGAGCGGCGGAAGGCGCGATGATCGGTGGACTTTGAACGGCGGACATCGACCGAGTCCTTTCGCCCGGAGAAGAGGGCGAGGGACTCATTGTAGCGCACGCGTGCCGTGAGTGCAAAAACACCGGCGTCTTACGCGGCAATCGCGGATGCGTCCGGTTCGGGCAGACGCGTCGCCTGCTCCATTAGATCGCGGAGCAGCGACCGGATGACGCGTTCGGCTTCGTCCTTGTCGCGCAGCCAGCGCTCCTGGATCTGACGGCGGGCCTCATCGGCCGAGACCTGCGCCGCCGATTGATGCAGCCGTTCGCGTTCCTTCCGCAACAGTTCCTGGTCGCGGGTGGAAATCCACTCGGTGAGCGTGCGGCGTTCTTCCTGGAACGCGAGCCGCTGCTGTTCCAGATTCTGCTCCGCTTCGTGCAATTCGCGGCGCTGCTCTGTCAGCCGCGCCTGCCACTGCTCGTAATTGCGAACGATCTCTTGCCGTGCCTCTTCGACTTTTTCCTGTGTGGCGGTCGCCCCAAGCGACTGCTGCAACTGCGACCAGATTTCCTCGACCGCGAAACGCAACTCCATGGTTGAGTGGCTCGTCGACTCGACTTCCCGACGCAGCGCTTCCAGACGCAGCCGCCGGGTTTCGATTTGCTCGGTCCGCGTGAGCAGCAGTTCCTGCTGGCGGCGCAGCTCAGCCTGCTGATTGCGGCGTTCTTCCTCCCACACTTGCCGCTCGATCAGGAACTGCTGCTGCTCCTGCTGGGCGGTGTGAGACAGGGCTTCCGTCATGCGGCTCGCCAGTTCCCGTTCGCGGTCCAGGGCGCGATCCAGTTCGTCGAGCACAGCCCGATACCGATCGAGCTGTTGCTGGCGGAGCGTCACCTGGCGCTCGGCGGCTTCCAGTCGCTCCCGGTTGAGTTGCCGTTCGCGGAGCGTCTGCCGTTGTTCGTGTTCCAACTCGAGCCGCGTTTTCTCGAGGTGCTCCTGCTGGAACCGCAGCCGGTTCTCCAGCACGGAGCGATCTTTGAAGAACTCGGCACGCTCGTCTTCGAAGCGGGCGCGCTGCTCGTTCCATTCCGCGGTAAGCGATACCCACAACTGATCGCGTTCCTGCCGCAACTGGTCCTGTAAGCGCTCTTGCTGCGCCCGGTGTTGCGCGAGCAGCGCATCGCCCAAGTCCTGCACCTCGGCCTGCTGCTCTTTGATGGACTCGCGTTCCGCGGCGAGCGACTGCCGTTCGGGTTCCAGTTCCTGCAACAGGTCCTCGCGCAGTCGAGACCGTTCGATCGCGAGTTGTTCCCGGTCAGACTGCAAGCGATCCGCCGCCGCTTCCAGGTCGCGCGCTTGCCGGTCGAAATCGGCCATCCGCTGCGCCAGCGCGGATTCCTGCGCGGCCATCAGAGTTTTGCGCTCCACGAGTTCGGCTTCGGTTTCGTTCGCCGAGAGCCGGAAGCGGCGTTCCTCGTGTTCGAGCGCCGACTGCCGCTGGGCCAAATGCTGCTCGCGCTCGGAAAACTCCTGCATCTGCTGCTGGAACTGCAGCATGAAGTGGCCGAAATCGGCGAACTGCTTCGCCTTCTCGACGTAATTGGTGGACGGAGCGGGGAGCTCGGGCTGGGCCAGAGGTTCCGGACCGTCGATCCGCAACAGTTGCGTTCCGAGCTTCACGGACGATTCGATATCGCCAGCGGGCGCAGGCAGAACGGCCGCCGCAGATTCAACGCGCTGCTCCGCCAGTCGCTCGGACATCGGGGAATCCTTTCCCTCCGCGGTGAACTTCGTGCGACGAAGGAGATCGGCCGTCCGTGGCCACGTTCTCCGTCAGCGCGTGGTACGCAGCGTTTAGAACCTGTTCGAAAATGTCGGTGTCAACACGCTCTTTGTGGTCATTGCACACTCCCAACGCAAGCCATCGACGTTGTTCCGAATTTTCGAACAGCCATTTTACAGATGGCTGTTGAGCGAAGCGGACATCTTCGTTTTCGGCGTGACGCCGACGAAGCGGTCGACGATCGATCCGCCTTTGAACAATAGCACCGTCGGAATCGCGGAGATGCCGAAGTTGGTCGCCGTTTCCGGATTGTCGTCGGTGTTCAGTTTGCCGATGCGGGCTTTGCCCGCGAATTCGCCAGCGAGTTCTTCAATGGTCGGCGTCAGCATTTTGCACGGACCGCACCACGGGGCCCAGAAGTCGACCAGCACGGGCTGCTGGCTGTCGAGGACTTCGGTCTGAAAATTGCCATCGGTGAAATTGAGCACGTCGCCGGCCATCGCAGTCGTCCCTTCAAGTGAACCGGAATGCAGCTATAACTTAGGGAAATATCGGCATTTCCGTTGGAATTCGGTCACGGGGAATTATAGGCAGGCGTGCTGAAGTGTCAATCGGGAAGCGGCGAACCCGCCTCGTCGGCACGAGGCTCGATTTTCTCCGGCAGATTATGCCGGTGTAGGACGCAGCACGTTCGAGAGATAATCGATCAGCCCCTGCGCATCGACGTCGCGGACGACTTCCAGGTTCGGGCGCCAGGCGGGACGATGCCGTCGATCGAAGACCGTCATTCCGCGCGTCAGCTTGCCGTCCAGTTCCACGTCGACCGCCATGTTCGCGCGGTGAAAGAGTTGCGGCTGCGTGATCGCCGCGAGAGCCGTCAGTTCCGGGAGCCACAGGCTTTCCATCCCGTGATGCTGATGCTGCGCGCGGAGCGCAAACGAAAGCAGCGATTGCAGAGCCCGCCCGGTGGCATGCGTCTCATCCAGCGTCAACCGGTCGAGTTGCTCGAACGTCAGCATCGCCTTGCGGGAGACATCGAGCGGAATCAGCGTCTTCGAGGCAGGCGAACGAAGTACCGAACGGGCGCTCGCCGGATTCGCATAGATGTTGAACTCCGCGACCGGAGTGACGTCGCCCGCGACATCAACCGCCCCTCCAAGACAGTAAAGTCCCAGCAGCCGGTCGAGAAACCCGGGATCGCGTTCGACCGTGAGCGCAATGTTCGTCAGCGGCCCCAGCGTCAACACGAGCAATTCATGGGGATGCGCTTTCGACAGCTCCGACAGCACCTTGGTGGCGTCGCGCTGATGATGCAGATCCGCCATGCCCGGCTCCCAGTCGCCGAGGCCGTGTGGGCCGTTGAGCAGCGCGACCGGAAAGGCCTCGTCGTCCGGCGGACGGCACGCGGGGGATTCCGACGTCCCCAACCGCGGCCATTTCGGCGGATCGAGCGCCTCGACGAGCGCCTGCAGATTACGGCCTGCTTGCAAGCCGGAAACGCAGCCTCCGACCGCCGTCAGGCCAACGACGTCGACATGCGGATCGCAGAGGGCCGCCGCGATCGCCACGGCGTCGCCAATCCCCGGGTCGGCGTCAATCACCAGGATCTTGTTCGACACGCCCGTCATCCTTTACTACAGGACGGCTCCTGACATGATCGTAGGCCGATTGCGCGCGGCGATCAATGCTGAGACGCGAGACTTGAGAAAGCAAAACGGCACTTGGCATTCCTCAAGCCTCGGGTCTCAAGCCTCAAGCCGACACCGCCGCACGATTCCCAAAACTGTTTGCTGATGAAACTCAATCTCGTGCTGCAGGCGCGCGCTTTCGCCGCCGTAGTTCAGGCGGCGGGCGAGGAACTCGAATTCCTCCGAGCCGTGCGGCGGTACGGTCAGATCCTGGGCGTTGCCGCGGACCATGCGGAGCGCATCGATCAGCCGGCGGAAGAACCAGTACGCGGATTCGAGTTGAGCGTGATCGTTTGCGGCGAGAATTCCCGCGTCGCGCAGCGCCGCCGCGGCGTCGGCTGTCGCGGGAGTTCGCAACGACGCCGATGTGTGGCCGTGCCGAAGTTGCAGCCATTGAATCAGGTATTCGATGTCCACCAGCGCGCCGGGACTGAGCTTGGCATGAAACGTTCCGGCTTGAACGAGCTGCCGGACTTGCCGTTCCCGCAACGCCTGCATCGCCAGATGATCGACCGGCTGGCCGGTGTAGATGCACACGTCGCGCAACGCGACGAGTTCCCAGCCGAGTAGTTCGTCGCCGGCCACCGGCCTCAACTTGACGAGCGCTTGCCGTTCGAACGGCCACGCGGGGCCTTGCGGATGAAAATACTCCTGGAACGCGGTGCGAGACGACGCCAGCCGCCCGTGCCGTCCGTAGGGCCTCAACCGCAAGTCGATGTGGAAGATTCCCTCCTGCCGAGCCTGGATCGAGGCCGTCAACCGTTCGACAAACTGGCGGAAAAAATCGGCGTTTGCGATCGGCGTCGCGCCGCTCGTTTCGCCTTCTTCTTCGTAGATCACCAGCAGTTCGATGTCCGATGCGAATCCCAATTCCCGCCCGCCGTATTTTCCCAGGGCCGCCACGACATACTGGCACGGTTCACCCTGAGGCGTCCGCGGTAGGCCAAACTCCGCTGACAGTTCCGACCAGTTCAGGACGCAGGCCGAACGAACAACGACCTCGGCGAGATCGCTCAGTTCGGCGGAGAACTGCCGGAATTCCGGAATCTTGCCCAGGATGTGCCGCATGTCGATGCGGAACATCTCGCGATCCTTGAACGCGTTCAACGCCTGCACGCGCTCCGCGCGCTGCGCAGCCCGGGACAGTTCCGACTCCAGATCGCGTTCCAGCTCGGCGCGCGACCGGGGCGAGTCGAGCGTCGACAGGTCCTTAAACATCGGGAACAAATTCGCATGCTGCAGCCGCAGCATGTCTTCCCACAAGAAGTCGCTTACGCCGAGCATCCGCGACAAGGCGTCGAGCACGTCCGGCCGTTCCAGCGAAGCAAACTCTTCCACCCAGTTCGGCTGCTGGAACAACTCGGCGATCAAGCTGCGAAAATGCAGTAGCGCGGCCTCGGGATTCGGCGCCTGGGGCACAAGGTGCGTGAATTGTTTGATGAGGACGATCGCAGCATTCAGTTCCTTCAGCCGCTGTTCCGACGCGATTTTCCCGCCGCGGCGGGCGTCGGCGACCAGCAGCGTGTCGTCGACCCGTGCCCCCCGCGTGCGGACCGACATCGCCTTGATGTCGATGTCGCAGAACGCCAGCGCGTTAGTCAACTCGTACAGGAAGCCGGGCGAATCTTCCGCCTGCAGGCGGAGCATTGTCGCGCTGTCGGAGACGTCGCTGTCGAAGTCGACCTGCATCGGCAGCAAGCGGGACGACGTTCCGCCATGACCAGAAAGGGCCGTGGCCACGCGTTTCGCGAGTTTTCCCTGAGCCGCGCCTGCCACACCGGTCCGCGCCAACCGGAAAAGGTCGTTCAAGTCGCTTTCGAATTCGGGCCAGGTATCGGGACGTTGCTCCGCGGACCGCGCGACGAACCGGCAGGCGAACATCGACCGCGAGCCGGCGCTCGATTCCGACGGCTGGTCGGATTCGATCGTGAACATGTCTCCCTCGAGGATGTCGAACCCGTAGACGAAGAACAGGCCGCACGTCATCGACAAATCACCGGGCCGGTCGTCGCCCACGATCGTTACCTGCCAGACGCCGTCGGCCGGTCGAGACGTCAATCGGACCGGCTGCTCGGGCGATGTCTGGCGCATCATCCGCCGATGTTCGGCGCGGTCGGATTCAGAGAACGTTCCCTCATAGCGCGGCAACTCACTCTCACCGGACGTGGGCGAAACGCCCAGCGACATCAACGCAGCGGGATGGGCCTGTTCGAGATACCGTTCATAGATCGCTCGAATGGCCTCGACGTGCCGCTCGTACTGGGCGACGAGCGCTTCCGCGCCAGGGTAGTCCAACCGGCGGGCCAGATAGTTCAATTCGCCCGGATCGGTGGGCAAAGCGTGCCGCTGCTGGTTGTGCATCAATTGCAACGCATGT
>CAZDGB010000018.1:40615-41376 GCA_964504645.1 uncultured Planctomycetaceae bacterium | reverse complement strand
ATCCGTGGGCCATCGACGAAACGCTGTCGCAGCGCGGCAAGCTCGTCTTTCAGGAACATTGCAGCCGCTGCCACGGCACCTACGGACCGAAGGGAATCTACGAGCAGAAGACAATCGCGCTGGCGGAGCTTGGCACCGACCCCGTCCGCTGGGAATCGTTGACCCCCGCGCATCGCCGCTGGATGAAAGACGGCTGGCTCAGCCGCTACGGCGAGGACGACGTCATCGAAGACCCCGTCGGCTACGTCGCCCCGCCCCTCGACGGCATCTGGGCCAGCGCGCCGTATTTCCACAACGGCTCCGTCCCGACGCTGTGGCACGTCCTGCATGCCGACGAGCGCCCGCACGTCTGGAAGCGGACGGAAGACGGCTACGATCAACAGCGCGTCGGTCTCGAAATCGAAGAGTTCGACGCCGTGCCGAAAGCGGTGAAAGCCGCCGCGCACCGCCGCCGCTACTTCGACACGTCGCTCCTCGGCAAAAGCGCCGCCGGGCATCGCTACCCGCAGAAGCTCACGGAAGACGAGAAAACCGCCGTGCTGGAGTATTTGAAGTCGCTGTAAGAAACCCGGTTCATCCTCTAACCGGGTTTCGCTATGGCCGTGCCACGAGAGGAAAGCGAAGAAGAAAGTGCAAACCGCGTCAGGCCTCACGCTGCTGCTCTGCCTCGAGTGCCTGGCCGCCGTCCAGGACAAGCAGCCCTCGGCGCCTGCGCCCGCAGCTGCTGCGGCGGCGCCTCATCCTACAACCGCACCGACTTC